>CASEHF010000005.1 GCA_949287685.1 uncultured Christensenella sp. | reverse complement strand
GGCGTCAGGCCGTCCATTCACGCTCGGTGAGCGTGGCCAATAGAGGGAGGGTTATACCCGAAAAAGAAAAACCACTAGATATTCTAGTGGATATTTATTTATGCAACGACAATATTAACTATTTTATTAACAACAACAATTGTTTTTTTAATTTCTTTTCCTTGTAAATGTTTTTGAACTTCAGGAAGTGCTAATGCTTTATTTAAAGTATCATCTTTAGAACTATCTTTACTAATTAACATTGTTGCTCTAAGTTTACCATTTACTTGAATAGCCACACACACTTCATCATCAACTAAAAATTTTTCTTCATAAGTAGGCCAAGGTTCATAAGTAATCGATTCTTTATGACCATAATATTCCCACAATTCTTCAGCCATATGTGGAGCAAAAGGATAAATAAGTTTTATAAAGCCAAGTACATAATTTAAATAAATCGTTTTAGCTTTGTAAGCTTCATTAATAAAAATCATCAATTGAGAAATGGCCGTATTTAATTGTAAGTTTTCAATATCATCACTAACTTTTTTAACACTACGATGATAAATTTTATCAAGACTATGATCATTTTCTTCACTAATTTTAGATTTATATTCATCATCAGTAAATAATCTAAATACTCTTTCTAAGAAACGACGGCTTCCTTCAAGATTTTGTGTTGACCAAGGTAGTGATGCTTCTAAAGGCCCCATAAACATTTCATACATTCTTAAAGTGTCGGCACCATATTTTTCTACAATTTCATCAGGATTTATAACATTTCCTCGTGATTTAGACATTTTTTCATTGTTTTCACCTAAAATCATACCTTGATGGAATAATCTTTGGAAAGGTTCTTTAGTTTTAACAATACCTAAATCCATAATCTTAATTAATTTGTCCACATCGTAAATGTGTAACCCAGTTGTTGGCTCATCGAGAATATACACAGTCTTTCCTGTGCTTTTTTTAGAAAGTTCGGTAGCCAACTTCACTCTTTGCACCTCTCCACCACTTAGAGTAGTAGCGGACTGTCCTAATTTAATATACCCAAGCCCCACATCGTAGAGTGCTTGAATTTTAGAACGGATTTGGCTTTGGTTTTCGAAAAACTTCAACGCCTCCTCAACGGTCATTTCTAGCACATCGTAAATGCTCTTGCCCTTATATTTAACCTCGAGTGTTTCACGATTGTATCTGCGGCCTTTGCACACCTCACACGGCACATAGATATCAGGCAAAAAGTACATTTCAATCTTTTTGATACCATCACCACAGCACGCCTCGCAACGCCCGCCCGACACATTAAAACTAAACCGACCAGGCAAATATCCGCGCTCCTGCGCATCGGGAGTCTGCGCATAAAGTTCGCGAATTTGAGTAAACACGCCAGTATATGTCGCGGGATTTGACCTGGGGGTCCTACCTATTGGACTTTGGTCAATAGCGATTACTTTGTCAACATTCTCGAGTCCCTCGATTTTATCGTACCTACCCTCAGCCATTGTGCTACCATTTAATCTATTTGATAATGCTGGGTACAAAATATCCGTAATCAAACTACTTTTTCCGCTACCACTGACCCCAGTCACACAGGTAAAAACGCCTAAAGGAAAGTCGACATCTATATTTTTGAGGTTGTTCTCACGCGCACCACGAACGGTAATAAACTTGCCTATACCCTTGCGCCTAGTACTAGGGATATCAATTTTCCACTCACCACTCAAATATTTTCCCGTGATTGATTCTTTTGAAGCGATAATTTCGGGTAAAGTACCACTAGCGACCAACCTACCGCCATTTTTACCAGCGAAAGGTCCAATATCGACTAGGTAATCTGCGGCTCTCATGGTGTCCTCATCGTGTTCGACCACAATTAGTGTATTCCCGAGGTCGCGCAAATGCTTTAAAGTTTCGATTAATTTATCGTTATCGCGCTGATGCAGCCCAATACTCGGCTCATCTAATATATAGATAACCCCCGTTAGCCCGCTACCGATTTGCGTAGCTAAACGGATACGCTGTGATTCTCCACCACTCAAACTACCAGCGCTACGAGAAAGCGTAAGATAATTTAACCCCACATCTTGCAAAAACTTTAGGCGAGATAACACCTCTTTCACAATCGGTGCAGCAACCATATTTTCATTCTCGCTAAACTTGTTATCGGTAAAAAATTTCGCCAATTCATCAATGCTCATATTACACAGTTTAGTAATATTTTTGCCAAAAATTGTGACAGCGAGTGCGACATCTTTCAACCGCTCTCCGTTACACAGTTTACAGGGCTTGTCGCGCATATATTTAGCAATTTCGCCCTTAATGTACTCACTGGTAGTTTCACGATACCTACGCTCAAGATTGTTGATAATCCCCTCAAAAGAGCCGCGCGTGTTACCTGAAAACCGCTTTGTATTCCAAGAAATATCTAGTTCCTCGCCGCAATTGCCGTACATTAATATGTCTACTATTTCCTCGGGCAAATCTTTAAATGGCACATCGAGGCTAAAGTGATACTTGTTACTCAATGCCTCAAAATAACTTTGTGAAAAAAGCCCTGTGTCAAGGTTCCAGCCAGACACATTTATTGCGCCCTCGCGAATTGATTTTGACTTGTCCTTGACTATTAAATCTGGGTCAATCTCGCTAGTAAAACCAAGCCCGTGACATTCAGAGCAGGCGCCAAATGGATTGTTAAAACTAAATAATCTAGGCGTAATCTCCTCAAAACCAATGCCGCAGTGCTGACAAGCAAATTGATTGCTAAACAGATACTGATTGTCGGGTGTAATAACGACAACCATCCCGCTAGCAGTTTTTATTGCAGTCTCTACACTCTCGGTAAGGCGTTTTTCAATGTCGGGCTTCATTATAATGCGGTCGACCACGACTGAAATTGAGTGCTTTTTGTTCTTATCGAGTTTAATTTCCTCATCAAAAGTATAGATATTACCATCAATATCGACACGCGAAAAGCCACTTTTCCTAATACTATCTAAAATTTTAGTATGTTCGCCCTTCTGCCCTCGAACTACGGGCGCTAAAATCATCATTTTAGTACCCTCGGGAATTTCAGCAATCACCTTGTCTACTATTTGGTCAATACTTTGCTTTGCAACAGGTCTACCACATTTCGGGCAATGTGGAATACCCACACGCGCAAAAAGCAAGCGTAGGTAATCGTAAATTTCGGTCACTGTACCCACGGTCGAGCGCGGATTGTTGCTCGTGGTCTTTTGGTCGATACTAATTGCGGGACTAAGTCCATCTATACTATCGACATCGGGTTTTTGCATTTGCCCCAAAAACTGGCGCGCATAACTCGAAAGTGATTCCACATAGCGGCGCTGCCCTTCTGCGTAAATGGTATCAAACGCTAGAGTAGACTTTCCGCTGCCACTCACCCCAGTAAATACAATCAATTTATTGCGTGGAATGCTCAAATCTATATTCTGCAAATTATTCTCACGCGCCCCTTTTATAACTATATCCTTTTGCATATTATTTTTCCTCTCTTAATAATTTGCGCAAATAATTTAATTGTTCGCGCAATTCAATTGCTTTTTCAAACTCGAGATTTTTACTAGCGACTTGCATTAGTCCCTTTACTCTATCAATCTCAGCCCTGAGGTCTTTGTCTTTCATATCTTGAGGATTTGTCTCGACCTTTTTGGTGATTTCAATAGTGTTTTTTATCTCTTTTATAATAGTTTTAGGCACAATATTGTGCGCTTTGTTGTATTCGGTCTGCAACTTCCTACGATGCTCCGTGACATCGATTGCGCGGCGCATACTATCGGTAATGTTGTCCGCGTACATGATAACTCGCGCTTCGGCATTTCGGGCAGCACGACCTATAATCTGTATCAGCGAAGTATCGCTTCGCAAAAAGCCCTCCTTGTCCGCATCTAGAATGGCGACAAGTTTCACCTCGGGCAAATCTAGCCCCTCGCGTAATAAGTTAATTCCCACAATCACATCGAATTCACCCGCACGCAAGCCGTTTATTATCTCAATTCGCTCCAGGGTGTCGATTTCGCTATGCAGGTACTTTACTTTTATTCCGTGCTCCATAAAAAAGGTAGTTAGGTCCTCAGCCATGCGTTTTGTAAGAGTCGTAACCAAAATTCTGCCACCAGTCTCTACAGTCTTGAAAATCTCGCCCATTAGGTCATCAATCTGCCCCTTGGTCTTGCGTACTTCGATTTCGGGATCAACCAAGCCTGTGGGTCTAATAATCTGCTCTACGACTTGACCTGCGTGCTCGAGTTCGTACTGCCCTGGAGTCGCTGATACGCATATCATTTGCCCCACACGGCTATCAAATTCATCAAATTTAAGCGGGCGATTGTCATACGCTGCGGGCAGTCTAAAGCCATAGTCAACTAAGTTCTTTTTTCGCGCCAAATCGCCATTGTACATCCCACGAATTTGCGGTAGAGTGATATGAGATTCATCTATAAATGTGATAAAATCTGGAGGGAAATAATCGAGTAACACATAAGGAGCCTCCCCAGGAGACCGACCATCGAAGTATCGTGAATAATTCTCGATACCATTGCAGTACCCCATTTCTTGAATCATTTCGACATCGTGCGCTACCCTTTCCTTTATGCGTTGCGCCTCGATTAATTTCCCTTGGGATACGAAATCTTGCTCTGCAATCACGGCATCGGACTTGATTTGGGCAAGCGCAGCACTTAAATTCTCAGGACTAACACCAAAGTGAGTAGCAGGAAACAGCAAAAAATGCTCTAGTGTGTTAATCTTTTTTCCTGTAACGGGGTCGAATTCAAAAATTCGCTCAATTGTGTCCCCAAAAAACTCCACGCGTATCGCGACCTCGCTACTATATGAAGGGAAAATATCAAGCGTATCACCCTTTAATCTAAAGCAAGAACGAGCGAAGTCGACATCGTTTCTCGCATAGTGCATTGAAATTAACCGTTGAACAACCATACGCATATCAATTTCTTGGTCTACGCGCAAACTAAGTCCCATATTATAATAGGTCTCGGGATTACCTAAACCGTAAATACACGAAACCGATGCCACAACTATTGTGTCGCGGCGCTCTAATAGAGAACAAGTGGCACTGTGGCGAAGTTTATCAATCTCATCATTTATTGCCAAATCTTTTTCAATATAGGTATCGCTGCTAGGAATGTATGCTTCGGGTTGATAATAATCGTAATATGACACAAAATACTCTACCCTATTGTGCGGGAAAAACTCTCGAAACTCGTTACATAACTGTGCTGCCAAGGTTTTGTTATGCGCTAACACCAATGCGGGTCTGTTAAGTTTTGCTATGATATTTGCCATAGTGAATGTCTTTCCACTACCAGTCACGCCGAGTAGCACCTGTTCTCTCAAGCCATTGCGTATGCCCTCGACCAACTTGTCAATTGCCTGTGGTTGGTCGCCAGTAGGCTGATATTTAGACACTAATTCAAATTTTCTATCTTCCATAATCCTATTTTACCCCGAAATGATTAATAATAATTATAGCACATAATAAAAATATTTGCAATACATCTAAATCTAGTAAATTGAATACAAAAACCCCGCATAATTACGGAGTTTTGTATGTTAGCGATTTAGTTCAAAATTTTGTTTATTGTTTGTTAATTTTATGGTTGGTTTTTTAATGGCTAATATTTTTGCCTTGCTCTTTAAAACCTCAACTTGATAATTAATAGCCTTATCAATCAAAACTTCTGGAACAGGAATTATAAATAAGTTATTTACCTTTGACCTTATGGGCATTTTTTTATAATCGTTTTTTGCCTTTGGTTGTTGATAAGAACGCATCGAAATCAATTTCAAATCAGCTCCTGACTCAGTAATCTCGATTTCAGCATCAAAATTATCACCTACTACATACTTTTGAAATGCTGAATAAATTGCTTCGCGTTCACCTGCATCTCTAATGAATTTTTCTAAATCGAAAAATAAGTCACCTCGCAAGGTACAATAGTTTGAAAAGCAATTTTGGTGCAAAACTTCAGCCAAGGTATCCTCACGCTCGTAATGAGTGCAAAACTTTTGTTTTAACTCGTTAATAATCAATGACTTTTCGTGCTCTGTCATTTTCCCTGGTTCAAGGCAAATTTCATCCTTAATTTTATCAAAATGCGACTTTACTTCGTTCAAAGTATCTAATTTCATTTTTTCGTATCGCTCAATATAATCTGCAAGTATAGCAACCCCACTTGGATGGGCTCTAAATTTTTTCATATAGTCCTCCATTATTTACAAGATTCCACAATCATAAAAAGAGCAAGCATTCGCTCACTCTTTTAATCAAGTATTACTTGTTTTTCTTGTCATCATCTTTCTTTACTGTTGTCTTTGGAGCGGTAATCTTTGACTTTGATGGTTTTACAAAGAAGAATATTACTAATCCAAGCACGATTAGTGCTACAATAATCAATACTGTACCCCAAATTGTCGATGAGTTCACTGGTGCGGTTGTCCCAGCGGAAATGTTAAAGGTCTTTGTAATGGTTTGTGCAGCATTGCCAGCAGCATCCTCGGTATCAAATGTCACCACATAGGTACCAGCGGTGTCCATTGTAATCTCAATAATGTTACGATTCTCTGAGTCGCGCGAGAATTCAACATCGGTGCCATCACGAGTAATTGTAATAGTAATGTCCTCTAATGGGTCAAGCGCAGAATCATTGTCGATATCAATTTTACTCAAATCAATAGTCAACTTACCACCAACAAAGTCATCAGCAGTCACTGCATCGTTTAGCACGATTTCAGGAGGAGTAACATCACCAATATTCAATACAAAAGTACGGCTGTAAGTGTTACCAATAATGTCGCTCACCGAGTATACAGCATTAATCTTACCCTGTCTATTTGGTGTAAACTTCAAACTGTCAATATTAGCACTGGTGAATGTGTGAATAATGTCATCAGGAGTGTCTTGGTAGTATAGCTCGATTTTCATTGAGTCTGGGTTAATACCACTTTCATTGTCAATCACACGGTCGAACCAAGGAAGCTCGATTTCGTTATCAGCGGTACTGTCGGTAAATTCGTAGTTGCTACCATCTAATGACTCATCCTCAATTGTGAATGTAGGGTTTGTAGAGTCAGAAGTAGAGAATGTAATCGCAGATGAACCATTTTGTGTGTAGTCACATACGCCCTCAGCATCCTTTGCCCATGCTCTAACAGTGATGTCACCCTCAAGGGTCACAATCTCACCATCGATACGGTCAGCGCTAGGGAAACTAAAGTCGCCCGATACATAGATAATCAAGGTATTGTTTGGTACATTGGTGCCATTATCAAGGTAGTCCTGGTTAACTTCATCTTGAACTACTCTCACAGTCATATCAGCCATATCAATAGCTTCGCCGTGGTCAGTAACATTTACATAGTCAAGAAGGTTAATAACAGTACCATATTGTTGTGCACTAATGTTGTCGATTGACACAGAGTAACCATTGTGGAAATCTACAGTGTAGTTTACACTAATAGTACTAATATTGTTGTTTTGGTCAGTTGCAACATATGTTATTGTAAAGGTACCCTCCTCGGTAGGAGTATAGGTAGCCCCTTGAATAGTTGCGGTAGTGCCTGTGCTTGCGTTGATAACCTTCATTACACTGTTGCCCTTTAGTACATATGCAACTAGGCTAATACTAGAGTTGTCAGTAAAGGTAACTTTAGGAAGTGTCAAAACACCAGCCTCGCTAGTATCAACACTAGCATCAAACTCTGTGAGTTGTGGAGCGGTGTTGTCTCCTGCGAAGTCAACGATATTTACCGTTCTAGTAACTTCGGTAGGCACGCCATCGTGGAAGTCATCAGTAGCGCGGAAAGTAATCTCAAGAGAGGTTACTGTATCCCACTGGCTCTCCTCCATTCCATTTGGCATATCAATATTAATCTCGTAAACATTGTCATCATTTAATTCAGCAGTGTACTCTGTAGAAGTACCACCACTAAAGTTAAACTTGTATACAACTTCGAGTTTAATGTTTGCATCAGCAACTTCGTTTGTGCCAGAAATTAACGAAGTAGCAGTAGGAGCACTGAATGTAATAGTACTGCCCTTTCTAGCAGCCTTGGTCACATTAGGTGCAGTAACAGTCAAATCAACTGTTGGCTCTACATCAACATCGTGAACGGTGAAACTAAAGCTTAACTGTCTAGTAGTACCAGTAATCTCTTTACCCTCATCATCTACATAGTATGCAATGTAACGAATTGAGTATTCACCCTCTGATGTGAACTTGTATGGAGCAGCCTCATATGGCTTGTAAGTCTCCGAACTATTAGGCTTTTGCTGTAATTCCAAAACTTGTTGAGAAGAATTTCTCTTGTAAATTTGGCGAGTTAAGTGAAGATTGTCGTAATCACCCCAACCCGCTGTAGCGTAAATTGCTGGGAAAGTAACAGTAGCCTCACCTTTAACGAGATAAACATTGGTAGGAATAGCGTAGTCGGCATTCTCAACTGCATCGATGTCAGACATACTAGCATCAATAGTTGTGTTACCATCTGAAACTGTTACCTTGCTAGAATAGTCATCTACAACCTTAATAGTAATAGAATCACCAGTCTTTTTAACATGGTTCTTTAAAGTGGTGTACGAAACTGTAGCACCAGTAAAGTCTTTTGTCACATAAGTGATACGGTAGTCACCATCCTCATCTGGTGTAAATCTAAAGTCAGTAATGGTTGGGTAAGTTTCGTTAGTTGTGGTGTTTACAATTGATACTTCGGTGTAAACATTGCTAACAGTAACATTGTTTTGTGCGGTGTTAATTACTGTAGGTGTTGGCAAAACAGCCTCTTGACCTACGGATAAAGTCAAATTCTCAATTGAACTTGACCAACCACTGTACGCAAGCTTAACCTCGGGTGCAGTAGACACTACATTGAAGGTAAACTTTTTAACAATGTCTGTACCACTATTGTTATAAGTGTAGGTTACGGTAAATGTACCAGTGTCGTTTTCAGTAATCTTGTAGGTCTTGTGGTTGACATTGTTAATTACCTGGTTACCCAACTCACGCTGCGTAACAGCACTTGTTGCACCTTCGTTTGCCTTTGTAGGGCCCTCAAGAGTAATCACAATGTTCGGCTCGGTAACATAGTCATCATCACCATCGCCTGTCTTTACCTTTGGCCAAGGGAAAACAATGTTGTCCCCTGCCTCTACAACTGTGGGCAGAATTTGAGCACTATTTGAGTCAAACTCAAACTCGGCATCTTGTGCAGTGATGTCGATAGTAACATTACGGGTAGCAGTAACTACTCCGCTTTCGTTTGTCGCTGTGTAAGTCACGGTATAGCGGTCAGATTTACCCACTTGAATAAAGCGAGTACCATTATCCTCGGCTACTGCAACTTCTCTACCAGAAGAATTAGTAACAGTAACATCAAAGTTAGTCTCTGTAATTGCTACATCTTCTGTAGTTGAAGAATGCCAATTTTTTAATTTAGGAGTAGGAAGCTTGTACCCCATAATTCCGTTAAAACTCTCGGTATCCTCCAAGTCATAACTTGACTGATAATCTGTCAATTCAATAATATATCCTGTAGCACCTGCGCTAGAAATTGTAGTCTCTGCGCTAACGGTGGCTAACATAGGACTGATTGAACCGAATGACAGAGTCACCATCAGCACGAATGCTAATAAAGTAATCTTGCCTAATAATTTCGTTTTCATTTAAGGTCTCCTTGTTTAATTAGTAACATTGCAATTGTATAACATTACCGAAGTTTTGTCAACAAATTACGCGCTAATTTTATAAACATTTTACCAAAAAAATCGCTTTTTTTACAATTCTAGTTTAAGATAGTTGATTTCTTTTATTCTGTAACTTTTGGACTTATTTTGTCGAATGCCGCAAAAAGTAACGATTTGCCCCTAGATTAAATTAAGTTTTTATCATACCACAATGTCTAATATAAGTCTAAAACTTAAATCGAAACCTAAACTTACTAAATTTTGATAAAACAAAAATCACCCCAAACTGGGGTGAAGTTAATTAAATTAGTTGCAGCCGTAGTTGTTACATCCGCAGCCATCTTTTTTAAAGCAGCAGCAGAAAAATAGTAGCAAAATTAGAATAGTACACCAGTCTAAACCGCAGTTAAAGATACCGCAATTCATTAACACATACAGTATTACTAACCATGTAAGGACATCGCAACTAGAGTTTTTTCCGGAACAGCCGCAGCCGTTGCCGAATAGTTTGCTAAACATCTTTTGGACCTCCAAATCTATTGTTTTTTAGGAATTTTATCATTATGTATAATTCTTTCGTACTCTATATCCTTTGTGCTTCTCAAAGATTTATCTCTACATTGTCATTATATAAAATCGTGTTAAAAAATGTTACAACTTTTTCGCCATAATTTCACCACTACTGGGGTCAATAACGACAGTTATGTCCTTACCCTCGGCATTTACAAGCCTCACATACCAGAAGTATATCCCCAAATTCTTGTCCGTGCTAATAATTTTACAGTACCCCTCTACCGGACTTTCTCCGCCATTAGATAGTGAAATGATATTTTCGCTGAAGTTATCAACAACTATACTCAATGCATCGGTATTCTTTATCTTAAAATTAGTCGAAATGCATTCTAATTTCCCCACTTCGGAAACACCATCTACAATGATGTAGGCATAAATTGAGTCTGTATCCTCGACCCTTACCCCTATATCAGCAGCAAAACTATTATCAAACGGACTTTTTTCAAACTCACCATTATAGGTTTTATCATTCACCTCTACGGTATAATTTAGTCCGAAAGTACTAACATCACCTACAGGCACAACACTAATAATACAAAAATCCACGAGTTCGCCTAATTCGCCATTTGGCTCATACGGGTCCTCCCTTGTACCACTCCACAAAGAAACCTTGAAATTTTGTGTAGTGCCTACGAAATAGTTATTTTGGCACTCGGCAAGGTAGTTTTTCATTAAATCCTCGGCAGTCACGCCACATCCTGCAAACATAAAAGCAAAGCAAACTGGTAAAATACTGAAAAGATAACGAAATTTCATAACGCTCACCCCTTTTCTATAAATATATTTACATCGCGCCTAAAAATTACAAAAAAACTTGGCAGGTTGCCAAGTTTTTTGGTTTTAATTGTCGATTTCTCGCATTCGTTCTGCATATATTCCACCTAAGGTAGCGGTAGACAGAAAAGCGGCTAGCATTCTTTTAGCATTATATTTACAGGTACCCCTCCCCGCCAAAACCAGCACATTCGCATCATTATGCTGTCTAGCGAGGCGTGCTGTCTTTACATTTTTGCACAACGCTGCCCGTATTTTAGGGTTACGATTTGCGGCAATACTCATACCTATTCCCGTACCACAGATTAGTACTCCGCGATTTTCGGGGTTCTCTGCCACCTTTTCCGTTAATAGTTTAGCATACTGCGGAAAATTTGTGCGCTCTATGGAATAAGCACCCAAGTCATCATACTCGACATTATGCTTTTTTAAATATTTTATCAATTCTTCCTTTAGCGTAAAACCCGCATGGTCATTAGCAAGATACAACATAATTTCACCTTTTTTATTTAATTATATAGTTTTTTTAAATATTTATCAAACAAAAAGACTGCTATTTAGCAGTCTTTTGTATTATTTTTTCTTTTTAGACTTCTTACCCTTGTGATTGGCGCCCGATTTCTTACTCGTACTAGCCTTTGGTTTAGAGTTTTGAGCTGAATTAGACTTTGTAGCCGTGGTGGTCTTTGGCTTCTCTATCTTTTCACTCTTTTCCTCTTTCTCCGTAGGTTTAATAGGAGTCTCCTCAGTCTTTAGTGTTGGCTTTTCCGTAGCGGCGCGTTTTGTCCTGCCTACCAACTCACCCTTGTGGTTAATTGGCGCAACGGTTATCTTACGAACAGGGATTGGAGCGACATTCGCCTTTGTAGTCTTGCGTGTGGGTACTGGCTCAATAGTATCACGGTACTGCTCACGCTTTGAAGGCTTCTGCAATGCCTCTTTATCATCTTTACTATTTAAAAGCACTCGAACTAGCATAGGCTCTGCCTCACGCATCTTGATATATGCAGCAGACCCAGCAATCAAAATGCCAGCAAAAATTACACAACCTACCAAAATAATTAGGATGTTCCAGTCAAAGTTTTTCTTAAACAAAGCACGAACTTCGATATTGCCATTTAGGTTTAGGTTCAAAACTTCGGAGGTGCTAACAATTTTATCATTAATCACCCAACCTACGAAAGAGCAATTGTTTTCGCTAACCGCCCTCAATGTAACATTGTCTTGATAATTTCCGTTTGTGCTACCGATTATTTTTCCATAATCCTCATTATTGGAAATCAAAGTTAGTTTAAAAATTGGCTCGAATACCGCCATAAATGTACGGTCATTTCTCGTGATATTTAGGCGATAGTTTGTCTCAGTGCTGACTACGCTGCCGTTCTCTTGCCAACTAACGAATCTATACCCCGAATTAGGTTTTGCAGACAAAATCACGCTTTCACCTACAATATAGGTGCCACCGCCCGTAACATTTCCAGCATTCTTATCAGACATTTGGACTGTGATGTTGCTAACACGCTCAAACGCAGCATAAACCTTTGTATCCGAAGTGATTGTGAGACTTAGAGTTAACTCATCCGTAATAAACTTCCCATTCGCGCTACCGCTCATATTTGCGTTCCACACATACCAGCCTAGGAACATATAGCCCTTATTGGTGGATACACTTAAAGCAACCTTGTCACCATAATAGTAAGTATTTGCAAGTAGCCCCTTTATGTCGCCAGCATCGCTAAGGTTATCATATATACCAGTCGCCTCATTAATGCGGACTACATTAGCGCTAACACTCAACTCAACTGGCACAAACACAGCGTTGACTGTCATTTCCTCGCCAGTCACCTTAAAGGTATAATCGCTTGCACTAGATACAGGCATACCATTGATTTCCCAGTGGCTAAATCTATACTTGTGAGTAAACTCGCCATTGTTTCTATACCCGCTAGCTAATTGCACACGGACATCGTTAGCGTAAGATTTTGTAGCAATTTCGCCTTGAGAATCAACCATATTGTCGCCATCATACAAGTACCAGCCACCTTCTTCATCAACGCCTTCGGCAGTGAATGTGATTTTTGTGTTTACCAAAGCGAAGTATGCGGTAAGGTATATATTTTCCTCAATGCCTGTACAAGTAAATGTTCCATTTGTACTGTCGTAACTACTGTTTTCGTAATTTCTAGCGAGGTCCCATCTAGAGAACTTAAACATTGCAGGGATATCGAAACTAATCTCGACTTCATCGCCATAGGTGTACTGCCCAACGCCCTCAATACAACTTGAGTCAATTGAGTAAGTCGAATTACTCTCGTACTTTATGGTAACATTAACAACAAATTTTTTCTTCTGTAAAGTAATTGTAACCTTTGTGTCTTTCAACACTTTTACAAAGTTGCCATTCTCGTATACACTGCCATCATCAGCAGTAATGCTAACTAATTCGTACCCCTCCGCTACAAATACATTGAGTGCCACATCCGTATTGTAGACAAAGGAATTTGTGCCGACAATACTTTCTCCATTATGAGTCACTGTGGCTCCTTCGCTAGGAGTTACCTCTACAGTCAAGTTAAAACTCTGCACTGTAAATACTGGAACTATTCTAAGGTCTTGAGACAATGACTTAATAACCAAAATCCCTGACTCTAAGTCAAAAGTCATTTCATCTGAACTAATTGAGTCAAAATCCACAAGGTCGCTGCCTTTGTAAACATTAAGTCCTGTTAATTTATAGCCAGTGCTTGCTGTCGCAAGAATTTCTATTGTCTCATCATAATAGAACTTATTTTCTGTCGTTGGCGATATTGTCGCACTAGTTATAGCAGCGCTACCACCAGCAACAGCGGCGATATTAACATAAAATTTCTTTTTGTCAAAGTTTGCAGTAATAGTGATATTACCCTGGTCTTGCACAGTAAATGAGTAGTCTCTCAGCTCACTCTTTATACTCGAACCATCGCCAAACTGAATTACCCAAGAAATAAATTGATAGTTTGGATCTGCAACCGTTGCGTTTAGAGCGATTTGAGTACCGTATTCAACACTATCAGTTGCCTCTAGTGTGCCATTAACAGTCGTAGCCTGTATTGACCCTATGCTGGGCTCAATTTCATTCATTGAGAACTCATACACTTTAGACTGAATAGCCGCAAGGAGGTTAAGCCCTTCTGGAATTGCACTACTAGAGTTGTTCTCTGCATCACCCATATATGCATCCACATAGGCCTGAATACTCAGAGTGATATTTGCACCTGTCCCAGTTATTGCCTCTGGATACATTGTGGTCCACTTTGTAATTTCATAACCAGTCGCAGCAACACCTGTAATAGTTACCTCTTCATCATATTTTACTTCAACACCATTCTGTGCCGCTTGATAACTATACGAAGTGCCATCTTTTATCGCTATGGTTGTTTTATTAACATCAATTTTATCCGAGGGGTCGGCATTTAAGCTAAGCTTGTAAGTTTTAAAGTCAAATACAGCAATCACACTAGCATCGTGGTAAACAAACAACTTTGTGCTTGAAATATTACTATTTTCAATGTAGTCCTCGTATTCAGCAGGCTCAATAGAGTTTGCAGTGTAGTACTCCTTCCACTCACTGAATTCGTACTTATAATCCATTACGGCAGTGCTTTTAACTATAAAGTCGGTCCCCTGCTCAAACAAAATTGCCCCATCATAAGCCACCAAATCAGCGGCTTTCACAGCCTCAGAAGTAGCCTCGCTAGCCACTAACTCATTTCCATCCACATCTTGTGCTACAAAATCAAATTTGACAAGTTGTGGAACATTGTATAGCACTGGTATCCCATTGTTTATATTTTGTTGCTGCGCCCAAATTGTGTCAGTATCACTTGCCCACATATCTGGGTTGTAACCTGTTATTG
This sequence comes from uncultured Christensenella sp., assembly GCA_949287685.1. Classification (GTDB taxonomy): domain Bacteria; phylum Bacillota; class Clostridia; order Christensenellales; family UBA1242; genus UBA7867. The sequence continues at coordinate 43,024 of CASEHF010000005.1, read as the reverse complement.
AGAATTTTCTAGGCACTAAGAAAGCATCAGGAGTCGCTGTTAAAAACGCTAAATTTAGTCCTGTGCCATAATCACCCACATAAGTGATGTCACGACTATAGAAAACATTATAGTTGTATTGTGTACTACCAGCGAGGTTTGATTTACTACCAATAATATAGCCTATGTTACTTGAGCTGCTGGTCGCATCTTGTTTTGATACACTAACTGTACTGATACAGTTATAGATAATTGCCATTGTAGTAAAATCTGCCGCACCAGCAATACCGCCTATGTTTGCATTCGGGTTACTAGAGTAAACATCGTAGTCTGCATTATATGCGTTTGTGGTAGAAGGTGCATTGTAACAGTTATATATTACCGCGCCATAGTAAAGCGCTCCAGCAAGTCCTCCTACATAGTTGCCACCCTCGATATAACCTACATTGTAACAGTCTTGAATTACAAGTGCAGCCTGCGCATTGGAGTAAGCCCTAGTAACCTCTTCAGAGTCGCCGATTTCTTCTTTTACTTGCATAGTTTTAAATGTTGGGTTAATGATTGCATCTGCTCCATACACCATAGGGTTTACACCGTAGGCAACAGCGGCAATTGCGCCGACATACTCACGATTAGTTTTAATAATAGTATCTTTTAGCCCTAGACGCTGAATTACGGGCCTGTATTCAACATCGGCATCCTTTAAATATGACACATTACCAAATAATCCTGCGTAGGTATCAGTCGTTGGTGATTCAATATCATCTATAATAGTTAAACCATACACTGAATGCCCTTGGCCATCAAAAGACCCATAAAAAGGATTTAATGCAGTACCAATTGGCTCCCATTTGGTCCACTTTGATAAATCAATATGATTAGTCATGCGATAGGAGGCGCGTGAGTATTTTTTTTGAAGCTCCAATTCGGTAGCCTGCTCCTCTGTAAATGTAGTATTCACAAAATACGCAAGCGTACGCAAATCATCAGCATCGCTGATTAGGTAGTATGTCACATTTGGCTCGACATTACTATCTACAAAAGTTTCAAAATATTCGCCACTACCTAACGCAGTAGGAACAAATCCATCAAGCGAACTTGCTGGCACTACTTCGCCTTCGGCAGCGCTCACATAATTCCTATTAGTTGCTATATTAGGCGCTAACATAACCGCTGCTATTACAGCACCTAAAACTAGCAAGATAGCAGTCTGTATCACCATTTTAAAGTTCAACTTAAAGAATTTATTCGAATTCATAATTTCCTCCAAGAATTAGATTGCCCGAATCTAAAACTTTTTATTTTTTTATAGGGAATTTAATCTCCAAGTCCGAATTCTGGACATAACCAAGATACTCTGGGGCAAAACGCTTGCCATCAATCTTAAATCCATCTCCATGGAAGTCGGAACCGCCCGTTTTAATCAAATGCTGCTCATTGCAGTAATTTTCAAGCCACTGGCACTCTGCTAAACTGAATTTTTTGTGAATGCACTCAAAACCATCCAAAATATCAAGTGCAGTTAAATCTTTTATTAATTTTTTAGGGTTTGACTCTCCATACACCCTAAACGCGTGTGCAAAAATCGCATAACCGCCCGCTTCGTGAATTCGCTGGCACACCTCCTCTATAGTAGGAGTGTCCTTTATTAATTCATAACAGTGAAAAATTGCGCCTGGTTTTGCAACATGATCACGATAAAAGTTATCAGTTTTATTTATACCATACTTTAAATACAACTTTTGATTCTCTGGATAGTTTGCTAAATCATGGAAAAAGGTCTTGTGCGCGGTACGATACACGGGGTCAAACTGCAAACCTTCAGTAAATCTAAAGCCAAGTCGCGCTCCAATTTCCTTTAAGGTTTCCAACCTTTTCTCCTCTAGCATAAACTGGTAATCATAATTAAGCACAGGGAATTTTGCTAGCGTGTCCAAATCAAAGTCGTATGCCAACACCTCATACTTGTGCCCATTATAAGTAACTGCAATTTCGCAGCCATTTACAATTCTGCCACAAAAGCCCCCATTGCTTTTCATCTCACGCACTTCAAAATTTGCCTCTAGATTATCATGGTCAGTAAACGCCATGACATCTAGCCCGCGATTTTCGGCAAAACGCAACAATTCAGGAACAGAATACATACCATCCGAGTATTGCGTGTGAATGTGCATATCAATCAATTGTCCATTTCTATATAATTTATTGAACACGATTTTTCTCCCCTTTTTATTTCTACACAATAATATTACATTGAACCAGAAGCGAATACACTGTCAGGACCATTAATGATACCTGCTACAGCAATTGCAACAGAAGTAGCCTCTCCATCTTGAATAGTAATTTCATAACTATTCTCTACATCACTCCCAGCCTCAGGAGGGGTCGTAGTAATAGTCGTTTGTACAAAGATTGCTACTGTAATAGTTACACGATATTCTGCAACCTTACAATCTACAGTTACTCCCTCTGCTCCGGTTGGAACAATTAATACCAAACGATCGCCCGCATCATTTTCTAGCACGACTAATGCTGCACTATTACCGCCAGTAAGTTCATCATTAAATGTAACATTGAGTGCCTGTAGTAGTTGATATTCAAATACAATCTTGATATTATCATTTGCATCGTTTAAGGTGTAAGTAAATTGTGATGCTGGGTCATATTCCTTGAGCAATGCATTATTAGAATCTAATACAACTATGCGACTAAGTACAACTTTACGCTCTAAAGTGTCAATAGTTAAATCAATTTGCGTGTTGTAACCAGTAATAGTTAGACTATTCGAGAACTTACCAGTAAATGGCGCTGTGTATTGCGTGGATGCGCCACCAGTGAGCGTATAATTAAATGTGTTAGTTTCAGTCACATTTAACCCTGGCACAGTGGTACCATAACTTGTACTATTTAAGTTATCGCCTATGGTAATAGCATAAGGGCGTTGAGTGTAGGCGATATTTATAGTTACATCCTCTGTTAGCGTAAATGTCAATGTCCCGCTATTACCCCATGCGCTACCACTTATATTTGCAGTTGCAAGTTGAGGACTCATTGTAATACTATCAACTCTAAAACCAATATTGTCGCTACCAGTAGCACCTGCTGTGAGAGTGATAGTGTCGTTTAGAATATAATTACTACCACCTTTCCCGTTTGTAACGCCTGTAGCAGCAATTGAGTACATACTGCGCGATGTCGTAATAGTACCATCAATAGTCTCATTTACGGTAATTGTACGAGTAATAGCAATAAAGTCGATGTAGACATTTATTGTAGTGTTACTATTAGTAGGAGTAACCTTTGCGGTTGCGTAAATGTCGCTGATAGTATTTATTGTTGCACTAGCGGTACTGCCAGGATTTGCAGTAAATATGGTTTGAGGACCTTGGGTACCCTGGTAAATAGTAGTTGGCTCAAATGTCAAGATATCGTAAGTTTGTTCACTACCGCTAAACGAAACAGTAACAGTTCTTAAATAATATTTATTATATTCGCTATCAAGAACACTCACTGTGTACCCGCTAAGACTAGCACCCAAGGTCAGTCCACTTGCATTATTAGGTAATGTAAACAACCCAGGACTTGCTACACCGCCATTTTGAGTAACATTAAAATTGAGTGCAAAATTTGATGATTGCTCGTATACCACATTATATGTAGCACTGCTTTCAGCAAAATTCGCTACAAAACTACCACTCCACACACCAGTAGTACTGTTTAAAGACAAGTTGATCCCTGCTGCACCTAAGATGTTATTAGATAAGTAGTTAAATCCATTTGCGTAACTCGGCAAAACATAGATATACACTGTCGTGTTGTAGTCGAGACTTGAAAGTTGTGTCGTGTCGGCTGTAGGTACAAAGCTAGCACCTTGACCTGTTGTCGTAAGGTATACGATACCAGCGGCAGCGTTTTCAGCGCCATCATACATCTCTTTAATAATTACCTGCTTTTTCGCATAAGTAAAGTTAGCCTTTACATTAATGCCTGTCGTTGTGTCAGTTACGGCTTGCATTTTAGTTAGAGCAAATTCTGCATTTGTCGCCCCAACACTAGCACCTAAATCTTGAGAACTTTGTGCAGCAGCACTTGCATCAACAAATTCCAAAATCCAACTACCAAACTCGAGTTTTCCAGTTAGTTCGCTAAGATTTGAAATAGTGAGTGTTAATGTGGAATTATATAATGTACTATCATTTCCACCAGCACTGCTAACAGATGTCGAAGCATTCGAAAGGTTTGTGAAAGTTACTTGAGAGCTAGGCATCGTGTCACTATAGCCATCTGGGATTGCCACCGATGTAGTAACATTATATACCCTGTTAAACACAGGTCTAAAGTAGAATACATCGGTACCATTCCATTCTTTTGTATTGGTGATAGTGATGTTATATACCCAATTCCCAGCAGTAGTGTCGAGATTGTAGAATTCATCTCCTGTACCCAAACCCGATACTGAATTACTAGGGGTATTATTGTTACCTACAAGTAGTTGTGAGTACTGGCGCTGACCATCATCTTGAATAGTAATGGTCATCACTGTACCCTCTTTATACCATTTAGCGCCTGTTGTCCACGCACTTAAATCTGAATTGAGAGCAGATGTGCTAGCACTATAACTAAATGTAGTACCACCAGCATAACTAGATGTAAACCCATTAAATGCCGCGCTAACCTCAAAGTTGTATAATCTAACAAACTTTGCCTCAAGGTTGTAGTAGTCATCTAAAACTAGATTATATGTAAATGGATATGCATTGTTTGCAAGTGCGCCTTTTGTAATTCCATTATTTTCATCCTCTAACAATACAAATTCGCGCTCGGAACCCTCGATTTTGTTCCCCGCAGCATCCACATCGTAGTGATACCACCCCTCAAACATATAGTGAGCGTTTGTAGTAGAAGTAGCATAAGCAACAATGTTAAGTGATGAATTTACCGCAGCATCAGTCGTGCCAGCGGATACAGAACACTCTGGGATGTTAGAAATAAGGTTTACAGACACCTTGTGCATAAAGCAGTATAGCATTGGCAAACGGTCGTTTACCACATTAGACATAAACCATGTACCGCTCGCATTACCATTCTTGAATGACCAGCCTGGATATGTAGTAGCAATCGCGTTTTTATCGCGTAAAGTATCGTAAGATGCAACCTCTGTAGCACCAGCGATGTTGTTATTAGTAGAGTTAAAGAACACGCTGTTTTGCACGGTGCCTTGCATACTAATTAGCGAACTTGTAATACCACCACAGTTTGAACCAAATGCCTGTGTAGCACCAGTGTTATAACAGTTTTTAATCAAAGAATTTGAGACAGCACCAGCAACACCACCCACAAAGTCATTACCAGTAATACCGTTTAAGTTATAACAGTCAATAACACCCTTAGTCGCATCGCTCGCACTACCGCTGTTGTTAACTCTACCTACGATACCACCTACATATTCCCAACCACCAACACCACAATCACTGTAACATTGCGAAATTAATGAGTTTGTAACATGACCTGCAATACCACCGACATTAGAGTTCGTAGTATACCAAGAGGAGTTTGTAACACCTACACGAGTAATCGTAGCATTCTCTACATAACCAAATAACCCCACAAGACCAGAGCCCGCAGATGCAAGGTTGCTAACAGTATATCCGTTACCATCAAAATACCCTTTAAATGGGTATCCCTCCCTACCAATAGGAGCCCAAACAGTGGCGCTAGACATATCGATGTCGCCATTCATACGGAAGTACATATTAGTAGTATCTTGACCTGCCATAACAGCATCAGATAGTAGTACTAAAAATCTCCAATCAGTAAAAACATAGGGGTCCGCTTGAGTACCTGTACCAGTAGCATATTCTTTAAAAATATCAGAGTAATCAGTCGCAGTAGTGGCAAGGATTGTATCGTTTGCACTGTCGACTTCAACATCAGCGCTTTCAATATTTGCAAGGCCTGGAATAGCAATATTTATACAAGGGCGCACTGCGTACTCCCCGTTGTTTGCCTGCTTTACGACACCATCTTTAAGAACAGCCTGCTCGCCATTTACGCTCGAACGGAGCCAAGAAGTGTCGGTCATTAATCTAATAGTATTCGAAGTATTCCACAAACCACTATTTAAAGTGAAGCCATCTGCCTCGATTACCTTAAAACTATTTACACGAGTTTTAGGCGAAGTGTCGGTATTAGCAAAACCACCCACCTCATATGCGCTAGGCAACCAAATTAAATCACTCTCCACGCCATCGTTGTCACTAATTTCGCCACCATTTAAAGTACTTAACTCAATTGCTTGAGCACCGTTTGCTTGATAATAAATCTCATTTGCGCCATAAGGAACAATGTACTTCTCAATGTCAGCATAGCCTATTTTTTCAATAAATTGAGGATAAAACTCGTTAATTAAGTAATCTCTAACAGCGCTAGAGTCGTAACCATTATCACCAAAAGGCATAGTAGCCACTGCCTCGTTTGCGTACAGTGTAACTATACCATCCTGCATATATACTACGGTCCACGAAATTCCGCCAAGTCTCACAACAGATGAAACAATTTGCCCTCCAGCATTACCGAGAGCGACATTATCGCCATACGAAGTCACATTTTTCGTAAGTTGAGAAAGCAAAGTGTCGTTCCACCCAGTTTGCGATATAATAGCACTAGAATCCAGCACCTCGACCTTTGACTCAGTCTCTGGGGTGACAACATAGTTATCACGACCAGACAAAACTACCGCGAGAGTAATCGCAGTGGCGCAAACGACCGCTAAAAGGGCAAAAAAGATAACTCTCAGCCACTTTTTAGATAAGCTTACACCCCTGATATATGTACTCATAAAATGTCCTCCGATTTTGTTTTTGTCTAAAAAATATTATTTAATAGCAATAAAATCCCGCAAATACTTTAATTTAATTTTACCACATAAGGCAAAAAACTTACAAACAAAAAACGACATATTTTGAAAATATTTCACTTTTTATTTCTATTTTTCCTAAAGTTTTCTATAAAATACATTAAATGTAAAATATTATTATTTTTGCTCATCTAAGTAGGTCGCCATAAGGTCGGCGATATGAAAAAGTACGCTAATTGGATACTTATAATACGCATCAGAAATAGAATACGAACCACCGCGCACACGCATATCAAAGCCACCCATATGCCAGTTAATTGCCATTGCCTCCTCACGAGTTAGCCTCAAAAAACCATTTATTATGTAAACTGACTTTTCTCCATGACCATATGGCAATTGGTCATCCACCATATAATACGGTTGTTGTGTCCACACACCATCCACTTTCACATTTTTATAATCTACCTTATAGGTGTTTACCTTGCAAATATCGTGGAGCAAAGCGATAATTGTAACGCTTTCTTGGGAAATATGCTTCTGCCAATCCTCTCCAAACTCACACTTTACGAGTGTCAAAAACCGATTGTAGACATTTAGGCTATGCGCACACAAGCCTCCCTCGACTGCAGAATGAAATTTTGTGCTGGCGGGCGCTGTAAAGAAATCTGTGGTCTCGAGCCACTCTAAGAGTTTATCGGCACCATCGCGGCTAACATTGTTTTTAAAAAGTGTTAAAAATTTTTCTTTATTTTCTGCTATCATACTAAAACCTCTTTTGATATAAATCTATTTTATTAAATACGCTAAATTATGTCAAATAAAAACATAAAAAACACACGAAAAAAGAAAAGATGTAGTTTCCCTACATCTAATCACATTACATATTGCGCTCTTGCTCTGGCTCATTTTCTTGTATTACATATCTATCCTTTACCGCTTTTGGCACGGACCTATTCATAAACTGCAGAGAATTTTCGTATACAACACCATCTTTTAAGTATGTTACATGAGTGCCGCTCTCCTCTGCCCTTTGCTGCTGCTCCACTGCCTCGAAATAAGCCCTCGACTTTTCCTTTGGAGCGACTTTCTGCATATCCTCTCCATTGTATGGCTGAACGGGAATATTCTTACTAAACTCGTGCCCTGGGATAGGATATCTCTTACCATCAACGATTTTATATTTGGGCCTTCTAGCCTCTGTCTCTTCTCTAGCCTCCGCCAAAACCTCCTCCCTGGTCTTTATGTGAGCCTTAATCTCCTCCATTAACTCAGCACTTGTCTTTTCACTCTCTAAACTTTCTTCTTTTGGTTGTTTAATACCGTTAGTCTCTATATAATTTTTGTAACCATGAATACTCATAAACTCACTTCCTATATATTATTATATTAATATATATACCACAAAAAGGAATATTATTCAAGTACTAAACTCTATTTTTATTGCAAAATATGTTAGATTGTGTTACAATCTAACTTTAGAGAAGCGTTTTCTCAATTCTTACTGCGAGGTGAACTATGAATATTAGTGAAATAGTGGAAAGGCAACACGAATTGTTTTTAACCGGCAAGACCCTTTCTTATGAATTTCGTAAACAACAATTATTTATCCTAGAGCAATCGATATTAAAGCACACCGCAGCCCTCCTAGATGCATTTAAGTCAGACCTTAATAAATGCGAATTTGATGCGGTGACTACTGAAATAAGTCTAGCAATGCAAGAATTGCGCTATCAACGCAAGCACTTACGCCGCTTTATGCGCCCGCAAAGAGTTCGCACTACTCTACTAAATTTCCCTGCAAGTGGCAAAATTATATACGAACCCTACGGCACTGTGCTAATTATGTCGCCATGGAATTACCCCTTTCAACTAACGATTAACCCATTAATAGCGGCAATCGCTACAGGAAATACTGCGGTAGTAAAGCCGAGCGCGTACACTCCAAATGTAGCACAAGTTATAAAAGACATTTTAGATGAATTCGACCCTGCATACATTACGACTGTTATGGGTGGGCGTGAGCAAAATCAAGAGTTGCTCGACCAGAAATTTGACCTTGTATTTTTCACGGGCAGCAAAGAGGTCGGAAAAGTTGTCGAAGAAAAAGCATCAAAACATCTTTGTCCCGTAATTTTGGAGTTAGGCGGCAAATCACCCTGTATTGTAGATGAGACCGCGAACCTAAAAACCGCCGCTCGCCGCATTGTATGGGGCAAATTCCTAAATGCTGGGCAAACCTGCATTGCGCCTGATTACATCTTGGTACACTCCTCAATTTATGAAAAATTCCTCGAAATGGCTACTGAGCAGGTTAAAAAATTCTTTTATGAAAATGATAAATTAGTAGATACATTTATGTACATCGTAAACGACAAGCACACCGCTCGACTAAAAGGATTAATCACGCCAGAAAAGGTAGTATTCGGCGGAAAATCAACAGGGCGCCAAATTGAGCCTACTATTTTACGCGATGTCGAGTACACCGACCCTGTGATGCAAGAGGAAATTTTCGGACCTATTATGCCAGTCATAAAGTACGACAATCTAGATGAGGTAATCAAGTACATTAACTCTAATGACAAGCCGTTGGCACTCTATTACTTCTCGCGCAATAGACAAAATATAGACAAAGTAGTCAACCTTACCAGTTCTGGTGGCGTATGCATAAACGAAGTGATTATGCACTTTACCGAGCATCACCTGCCTTTCGGCGGTGTAGGTGCTAGCGGTATGGGGAATTATCACGGGAAGTTCTCTTTTGTTTCCTTTTCGCACGCAAAATGCATATTAAAAAAGAACCCAAATGTCGAGTTAATGATTAAATATCCTCCATACACAGATAAAAAATCGCAATTTGCCTACTTTTATCTAGGTTATAAGCACCCAAAAGAGGATAAATAGCCTAAAACTATGCGCAAAATCACAAAAAATCGCGTTTTTTAGACAACCAACTTGTCATTTAAAATGAAAATCGTGGCTCTCAGCGCATTTTAAATGCATTAATTTTATCATTTTTGTGTAATTTTCTCAATATTATCAATTGCTTTTTAAATTATAATCAAAAAAGACAAAGTCTAATAACTTTGCCTTTTTTATTAATTCCCTACTATTTTGTACGAGAATTACGAGTGTTACGAGTTCCACATGACTTTGTGCTACTCTTTGCTCGAGTGCTAGAACTATTAGCACGGGTGCTAGAGCACATTTCCGTACCACTTTCGATAGACTTGTTTGCACGATTTCTATCGCACTTACCACCGCAACTTTTCGAAACGGCAGCACGAGTACGGGTATTGGAATTCGTAGATGACTTGGTAGCCATTGTTCCACCTCCATTTTTTGCAAGCCGGTTTGCAGTGTTATTGTATGTGGAATGTTATTTTTAATACATTGTATACTATGTAAAAGTTTGTAATTTGAAAACGACTCCAAATTTAACTTCATCCTTTACCAAGCACAAAAACACACTCCAAATTACTCTAGAGTGTGTTTAATGTTTTTTAACAAATCAATATCACCACGCTCAGTTCGTACACTTACTAAAATATAAGGTCTTTTACCGAGGCTTTTTGGCATAGCGGAATAGATCCTTCGGTGCGTGGGCGGTGCGTAGCCGCAGTGCGTGGGCGCACTCCCTGTATAATGTAAATAAGGCTACGCACTTTTGGTGATTGTTTGCGGTTTGTTTGTGGTGCTTTAAAGAGGAATAGATCCTTCGTCTGAAGGCTTCGCGGGGAGCGCTCAGGATGCCTTCCCGCTTGCGGGAAGTCTGGCGCGCAAGTGTTTACTACAATTAGAAAAGCATACTCTCGCGCCAGCCCCTCTGCCTCTTATTTTTTTAGTTGTAGCCCCAAAATTTTAAGAGGAATAGATCCTTCGTCGAAGGCTTCGCGGGGAGCGCTCAGGATGACCCCCAATTATAGGGCTCGCCTAGGCACCTCGCTTTTCCCACCTCTGCAGTATGTTAAGTGTATATGTTTACAACCTAGTACCTTTATATCGGGTGTGCGCCTACGCACCGCGGGGCGAGGCTCAGGATGCCTTCCCGTTTACTGGAAGTCTAATTGCTAAAGTTTCTAGTAATTGCCGCTTTTAATCTATTCAACACTAATCAAATAGTAGTATACAGGTTGATTACCCGGGATTGCTGAAACTTCGCAATCTGGATACTTCTCCTGCAGCTTTTCACAAAGTGCGTTAGCATCCTCTTCGTTTACGCCCTCGCCATAGAAAAGCGTAATATTTACCTTGTCCTCGTTCATCATCTTTTCGACAAGTTTAATAGTTGCCTCACCTACAAGTTTGTCCTTTGCCTCAATCTTGCCAGCAGACATACCTATAATATCGCCTTCGCTCAAATCAAAACCATCGATATGAGTTTTCCTCACTGCATAAGTCACTGCACCACTAGACACACTGCTACGCGCAGTGTTCATAGCCTCGATGTTTTCATCCACCGTACCATCCATATTAAATGCAAGACACGCAGAAACACCCTCAGGTATAGAAACCGTAGGAATGACATGGATAAAGCGCTTTGTTAAGTTCTGCGCCTGCTCCGCGGCTAAAATAATATTTTTGTTATTCGGGAATACGAATACATGGTCGCTAGGCACTTTTTCAACAGCCTTTGCGATATCATCGGCGCTAGGGTTCATCGTTTGCCCACCCTCTACGATTTGGTCGACTCCTAAATCTTTAAACACGGCGCTAATTCCCTCACCAGTAGCAATAGCCACCATACCAAATGGCTTTGTAAACTGGTTAGCCTTGGCTCTCGCTGCCTTTAACTCACGATTTTGTTGCACCATATTTTCAATCTTTATATTGTGAATCTCGCCTAATTCTAACGCATACCCGAGCGCGCGATTCGGCTCATTTGTGTGAACATGGACTTTTACCAAACTCAAATCACCTATACAGATAACCGAGTCACCGATTGCCATTAATTTTTCACGAAGTTTGTCAATATCGGATTCAGTGGTCTTTTTATTCATTTCGATGACCATAAATTCCGTACAATATGCAAATTCGATGTCGGCAAGATTCTCATAGTTAATAATTGCACTATTATCCTCAATAGGCTTTGCCTCCTCAGCCTCTTTGAGAATAAACTCCTCATCCTCGGTAATTAGTCCTTTATAAAAACCTGTAAAGATAACTAGCAACGCCTTGCCACCCGCATCGACTACGCCCGCCTGTTTTAGAACCGGCAATAACTCTGGGGTCTGCTCCAAAATTTCCTCACCAGTCTTTAATACTTGGTCAAAAAAGCCCTCAAAGTCTGCGTGCTTCTTTGCGGCAGCCTCTGCACTATCTGCCATTACGCGAATAACAGTTAAAATTGTACCCTCTTTTGGAATCGAAACCGCCTTATATGCGTACTCAGCGCCCCCGCGCATAGCCTTTGCAAAAATTTTGGTCGTGATTTCGGTATGTTTAATAATCTCGTTTGCCATTCCGCGTAAAATTTGAGATAAAATTACACCAGAGTTCCCCCTAGCGCCACGCAAAGCACCCTTGCCTAGTGCTTCGCCAAGGCTATCTAGATTATTGGTTGGGCAATCGTTTACTTCTTTAGTCGCTGACTTAAAAGTCATCGAAGTGTTATTTCCCGTGTCTCCATCGGGCACTGGATACACATTTAAACTATCAATATACTTTTTATTGTTTTCCAAATATACATTTGCGGCGTTAATCATTCTACGCAATGTAGCACCGTTTATACTCTTTTCCATTTTACTAAAACCTCTTACTTAAAACAATGAAATGAAATAGGAAAATGATGTAAGGCTAAACTCTTACACCTATTACATTAATATTTACAGTGTCAACTATCATCCCCGAAAACTCCTCTACGCGATACTTGACTGCTTTCTTTAGAGATTCGGCGACCGCACTAATCGACACTCCATATTTTAAGACTACAAATAAGTCTATGAAAATTCTATTTTCATCGGTAATGACCTTGACACCTTTGCCTAGCTGCTGCTTCTTAAATAGGTCTGAAAAATTATCGCTAAGTTTTTTCGATACAAGGTCAACTACACCATAGCAATCTAATGCAGCCGCCGCAGCAATCGCGGCAATTGCATCATCTGCTATATAAATTTTACCATAATAGTTAGTCGTGGTAACTGACATAAAACCTCACTGTATTGTGTACATGGTACAAAAGATATTGTACTACGAAATGCCGAATTTATCAAGTGTTTTGGCCGATTTTTTTTACAAATTTGATATTCTTTAAAAAATATATGCAAATAGGCTTGCAAAAATTATAAAAAAATGATACAATCATTATACCATTTTTTCGATAGTGTCCTATGTGTATTGCTATCGAGCGAAATATAGATTCCTACAGGGGGTGGATTTAATGAGTAAAGTATGTGAAAACTGCGGTAAGTCACAAATGGCAGCAAATCAGGTACACCGTCAAAGTCAATGGGTACAGCGCCGTACTTCTTCACCGAAGCAAGTAAACTTGCAAACAGTGACTGTAACTACCGAAAACGGCAACAAATGCAAAATGAAGCTTTGCACCCGTTGCATCAAGAAAATGAAGGCTGAATAATTTTTAGAACTGCTAATATTAGCGGCCTTTTTTATTTGCAAACTGGCGGTAAAAAAATGCACTTTAGTATCAATTAGCACTATAGAGGATTATAAAAACTGTTTATAAACATTCTCCAAGACTTTTTTAATGCCAACTAAGTATTTTTATAAAACAACTATCTAAATACCATTTTATATATTAAACACGATGTTTTTAAAAAAAGGCAAAGTTTTTTATATTTGATATAGACAAATACGCTATATTGTGGTATATTTATTATGTTTTTAGGAGATGAAATTATAATGGCAATGATGAGTGGTGTTAGTTACTCACCCAAACAAAAGCAAACTATTAGTAAAGAGAATATGCTCGAGTGCATAAAGCAATATTTAACAGAACTAAATCAAAACTTCACAACATACAATAATCTAATCAAAGGTAAGTATAATAGTACCCTGTTCCCCAAATACAATTTAAAGGGGCGCCGAAATCTATTTGGTTTAGATATTGTTTGGGACATTGAAAAAGACAAGTTAAACTTCTACATAATACTCCGAGATAATGATAAACAAGGGTATGAATTACTGGAGACATTACGACAAAGTGGCTGTTTTAAGAGCATTTTTAACTATGACTTCCCTAAAGTAATTCAAACTCTGGATAAGCACATATCGCTCAGTTACTGCAAAAATGGCGAAGCAAAGCCCTATTGGCAAGCTGATAAAATGCGGGAGCAATTAGTAAAACAAAATACGCAAACTATGCGTGAAGTTGTATATTCAGTTGTAAAGAAAAAAGAGTTTAACAGGCGAATTGATAAACAATTACCCAAACTACAACCTGCTGAAAATCTAAATGGAAAAAGCTATTTTTATTTACCTGTATTAATCGGAAAAGAGCACGATATCGAAAATTATAGATAAATAAAGTGCGTGGGCGCAGTGCGAAGGCGCACACCCCAGTATATGCAAGTTAAACTATGCACTTTTAGTGATTGTTTGCGGTTTACTTAGGATTTTTTAAGAGGAATAGATCCTTCGTCGGAAAGCGCTGCGGGTCGGCACTCAGGATGACCCTTTTATGAGGTGCGAAGGCGCACTCCCTATAGGTATAATTAAGGCTACTCACTTTAATGTTTGTTTGCGGTTTGTTTGGGGTGCTTTAAAGCGGAATAGATCCTTCGTCTAAAGGCTAACGCGGGGAGCGCTCAGGATGACAGTTCTTTAATAGTAACGGAGTATACAACTAACCACTCTTATTTGGTCGACACTCAGGATGCCTTCCCGTTTACGGGAAGTCTGGCGCGTGAATGACCACTACAATGAGAAATGTATACTCTCGCGCCAGCCCAGTACTCTCTGCCACTTAAAGAGGAATAGATATAAATGTACAAGGTACACTTTTGATACATTGCTCTCGTACTAACCCAAGGATTTTTAAAAGGAATAGATCCTTCGTCTGAAGGCTAACGCGGGGAGCGCTCAGGATGACAGTTCTTTAATAGTAGCAGAATATACAACTGGCTACTCTTATCGGGTCAAGACTCAGGATGCCTTCCCGCTCGCGAACAGTTTTTTGTGTTTTATTAAAAATATACCCTAAATAACTAGGGTATATTTTTAATTTGCTAATTGTTTGCGAAAGAGTAATTTAAATAATCCTCTTAGTATTTTAGGCGCCTTTATTACAATTATACGCACGGTCTCTCCCCCTTATGTATATAAGTCTTATATGACAATACATAGGAAATTGTGCGCAAATTAATCATTTATAGACTTGAGCGTACGAATGAGCTGGGCACGATTATGAGAGGTATACAAAGCGCTACCTACGACCAAAATATCCGCCCCAAGCGACACGACCGCACCAGCCGTTTGGTCATTGATACCGCCATCGACCTCAATTAAGAAGTCGTAACCCTTTTGCGTGCGCAAAGTATTGAGTGCAGCAATTTTAGTAAGGCTCTCATTAATAAACTTCTGTCCGCTCTTACCTGGCTCGACACTCATAACCAACACGATATCCACAAACGGTAGAAAATTTTCGATTACTGAAACTGGAGTCTCGGGTTTTATCGAGAGCCCTGCCTTGCACCCTAGCGCATGGATTTGATTAATTACATTAATAGTCTCTATTGTCCCATTTAATGCCTCAATATGGACAGTAATATTGTTAGCGCCTGCTTTTGCATAAAGATGCAATTTCTCAATCGGCTCCTCCACCATTAGATGCACATCCATTATACCATTCACGCGCTTACTGAGCAAACTCAACACAATCTCATCAAAGGTTTTTCTCTCGACAAAGCGCCCATCCATAATGTCGCAATGTATCCAGTCTGCCCCCTCGCGCAATAGTTCGCGACCATATTCAATCAAGTCCCCCACTGGACAAGGGTCAGTGCTAGGGGCTATTAGTATTTTTTTATCCATATTGCTTTTTCTCCTTTTCTAATGCGGTGGTAAAAAGTGTCCTGTATCTTTCGTATCTTGCCCTTGAAATTTCCCCACTATTTACCGCTTTTTTTATGGCACAATCGCCCGCATCCTCATTTATATGGTTACAATTATTGTATTTGCATCTACTGCTAAATTTATGAAAATCGATATAATTATCGACAATATCCTCGGGAGTAAATTCATCTAACTGAAAGGCATTAAACCCTGGAGTGTCGGCTATCATAGCACCTGTGTCTAAAACAAAAATTTCACTGTGTCTAGTCGTATTCCGCCCGCGACCAATTCGGCTAAGCTCTCCAGTTTCGCTAGTAATATCGGGCTTTAGGCAATTTAATATACTCGTTTTCCCCACTGCTGACTGACCTGTGAGAATGCTGAATTTCCCCTCAAGTATTGGGTTAAGTATCACCGATGTCGTGTTATAGTCGAGAGCAGAAATTAGCACTATATCGCAAACATCGTGATACTGCGCGGTAACCTCCTGTATTATGGCAGTGGCGCACAAATCTATCTTGTTTATTACTATAATAGGTTTAATTCCTAGTGAAAAAAACTTAACTAAAAGTTTGTCTACTAACAGCAAATCAGGCTTTGGAATAGGCGCTATCACAATCAATGCTTGCTCCACATTGGCAAGTGGTGGGCGCACCAAAAAATTCCTCCTAGGGAGCAGTTTTTCAATCACTTTTGCCCCCTCATCCACCTCGACATAATCGCCTATATAGAGCCTATCTTCCTTCAACTTTTTTCGCCCTTTTACTACTAAAACCTCGGTATCGTTTCGTACCCAAAAGTCGCCACCGACACCTTTAATAATTTGCGCTTTAATCAATTTTTACCTCGTATTTTTATTAATATTATGCATAATTATACACTATTTACGACATATTGCTCGGGTTAATTTCCACAAAAACTAGCGAATTTGGATGCTTGTCTTGGCTCACAGTTTCGTAAATAAAGTCGGTAATTTTAGGTTCGGTATTCAATAAAAAGCGGCATAGAATTTGATACCTATACTTTTTTTCGATGCGTGAAACTGGAGATGCCATAGCCTCACAATACAAAAATTGCTCACGGTTATTTAAGTAATAATCTTGAATAGATGAATAAAGTCTCGCTGTAGTGGTGCGTGCCTCATCTTTATCCTCGGCAGTAACTAGCACCCGAATTATTTTAGAAAATGGCGGGAATTTAGCAACCTCGCGGAGGTTTATTTCTTTATTATAAAAGCCTAAATAGTCATAATTTGATGCAAATCTATATACATAATGCTTGGGTGTATAGGTCTGTAAAACAACCTTGCCCTCCTTGTCCGCACGACCTGCGCGCCCCGCAACTTGCGTAATCAACTGATAAGTGCGTTCGGTAGCCCGAAAGTCGCTAAAATGCAGGCTCATATCAGCATTAATTATACCAACAAGTGTGACATTTGGAAAGTCGTGTCCCTTTGCTATCATTTGAGTACCTACAAGTATACACGGGCGCGTTTTCCCAAATTTTTCAAGTAAATCATTGAGTTCATTTTTGTTTTTTGTAGTATCGTAGTCCATACGAAGCACTGTGACTTTGGGAAAGTGCTTTGAAATTTCCTCAGCCACCTGTTCGGTACCCACTACCCCCATTCGAATGTAGCTGCTACCGCATTTTGGGCAGTTTGTGAGTGCCTTGTACCTGCGATTACAATAGTGGCATTTTAATAAATTGTCTGCCTTGTGATACACTAGCGCCACATCACAATCCTCACATTTCGCGACATAACCGCATTCGCGACACACCATACTACTGCTAAAGCCGCGGCGATTTAAAAATAGCATTGCTTGATTATTTTCGCTCACGACTTTATCAAGTTCCTCTAGTAGTTTACCGCTAAAAATGCCCGTATTCCCCATACGCATTTCATCACACATATTGACAATTTCAATAGCGGGCATAGGCTTGCTATTAGCGCGATTCGGGAGTGTGTGAAGTAGCACCTCACCCTTTTTCGCTCGATAGAAAGTGTCAAGGCTCGGGGTAGCGCTGCCATAAATCACTGGGCAATGATTATATTCGCCACGAAATTTTGCAACGGTGTGCGTGATATAACGGGGGTTTGACTCCGCCTTGTAACTGGTGTCGTGCTCCTCATCAAGAATTATGACACCAATATTTTCTAACGGAGCAAAGATTGCACTGCGCGCCCCTATTACGATACGAGCCTCCCCAAGTCTAATTCTGCGCCATTCATCAAAGCGCTCGCCATCGCTAAGCCCGCTATGTAAAATTGCCACACTGTCTTTAAATCGCGCGGTAAAGGTCGACAGCACTTGCGGAGTTAGCGAAATTTCTGGGACTAATAGAATTGCATTTTTCCCCTCATTTAGTATTTGAGAGATTATTCGCATATAAACTTCAGTTTTTCCGCTGCCAGTGACCCCAAAAATCAAGTGTTCGTGCTCGCGATTGTTTAAAATAGAATCCACGACCTGCTGTTGCGCAGGGGTTAGAGTGACTTGTTTATCCTCACGCGATGTAAACTTAGGTGCGCGCATCTTTTGTGAGGTGATTTGGCGAACAACGCCCAAATCTAAAAGTTTTGCCACATTGTTCGCCCCGAATTTTTTGTTTAATTCCGTTTGCGGATAAGATATATCGGGGCGCAAGTACTTAATAAGTTCGATTTGCTTTGTCGCATTTTTTCGTACAGACTGTAGAAATTCGACATCGTTAAAACTTTCGGTCATTTCAATAAAACGAATGTACAGAGGTTTTGCCTTATCATTTCGCAATTGTGTAGGAATAAACAAACGCATACAGTCGACATTCCGCAAATGAAAAGCCGCACGCATCTCATCATTTAAAGCCAAAAACTCGGGCAACAGCACGGGATAATCATCCTTTGGCTGCCCGAGTGGCTTTAATTTACTGCTAGGCAAGTCGCTATTTTCCTTTAGGCGCAGCACATAACCAGTAATATAGCGTTTACCAAAAGGCACAGTCACGCGTTCGCCAACAACGGTATCGGGCGCTGCTATATAGTCAAACACCTTATCAACCTGCTCATTTGTTATATCAACTATGACTTCGGCAATCATTACTACTCCTTATTATTGAGGCTTGGATACTCCTACTTTCCCCTCGTAAATCTCTTCGGCTGCCATAGCAATGACTTTAGGGTCCTTGTCCATAGGTTCGCCCAACAAGTAATCATTATTTAACTGCTTTGCTCTCTTTGCGACTAGGCAAGTTAGCAAAAACTTGTTGCCTACCTTTTTAGTCAATTCATCAATTGGCGGATTTGCCATTTTTAATTCTTTTTCTTCTCTCATAATTACCTCCTATTTAATAAGTTCCCTAACAATATCATTTACAAGTTTTGGATTAGCCTTTCCTTGTGTCGCGCGCATTGCTTGACCTACAAAGAATGCCATAGTCTTTTCATTTCCAGCCTTTAATTCCTCTACGGCTTTCGGGTTGGCACTAATAATCTTTTCGAGCACCTCTTTTAGAGCATCGGTATCATTTAATTGTTTAAGCCCTAGAGTTTCTACCAAGCGCTCAGGGTCAGTTTCACCCTCCCAAAGTGCATCAAAAATCTTGCGAGCGCCTGCCTGATTAATCTCGCCATTTTTGTATAATTCCAGCATTTTAGCGAGGTCCTGCGGGGAGACTGTGATTTTTCTATCATCCTCCTCCAACGCGTTTAACTTTTTGAACACTTCAGCAGTTATCCAGTTGCACACAAACTTTGGCTCGTTAAAATACTCGAGTACCGCTTCGAAAAAGTCGGCATAAGCGCGCTCGCTAGTAATTAGCGTAGCATCCTGTTCACTCAGCCCCATTTTTTGATACTCCGCCATACGCTCGGGCGCGAGTTTGGGAAGTTTACGGCGAATCGACTCAATATACTCCTCGGTAACATTGAGCGGAATCAAGTCAGGGTCTGGGAAATAACGGTAGTCCTGACTATCCTCTTTTGTACGCATTGAGTAGGTCTTACCCTTTGCATCATCCCAGCGGCGGGTCTCTTGCACTATTTTCCTACCCGCCTCCAACTCCTCAATTTGCCTAGCGGACTCGTATTTGATCGCGCGCAGCACCGCTCTAAAGGAATTAAGATTCTTAAGCTCTGTCCTAGTCCCCAAAGGCTCGCCATCGCGATTCACCGAAATATTTACATCAAAACGGATGCTGCCCTCCTGCATTTTGCAGTCACTAACACCTACATACAGCAAAGTACTACGAAGTTTTTGAAGGTATGCTACAGCCTCCTCAGCACTATTCATATCGGGCTTCGACACGATTTCAATCAAAGGCACTCCGCCGCGGTTATAGTCAATCATAGTACCGTTACGCGAGTGAATAAGTTTACCTGCATCCTCCTCAAGGTGAATACGGTCTAGGTGAATAAATTTCTTTGTACCATCCTCGAGTTCAATTTCTAGCCCGCCACCGACACAAAGCGGATACTCAAGTTGGGAAATTTGATATGCCTTACATAAATCTGGATAAAAGTAGTTCTTACGCTCAAAAACGGAATAGTTATTAATTCTACAACCAACAGCAAGCCCCATTAGTATCGCACGCTCTACAACATCACGGTTTAATACAGGGAGCGCACCTGGCATAGCGGTACACACCGGACAGCAATTTGTGTTAGGCTGGTCACCAAACTCATTTTTGCAACCGCAGAAACACTTTGTATGCGTGTTCAATTCACTGTGGACTTCAAGCCCAATTACTGTGTTCCAACTCATACTATTTGCCCTCCTTGTGTGCTAATTCAAAGGCGTTTGCCACTCTATATAGCATTGCCTCATCAAAATGTTTTCCAATTAATTGCATACCTACGGGTAGCCCTGCTTCATCCACCCCGCAAGGCAAACTAATAGCAGGCACGCCCGCAATATTTACAGGTACGGTGAAAATGTCAGTTAGGTACATTGCGACATGGTCATTTGCCTTTTCCCCTAGTCTAAATGCAGTAGTCGCAGTAGTCGGGCTGATTAAACAGTCACACTTCTCTAATGCGGATAAAAACTCCTGTCTAATCACCTTTTGCACGCGCTTTGCCTTGCGGTAAAAAGCATCGTAATAACCACTACTTAACACATAGTTACCGAGCATAATACGGCGCTTTACCTCTTTACCGAAACCTTGAGTGCGTGATTTGAAATAAAGGTCGACTACATCATCATAATTTTCAGCACGCACGCCATACTTTACACCATCAAAGCGCGCTAGATTACTAGCGGCCTCGGCAGATGAAATGACATAGTATACCGCTAGCGCTGTATCCACGCTAGGTAGTTCCACAGGCACAATTTCGGCGCCGTTCTCACGATAACACTCAATAGCACTATCTAGTGCTGCACGAACGCTCGGGTTGAGTTTGTCCGTAAAGAATTGAGTTGGCATACCGATTTTTAGCCCTTTTACGCCTTTATCGATATCCGCTAAATAGTTCGGCACTGGCATTTTACTCGCGGTCATATCCATTGAGTCGGCGCCAGCGATAACACCTAGAGCAAGTGCATTATCTCTAACCGTGCGAGTAAGCGGACCTACCTGATCTAAAGAACTTGCGAAAGCGACCACCCCATACCTCGAAACTCTCCCATAGGTGGGTTTGATACCGACAACTCCGCAAAAACTACTAGGCTCACGAATAGAGCCACCCGTATCAGTCCCTAGACTCATAAAGCATTGTTTTGCCTTTACTGTACACGCACTGCCGCCACTACTTCCCCCTGGCACTCGGGTATTGTCAACGGGATTCTTAACAGGACCGAAGGCTGAATTTTCGTTACTACTACCCATAGCGAACTCATCCATATTCGCCTTTGCAATAACAACAGCACCCGCATCATGAAGTTTTTGAGCGCAAGTCGCAGTATATGGTGACACAAAGTTTTCTAAAAATTTACTTGCGCAAGTTGTATAAGTACCGAGATAGTTTATATTATCTTTCAGTACCACTGGCACGCCGCCTAATACCCCAACATTCTCGCCCCGTGCCCTAGCCTCATCAATTTCCTTTGCGCGAGCCAAAGCCTTATCCTCATAAGTTGAGTTAAGCGCGTTTAAGTCGGCGGTCTCTTTAATTTTATCGAAACATTCCCTAACCAACTCTACCGAAGTGACCTCGCCGCGGTTTAATTTTTCTATAATCTCTGTTAAACTATAATCTAAATACTTCATACTAATCCTCCGCTACAGTAACAGGCACCAAAAATGCACCATCTTGACTCGCTGGAGCATTAGCCACAATTTCGCTAGCGCTAAGGCTCGAGGTAATCTCATCCCTGCGCAATTCAGTGTCCGCATCAATAGTTTTTTCTAGCAAATCGACATTGCTGACATCGACACGATTTATAGCATCAACTTGTTTTAGAGTAGCCTCGAATTCTTTTAAAAATTCCTGGGTTTCCTCCTCGGTAAACTCTAATCTAGAGAGTTTGGCCAATTTTTTTACTTCATCAATTGTTATACTCATAGTTACTTCCTTATATTTAATAGAAAAATGATACCACTAATACGAAAATCTGTCAATTGTTTATCATAGACAAAAATTCATCTTCTGTAATAATTGGTATACCTAACAGTTTTGCCTTTTCATATTTACTGCCCGTACTCTCTCCCGCTAGCACAAATGAAGTCAGTTTACTAACGCTTGAGGAAACTGTACCGCCGTTACTTTCGATTAACTTTGTGGCCTCGGCGCGGGTAAGATTTGGTAAAGTCCCAGTTAATACAAAGGTTTTATCCTTTAAGGCTCCCTGAATTGATTTGTTTGGATAACGAATAGTTACGCCATACTTAAACAAATTGTTGATAATCTCGATATTTTTGGGGTACTTAAAATAATCAATAATAGAGTTTGCAACAATGTCGCCGATATCACGAATCGCATTTAACTCCTCTAAACTTGCGTTTCTCAAATCCTCAAATGTATCAAATCTGCGGGCTAAATCTTTAGCGGTTTTTATACCCACATTCCCGATACCTAGCGCATATATAAAGTTAGCAAAATCTATATTTTTACTCTTTTCGAGACTGGTTAACAGATTGTTTATCTTTTTGTCCTTGTAGTTATCTAGCACCTCGAGGTCTTTTGCGGTGAGAGTGTATAGCATATCAACGGTACGAATATTCAATTTGTTATAAAATAAGTCTATGGTCTTGTCGCGCACACCCTCGATATTCATAGCATCACGCGAACAGAAGTGAATAATGCGCTCCTTTAATTGCGCAGGACACTCATCGTGATTTGGGCAAAATATGTTTACGCCATTATTAACAAGTCGCGTATTGCAACTCGGGCAGTACTCGATTTTTTTTATCTCAATTGAGTCAGGAAAGTCCTGAGCGAGCCCTAAAATTTCGGGAATAACCTCGTTACTACGGCGAATAAATACTAGGCTGTTTATTTTGACTTTCTTACGCAAAATATCATCCCAGTTATTCAAAGTCGCGCGAGAAATAGTAGCGCCTGCTATATCTACGGGGTCTAGGAGCGCTAATGGGGTCAACTTCCCAGTCCTGCCCACCTGCCAAATTACATCTCGAATATAGGTCGTGACCTCAAGCGCCTCGAACTTGTACGCTAGCGCCCATTTAGGAAAGCGAATAGTAAAGCCGAGTTTTTCACGGGTCGCAATTTCGTTTACTTTGATTACCACACCATCGATTAAAATATCGATAACATCACGCTGGCGGTCAATTTCGTTAATTACTTCCTCAATCCCCTCCACAGTGTCGCGAATCTCAAAAAAATCGCCCGTTTGGAAGTGATTTTCCTGCAAAAAGAGGCGTAATTCCTCTTGAGTCTTAAAGGTCTTGCCCTCGATTACCGGTATTCCATAGGCAAAAAAGTCGAGTTTTCTACTGGCAGTCACTTTTGGGTCCAAATTTCTAATCGCGCCAGCGACTGCATTGCGAGCATTCTTTAATGGACCATTAGTCGACTTGTTATACGCCTCGAGTTCGCTAAGTAGCATTATACCCTCGCCCTCGACCACGATATGTCCCTTAAAGGGAATTGACAAGGGTACTGAGCGAATGGTCTTTACTTGCGCAGTGACATCCTCGCCAATTAGTCCATTTCCGCGAGTCGCTCCTCTTATTAACAATCCATTCTCATAAGTGAGTGCTAACCGCAGCCCATCGAATTTGTATTCGAGTGTAAAGCAAGTTTTGGGGTACTTTTCTTTAACTTTGTTTACCCAGTCGGCAAGTTCGGTAGTAGTCTGTGCCTTATCGAGGCTAAAGAGCTGCGCCTCGTGGTGGACTTTACTAAACCCCTCGCGTGTGGCATCACCGACCCTTTGGGTAGGACTATCGGGCAAAATGTAGCCTGTTTCCTTTTCGAGAGCTACTAACTCATAATATAATTTATCGTACTCTTTGTCGGCTATAATTGGCGAGTCTAGCACATGGTAGTAATAGTTATATTTATTCAAATCTGCTACTAATTTTTCTATTTTTTCTTTTACTTCTGGCTCCATCTTTTACTTCCTTTTCAAAATTTGCAGAGGGGCGTAGTCTAGACTCAAAGTCTTCGACCCCATATTCCCAAAATCAATTGTAACCATTCGGTTTTTGTTTAGACTACTATCATCGGTAATTATACCAGCACCAAACTTTGGATGCAGCACCTGAGTCCCTTTTGTAAAGGCTGAAATATCTTTTTTCTGCGCATCAATCTTGCGACTAAGTAAATTTTGTATACTGCTAGTAGTATTCTGTTTAGGTTTTTGATAAAATGCGGAATTCTGTCGCGGTGTCTCGAGTTTTTCAACAAAACCCATTTCGCGTAAAAAGCGGCTAGGCTCCTGGTATTTCACCTCGTTGTACATAAAGCGACTACGACTATACGATAGATACAAAGCCTCCTTTGCACGAGTGACCGCAACATAAGCAAGTCGCCGCTCCTCCTCGATATCGCTAGGTCTCTCACCCCCGCGATTGATTGGGAACAAGCCCTCCTCCATAGCGGTGACAAACACTACACGGAATTCAAGTCCTTTCACTGCATGGACAGTCGAGATTAATATGTAGTCATCCTCCTCGCCTACTGAGTCGATGTCGCTAACCAAGGTTATCGACTCTAAGTAATCTTTTAGCGTGCAGTTTTCGTTGTTTTCCTCAAAATCTTTCACAGAGGAAACAAATTCAGCGATGTTTTGAAGTTTGTTGATATCCTCATCATTGCCTGTATTAAAGGCATTTTTAAAGCCCACAGCATCCACTAAATAGTCAGCGAACTCGCTAATACTCATTTTTTCAGACTTAGATTTCAAATCGAGATATAGGTCCCTAAACACGCTAAGTTTTTTAATAACAGCGCTAGTAAACGGGTATTTTTCCAAATGCAAAATTACACTGAGCAAACTACCGCCTGTCGCGTATTGTTTAACTAATTCGATGGTACTATCCCCGATTCCGCGCTTGGGATAATTTATAATACGCAAAACGCTATCATTGTCGCGAGGGTTTACAAGGGCGCGGAGATACCCTGTCACTCCCTTAATTTCGGCACGCTCAAAGAACCTAAAGCCGCCGAGCATTTTGTATGGGAGGTTGTAATTTAGCATATATTCCTCAAACAATCTCGAAGGCGCAGTTAAACGCATAAGTATTGCGAAATCGGAGTACTTATATCCCTTTGAAATCAAGTCTCGAATCGTGCGCGCGACATAGTCCGCCTCCTCGCGGTCATTGTTCCCGACAAAAAACGATACATTTGTCCCTTGTTCGTTTTCAGTCCAAAGTGTCTTTTTGAGTCTCTGAGTATTGTTGTCAATAACTCGATTGGCAACGGTTAGAATATTCTTAGTAGAACGGTAATTTTGCTCGAGTTTAAATATTTTAGCATCCTTAAAGTCCTTTTTAAAGTCGATAATATTGCCAATATTCGCACCACGCCAACCATATATACACTGGTCCTCATCGCCGACAACCAAAATATTCCCCCACTTTGCCGCCAAAATACGCACGATTTCGTACTGAATCTTGTTCGTATCCTGAAACTCATCTACATGGATATAGTGAAATTTGTCCTGGTAATACTCGCGCACATCGGGGTTTGAATTAAGTAACTTATATGTAAAAATCAACAAGTCATCAAAATCGAGCGCATTGCTATTTTTGAGTGCCTCTTGGTACTTATAGTACGCTTTTTCAATTAAATCGCTATTGTAATTACTCAAAGCGCTAAAATACTCCTCAGGCTCGGCATTAGTATTTTTAATATTGCTAATATGGTAGTCAACGCTCTTTTTTACATCATCATCCTCGATATCAAGTTCACGATAAACATCCTTTAACACGCGATTACGCTCGATATCGGAGTAAATCGTGAAATTTGTGCTAAAGCCCTCAAATCTATCCATAAATCGCCGCAAAATCAGCACGCAAAGGCGGTGAAAAGTCGACACCCAGACTTGATTTCCGCAATTGACCATTCGGCTAATTCGCTCTTTCATCTCGTTTGCTGCTTTGTTTGTAAAAGTAATGGCTAAAATATTATATGGTGGGATCCCCTTTTCCTCGATTAGGTAGGCAATGCGATGTGTGAGCAACCGAGTCTTTCCACTGCCCGCCCCCGCGGTGACTAATACTGCCCCTTCGCTCTGTAAAACGGGTAGGCGTTGTTCCTCATTTAGATTATCGACAATACTCATAATTTCTCCTTTGATAATGTAAAAAATTATAACAAAAAAAGCCGTTTTTGGCAACCAAAAACGGCTTTAAAAAGTTACAATGAACGATAATGTTTTTCCCGCTCGTATCTTTCGCGCATTTCGTTATACTTGTCGGTTAGTTTTATTATGTAGTTCTGCTGTCCTTGTCTATCTAACCTGTCGTACTCGTTGTGGTCGATTAACTGTCCGATTGGATTGGATGTAAAAGTATTACTCTGCAGCAGTTTGACCACTTTCAAGTAAATCTCGTTGTCCTTGTTGTCACTCTCATCAGCATAGATTTCACGCATCAGTCTACGAGCATAAAGTTCGATTATCTTGTGTGCATCCTCGGCAGGGTTATTTTGTATGTATTCATCCCTCTCCCGCCTTACTTTATCCCAATACCCGCTAGTCATGCGGTGCTTTGCGCGTTTTGCGTACATTTTAATGCTGACTGATTTTGACATAATCAATACCTCCTGACTGCAGTTTATAATAAAATAATCAAAAAATCAAAGTATTTTTAGCGAAAATTAGCAATTCGACAAAGGCAGTTTTTATTCGTGGCTTTTTCTAACTATTGAATATTTTTCGGCATTTTTAAAACTATATTAACAAAATATAAATATTTATTACCACATACTCGACAAAATAAACAAAAAAGTCACAGAAATTTAAATATAATTTAACTTACTTTCTATGACTGATTAGATTTTACTTCTTTATAAGGTTTATGATTTTATTTTTAACATAGATTTCTTTGTCGGGGCTACTGAGTTTAACAGCCTCTTTTGCGAGTGCCAAGACACTAGCCTCATCCTGGTCGACTGTAATTTTTATCCTCGCCTTAACTTTTCCGTTGATTTGCACTGGGATTTCGATTTCATCATCAGCGACAACACTCGCATTAAATTTAGGCCACGGCTGGTAATCGATTAGACTGTTTTTATCAAACACTCTCTCCCAAATCTCCTCGGTAATAAAGGGCGCCACTGGGTTTAGTAATCTAATAAAGCCGCTAGCGTACTCGCGCGGGAAAACGCTCTCTTTCTGCACCGCGTTTATAAATATCATCATTTGACTGATTGCAGTGTTAAAGCTCATATTCTCGTAGTCCTCGGTCACTTTCTTTACGGTCTTGTGGTATAGTTTCTCGAGATTTTTATTCTCCGCATCCTTTATTTTATCCTCGTTTATAAATATCGACCACACCTTTTGCACAAAACGCTTTGCACCCTCGATATTTTGTGTATTCCACGGCTTGGCATCGGTAATGGGCCCCATAAACATCTCGTAAACTCGCAGCACATCGGCGCCATAGTCGCGAATAATGTCATCGGGGTTAATTACATTGCCCTTGCTTTTACTCATTTTCTCGCCGTTTTCACCTAGGAGCATACCTGGGTGTACGAGTTTATCAAACGGCTCGCGTACGGGGCTCAAGCCCTTGTCGTATAGATAATTGTTCCAAAAACGCGAGTATAATAGATGTCCTACTGTATGCTCAGCACCGCCGACATACAAATCAACTGGCATCCAGTGTTTAAGTAACTCCTTGTCGGCAATTTCGCTATCATTGTGCGGGTCGATAAAGCGGAGAAAGTACCAACTGGTAGCCGCAGCCCCCGGCATTGTACAAGTCTCACGCTCGCCCTTTTTACCATTAATAGTAACTTGCTTCCACTCGGTCGCGTTGTCTAGAGGAGGTTTGCCGTGCTTTGCCTTGTAATCGGTCATTTCAGGGAGAACTAGCGGGAGGTTCTCATCTAAAACGGTAGTGCCATCCTCGAGATACACTACAGGAATTGGCTCTCCCCAGTATCTCTGGCGTGAGAATGTCCACTCGCGGAGTTTGTAATTAATCTTTCTAGTACCCAAGCCCTTTTCCTCGAGCCAACTGATAATTTTGCTCTTTGCCTCATCGTTGTTTAGTCCGTTTAGCAAATCCGAGTTTATATGCACGCCATCGCCGACATACGCCTCAATCTCAAGGTCACCGCCCTCGATTACGCGCTTTATGGGCAAATTATGTGCCTTGCTAAAGAGGAAATCGCGCTGATCGTGTGCTGGCACCGCCATTACAGCGCCCGTACCATATGTTAGTACATAATCGCCTACCCAAATCGGCACGCGCTCGTTATTCACGGGGTTAATAGCATACGCGCCCGTAAACACGCCCGTTTTCTCGATATTCATATCCGTACGCTCGATATCGGTCTTGCTGGCGCAAGCTTGAATGTAGCCCTCGACCTCGGCACGCTGGTCTAGAGTAGTGATTCTACTGATTAAATCGTGCTCGGGACAAAGCACGCAATATGTCACCCCGAACAAGGTGTCCGCCCTAGTCGTAAACACTCGAAAACTATAGTCGGTATCAGCGACCTTGAACTCGACCTCGGCACCCTCACTACGCCCTATCCAGTTGCGCTGTCCCTCTTTTGTAGAGTTGGGCCAATTAGGTAGAGTCTCGAGCCCAGCGAGTAGTTTCTCCGCATATGCGGGGATATTGAGTGTCCACTGCTTCATTAATCGCTTTTCAACGGGGAAACCGCCGCGCTCGCTCTTGCCATCGACTATTTCATCATCAGCAAGCACGGTATCCAGCCCCTCGCACCAGTTTACATAAGTAGGTTGATGCTTGGCATAGCCATCCTTGTACAAACTTTCAAATATCCATTGAGTCCACTTGTAGTACTCGGGTCTATGCGTACAAATCTCCTTTGACCAGTCGTAACTAAAGCCCATAGCCTTTAGTTGTCTCGTAAATGTCGCAATGTTTTTGTCGGTGAAATCACCTGGATGATTCCCTGTCTTAATCGCGAACTGTTCGGCGGGCAGCCCAAAACTATCAAAGCCTATTGGGTGCAGCACATTGTACCCCTGCATACGCTTCATACGGGACACGATGTCAGTTGCAGTATACCCCATAGGGTGACCCATATGTAGCCCCTGCCCCGAAGGGTATGGAATCATATCCAGCGCATAAAATTTGGGTTTATTAAAGTCGCGAATATCAGTCTTGTACACTGCATCTTTTTCCCAGCGCTCGCGCCACTTTTCCTCAATTGCTTTATAATCAAATGGTATCATAATCTTGCTCCTTGAAATTATAAAATATAGTTTACCAAAGTGCATTAATTTTGTCAACTTATACAAGACTTTAAAATGTCGGACTTTTGATAAATTATAACCGTATTAAAAAACCACCATTTAGAAAACACTCTTAACAGCAAATAATCGTTAGAGCATTTTCTATATGGTAGTCTTAATTAAATAATATAATGTAAAATCTGCTATCAGCCCGATAGATTAATATGACAATAGAGGTTAAACGAAGTCGGAGCCCCAGGGGTTGTCAGTATCGCCATTGTTAGAAGTGTTTGATTTCGGGGTAAAGACTGCAGTCACGACTTTGTCCTTGACTAGCGAATATGGAATCGCGGCGCTCGCCCCATAGTCAGAGAGTATCTGCCCATCGACCTCCCAGCCCGAAAAAACATAACCCGAATAACTTACCGCGATAAAGGTAAGAGTGTCGGTGTCGGCAGTTTCGCTAGAGTCAAAGCCCACGATGCGTGCCTCACCCCCAGCGCTCGCGGTCACCACTGTACCAGTCACGGCGCCACCAGTCGCAGGGACCTTGTAAGTAGGGCGAGTCGTAGAAAGGTTAAAGACAATACTTGAGTTATCATACTGCCCCACGAGCCACAGGTCGAGGACATTGTTTGTGTCCTTTACGGTGTAGCCGATAACGCGAGCATTCCCAGCCCCCATAATTTCTGCGCGATAGTACTCGACACTAAAGGCGACATTGTCGACCGTAATCGTGTTTACATAATACCCTGCCGCGGGGCGCACGATTACATTCGTGTATCCCTCATCATCGATAAACTCCTCAAAGGTTGCCGTGCCGCCTGTTGCGGTATATGAGAGCGGCTTTTCCTCACCTCCAAAAATCACCTCAAATACAGAGCCTACGGTGAGGTTTTCGAAATACACCGTGATTATGTTGTTTTCCTTGGTGAAATTATAATAAATATCACCGATATAACCATCGCCCGAGGCGGTGGAACTGATATCTATCCAATTTCGGCTGGGTAGCCTAAAGCGCTGCGTGTATGCTGTGTTTTGCTGTACTGTGATTGTAGCGGTGGTGGAAAAATAGTTCGCTCGGCTATAACTATTTATGGTTACCGCTGCATTTTCGGTAGTTGCCACTATATATTGTTGTGTACCACACGAAATATTTAGGTTATTAGTTAACGACTTTAATATTACATTTACGCTATTACTATTGTTTACTCTGTACACCTTGTATTGAAAAGCACCTGTGTTAGTAAAACTACTAGGGGTTGTGGTAGGGATACTACTAACCGTGGTCGAACCGAGCCTTATTTGATTTATGATATAATTGGGATTTGCGGTAAATGTAAAGGTAACTTCGGCATTTGAATTTAAGTCATATTTTAATGAATTTTTATCTACAATACTGTTTGCATTCGTTGTTGCATTAATTGAATATGCCACACTTTGTGCAGCCTTATCAAGATTTAAGTGAATCGCGGGGCGGATGCCGTAGCTATTGTTCACATAGGTGTTAGAAGCGCCGGAACCGCTAGAATTCAGGTAGTAAACATCGTACGAATAATTGTAGCGACCGGAACGGGACCACCAATTGTTAGATGCTGCTCGCTCTGTTGTGGATAACTTCCAGATACCCAACTCTGAGTCACCTCTGCCTGCCTCTGATATGCTGGGTAGCCATAAATAGTCACCATAAATAGTCATCACCCCACTCGGTATAGTAGTCTTTGCCTTGGTATGAATAACTTGAGGCACTATTGTTATACCAACCTGTGTTTATAGTCGTAGAAAGTGACTCGTTGTTTAGGGTGTAGTTTGCTGGGTTGTTACTACCAGTTAATTGAGCTTCGGTTTGATACCATACTTCTTGTGGTTGTACTAGGTATTGTGTTAGCCCTTTGTCCGCTACAGTGTATAATGCATATTTGTGTGATGAGGACTTGCTAGCAGTGGTCGTAGTACTAGGATTAGAGTAGCTAGTAATATTGATGTATCGACCTCCATTGTTTAGAGTAACCGCACGAATGTGGCTAGTACCATACATACTGGTAGGAAAACCGCTAGTAAAACTATTACCACCATAATATGAACTATTACCATATCTAGCAGTGCCATCGTTATTGGTCATTAAAAGTGTGGCTATACGGTCGCCACTGGTGTTGTTTTTACGAGTTAGATATACTACTTGCCACTTGTAGTTACCTATAGTCACGACTACAGACTTGCCGCTAGCCTTTCCGCCGTAAGTGTAGCCGCGGATGTCTTGGGCAGTCTGCTCGTTGGTGTTAACACTGTTTATTGAACCATCACTAGAGATGTACTTTAGCAATGTGCCTAAAGTGTCGCGGTTAAAGGTCTTTGTGCTGCTATTCCAAATATCGCCGACCACGACTGCGTTTGAAGTGACATTACTATCGCTCGTAAACGCATCTACAGGCATTTTCGGTATAAACAAAAAAGCGGTCAAAAGTACGGCTAGGCAAAATATGCTAGTAATTACTGTCACCAAGCCGACTTTTACCTTTGATAATTTCATACTAACATCGCCCCTTTATATACTTAAATATATTTTGCGCTATTTAAAAAGAATAATGCATAATTACTAAATCTCGTTTTGCAACTCCAAAAATATTCGATTTTTGAGGACTGTTTTTAAGATTTACTTTAATTTGGTCACTGTTTTAGTTGTTTTTTTAAAACAAAACCTATCGAATCTTAAGTTTGTCGCGAAAAGCAACTTAACAGAAAATTACAAACTAGAATATAGATAATCTATATTATTTTATCAATAATAGGGGTTTTTAGCAAATTTTTCGAAAAGTTTTTATAAAATTTATAGTGTAAAATACTGGGAAAAGAGGTGTAGATTGCTTTATTTTGGTTTTAAGAGGAATAGATGCGGTGCGTGGGCGCAGTGCGAAGGCGCACTCCCGGTATAATGTAAATAAGGGTATTCGCTTTGTATGATGTTTGCAATTTGTTTGGAGTGTTTTAAAGCGGAATAGATCCTTCGTCTGAAGGCTACGCGGGTCGGCACTCAGGATGACAGATTTTTATTATAGCAGAGCACACAACTAACTACACTTTTTGGGTCGACACTCAGAACGACCCAATTTTAATTATCACGGATAACAACCGAACACACTTCACAAGTTTGATTTAGAGCGAGTAGTCGTTCATATTTTTAATACTAATTAAAGTACTGTCATTCTGAACGCTCCCCGCGCAAGCCCTTTGATGAAGAATCTATTCCGCTTGAAAATTATATCGGGAGTGCGCCCACGCACCGGCTACACACCGCGGGTCGGCACTCAGGATGCCAACTTTACAAAAAAACAAAAAGAACCGCGGAATCGGTTCTTTTTGATATATTATAGAAAAAATAAATGCTAGCTTTATCGAAAAACCAAAAACTGGCTTTATAGATATTAAATGTTGTCTTTGTAGTAAAACTAAATGCTAGCTTCATAGAAATTAGATGCTGGCTTTAATCTTAGCGCGCTTACCACTGAGTTTGCGTACATAGTAAAGTTTTGCTCTGCGCACCTTACCCTTGCGAACAACCTCAATACGGTCAATACGAGGAGAGTGTACTGGGAAAGTCCTCTCAACACCTACGCCAAAACTGATGCGGCGCACGGTGAAAGTCTCGCGAATGCTACCGTTCTTGCGTGCGATTACTACACCTTCGTAAGCCTGAATACGCTCTTTGTCACCCTCAACAACTTTTACATACACTCTAACAGTGTCACCGATGTTGAAGTCATTGACTTTTTCTTTCAAGCCTTCTTTTTCAAGTGTCGCGATAATGTTCATGACTTAATACCTCCTTACAAGATTAATCCGAGTGTTCATATAGTGTAGTCACACCACAGCGGACCGCCCGAAGTCATACTGATATAATAACATAATTTTTTATGTTTTGCAATACAAAATTGCTAAAAAGTTTAAAAAAATTTCCCTTTTTTAGAATTTATTTTTTCAAAATGTCTCTTATATCAATATTTATAGTAAATTCAATGAATCCCATTTCATCATATACAAATAAACTTGCCTGCTGATTTTCCGCATCTATTTCAATTTTTATATTAATATTTTTCCTTAATGTATCATCACTCACGGTGTCTAAAAGTTCGGCGGTCTTTTGAGGTAAAGATAAGATAAATTCGTTATTCTCAAGATTATCTGCATTTAGGTCATTTAAAATAGAATTTACATTTTCATACCCTATTACTAATGAAAAATCCTCTTTTCGCCTCAGCCACCTATCCTTGTACTTCTTTATTCGCTGACAAATCTTATTTGTATCAAAATTACTTAGTATTTCTTTTATGATAACACCTGCTAATTCTGTTTTCCCTCTAATAAAATCGAAAACCTTGCTCATAACTTTGCCAAAAAATTCTGCCCTATAATCTTTGTATAAATCACTATTATTAGGCAAAACAAGAAAGTCTAAATTATCATGTACGGGATTAGCCCGAAAAACATTATGGTTTAGGTCTGCTACTTCAAGTTCAGTTACTAAAAACTTATTATACAAATACTTTTCATCGCTATCCCAATTTGTTGTATTAAAACTAAAATACTCACTTTCGTGATAAATATCGTATACTGAAAACGGTTTAACGCCATCAACATTTATCAAATATTTTTTATTAGGTTTGATTAAATGAATTTTAGAATTAACAATCTTCGCCCTTCTCTGTGTACCATTTTTTAGTCCAATAATAAAATCAGCAAACATTTCATCATCTTTCCATACACACTCAATATACTTATATCTACCGCGTTTAAAGTAAAGTCGACCCATACCGACTTTTATATTATCTACAAAATTTCCTTTATAGATATTTCCGTTAGAATAAACTTGGGTACCGTATCCATTTAATTTACCTATTCTAAAATTACCCTCAAAACTACTACCATCGGTGTAAGTGATTTTGCCATTGCCATTTAGTTTGCCTTCGTAAAACTTTCCCTCTAAAATCGCCCCATCATTTGTCACTAATTTCCCAATCCCGTGAGGTAAAATTTTACTATCTAAATTTAAAATCTCCCCCTCGTATTCCCCTAAATTTTCTATTTTCATAACTTCCTCCTAAATTTAATTAAATATTATTGATTACACCTAATTCTTACTAAAATTTTTCGTTAAAAGGCGTTTTCTATGTGGTTAATTTCCGTATCTAGTACTTCCACGACATCGAAGCGCACGGGCATATTAAACAAGTGTTTTTTCTTTTGATAAAACAGGGCGATGTTTTGTAGTTTACGCTGCTTTATGTTGTCTACAGCCTCGGCGGGTCTGCCAAATTCGAGTGTTGTGCGGCTCTTTACCTCGACAACGACTAACATACCGTTATTTTTTGCGATTATATCCGCCTCGCCCACGGGACACGAATAATTTTTCTCCAAGATTTTAAATTTATGCTTGCGTAAATACTTCAGGGCTAGCCTTTCGCCCAAAGCGCCCTTTGCTCTATTAAATATTTTCATATTATAACCTATCTAGCGTAATTTTACCGATTCGCCCCTTTCTAAAGTCATCAAGTATTGCTTTTGCGCCGCGCTCCCAATCGACCTCGCCCCCACGCAGCACAAACTTGCGGTTTTTGCAAACACCCTCTAGGTAGTCAACGGGGCTAAAATCCTCGCGATACTCGAGATTATACCGCGCCAAAAAAGGCTCGCGGTAAATTTCTAGCATTTTTGCAATAAAATCGAGAACTAATTCGGCAGAATCTAGCACCTCATCTTTTATCGCGTTAATATATGCGAGGTTGTGCGCAGTCTCATCATCCTCAAAACTTGGCCACAGGGTGCCTGGAGTGTCGAGAATCTCCATAGTCCCAGCAATTCGCACCCACTGAGTCGCTCTCGTAACACTGGGTCTATCTCCTGTAATCGCCTTATACTTGCCGCAAAGGTTATTTATTAAAGTACTTTTTCCGCAATTCGGCACGCCTATGACCATTGCGCGCAAGGGCAAAGTAATACCCTTTTCTCTATTGCGCTCGAGTTTTTTAGCGAGCATTTTTTCCATTCCGCCCACCACTACCTTACTTGCATTAGTCATTGTCGAATTCAGCGAAAGTGCCATTGCATTGGGCTGATTATTAAAATATTTTAGCCACAGCGTAGTTTCTCTATCATCGGCGAGGTCGATTTTATTTAGCACATAAATTATGGGTTTGTTGCCTAAAAACTCGGGAAATTGCGGGTTTATGCAACTTTTAGGCGCGCGCGCATCCAATACATAGATAACGAGGTCTACGAGTTTGATATTTTGCTCCATTTCCCTTAGTGCCTTTGTCATATGCCCTGGGAACCACTGAATTTTCATAATTTGCTCCTTTTGTTTTGTGTCTTGGTAATTATCATTTTATAAAGTTATTTAAAGTATGAGTTTGTTTTTTAATTATCCGCCCCCGTGTAAAGAGGCATATATGACAAGTGTAATAAGTAATTAGTTATTTTTATCAATTAGGTCGGGGCGACGCTCTTTTGTAATGCGTTCGCTCTGTGCTTTGCGCCACTTTGCGATTTCCTGGTGATTGCCACTAAGCAATACTTCAGGCACCTTCAACCCTCTAAAATCTGCGGGGCGAGTATACTGCGGGTATTCAAGTAAACCATTTTCAAAACTATCATCC
This sequence comes from uncultured Christensenella sp., assembly GCA_949287685.1. Lineage (GTDB taxonomy): Bacteria > Bacillota > Clostridia > Christensenellales > UBA1242 > UBA7867. Next base: position 6,767 of record CASEHF010000005.1, on the reverse strand, counting down.
TTTGCCGAATTCTCCCCGTGCAGCACCTTTGGAATTAGGCGCGCAACAGTGTCGACTACGACCATAGCAGGTAGTTCCCCACCAGTCAGCACATAGTCGCCAATACTAATCTCCTCATCGACAAAGGTATCAATGACCCTCTGGTCAATCCCTTCATAATGTCCGCAAATTAGTATCAAATGCTCGTATTCGACTAATGTCTTTGCCTTGCTTTGAGTAAAGGTCTCACCTTTTGGAGATAGGTAGATAATGTGCGAATTTTCTGTCTTGACACTTTCGATGCAGTCAAACAGGGGTTGTGGCATCATAAGCAATCCATCGCCGCCACCAAATATTGTGTCATCGCATTTTTTATGCTTGTCGGCAGAAAAGTCGCGGATATTAATAATATTTAAGCTAAACTTCCCCGAATCGACCGCTCTCGCAATAATACTCTCGCGAAGTGGCGCAAAACTATCGGGAAAAAGTGTCAATACATCAATCCTCATAATCGGTCACTTCCCTATATCTTTTCTCGTTTGCGATAATCTTTTTAGCGTGTGTGTCGATTGAAGTAAACACGCCATCTATATACGGACATAAAATAGTACTAAAATCTTTGTGAATGGCAAACAAGTCGGCGTTACCGTAGTTTTCTATGTCTACGATTTCGCCCGCAAACTCCCCAGACTCAAAATACACCTGACACCCAATTAAATCCTCGTAAAAAAACTGCCCTTCTTTTAGGTCTGGTAGTGCCTCACGGTCAGCGGTAATAAACGAGTCGCGGTACTTTTCCGCCTCAGTTCTATCACCTATTATATCTAGTTTAACATACACGCCATCGGCTCTAACACTTGCGAATTCGATATTTGCCTCTTTCCCATTTATTTCGACAAGCGTAATATCTTTAAAAAACTCAGGATTTGAGAGCGGCTCCACCTTTAACTCGCCCTTTATTCCCTGCGGTTTTAGCACTCTGCCTAATTCTACTTTCATTTTCCCCTCCATAAACAAAAAGTGAGAGCCAAGCCCCTCACTTTGGAAAAGCCTAATCTATTTTATCAAATTAACATTAATTTTGCAAACAAATAGGCTCTAAAAACTATTCACTAGCGGTTTCGGTAGTTTCTGCAGCTGCCTCACCCTCAGTCTCTGCTGGCGCCTCTGCCTTTGCCTTTGGTGCTGGTGGCATTTGCTTTGGCTTTGGTGCAACATAAGGCTTTGCCTTCAAGAAACCTTCCTTAACAAAAAGTTCACGAACGGTGTCCGTAGGTGTAGCACCAACTGAAAGCCAGTACTCTACGCGCTCCTTGTTAAGATTTAGTTGAAATGGGTCCTTGAGTGGGTCATATGTACCCAAGTTCTCAATAAACTTTCCATCTCTTGCACTGCGTGAATCGGTTACGACTACGCGGTAAAACGGTGACTTTTTGTCGCCTAAACGAGTTAATCTAATTTTAACTGCCATTTTCTTTTCTCCTTAAATAAATTTAATATAATTTTCGTTTAAAAAAACGGAAATTTCCCTTTTCTTTTCTTGCCCGAGTACTGCTTTAAGAGTTCTTTGCTTTGGGCAAATTGTTTTAGTAGTGTGTTAACCTCTTGAATGGTCGTACCACTACCATTTGCGATGCGCTTTTTCTGGCTCGCCTTGATTATCTCGGGGTCAAAGCGCTCCTCTGGAGTCATAGACTGGATGATTGCCTTGTTCCTGGCGATTTCCGCCTCATCGATTGTCACGCCCTTCATTTTACCACGAAGCCCCGGAATCATATCCATAAGCGCATTGATGTCGCCCATTTTATTGAGGCTCTCGATTTGCTGGAGGTAATCTTGCAGAGTAAAGCTATTCTCGCGCAAAGTTTTCTGCATTCTCTCCATTTCCTGCTCATCGACAGCATTCTGCGCCTTTTCAATCAAGGTCAGCACATCGCCCATACCCAAAATTCGGCTCGCCATACGGTCTGGATGAAAGGGCTCGAGGTCGCCCTGTTTTTCACCAACACCGCAGTATTTTATGGGTTTGCTGGTCACTGCCTTTACAGACAGCGCAACTCCGCCACGGGTGTCGCCATCGAGTTTGGTAACGACTATGCCAGTAATGTCTAGTTGGTCATTAAATTCCTTTGCAACATTGACAGAGTCTTGACCAGTCATCGCATCGATTGTAAACAGAATCTCTTTCGGCGCAATTTCCGCCTTCATTCGCCTGAGCTCATCCATCATTTGCTCATCGATGTGAAGTCTACCAGCAGTATCGATAATGACTACATCTAGCCCCTCGTGCTTTGCGTAATCAATACCCTGTCTAGCGGTTTTCACAGGGTCCTGAGTACCGCGCTCAAAAACCTCGACACCTGCCTGTTTCCCTACAATCTTTAACTGGTCAATTGCAGCATTTCGGTAGATATCACAGGCAACGAGCAGCACTTTTTTCCCCTGACTCTTTAACAAACTCGCGAGTTTGCCGCAAAGAGTAGTCTTTCCAGCGCCCTGCAAACCGCACATCATAATAACAGCAGGCGGCGTGCCAGATAAGTCGAGTTTACTCTGAGTACTACCCATAAGGTTTACAAGTTCATCGCGTACGATTTTAATTACCTGCTGCCCTGGGGTGAGACTCTTCATAACCTCCTCACCCTTTGCCTTTTCGCTAACATCGGCGACAAATTTCTTTACCACCAAGTAGTTCACATCAGCCTCGAGTAGCGCTACACGAATCTCGCGCATTGCCTTGTCAATCTCGAGTTCGGTCAGTTTGCCGCGTTGGGTCATTTTGCTGAAAATGTGATTTAGCCTTTGTGATAATCCCTCAAACATTGCCATTTTCCTACTCCTTTAAACTCTTGATTAACTGGGTAAAGCGCTCGACCACCATTTCGCAACTCTCACCCGACAGCCTACAACTCTTTGCCACATTCTCGACACTTAAAAGCACTCGCTCGTACTTTTTTACAAAGCCGAGCTTCCGCTCTAACTCCTCGAGTTTTGCAAAAGTGCGATGCAGCATATCACTGACCGCCTGTCTCGTAGTGTGCGTATCCTCAGCGATTTCAGCGAGGCTCGCATTATAGTCAACATAACTACGGGCGGTCTCGTACTGTGTAGAAGTCAGCATTCCGCCATAAAAATCAAGCAAAACACTCAACCTCACCAATCTACCTACATCCATTTTGCACCCCACGATGTAAGATTAGCGCCAAATGACACTCCTGTAAAGTATTTCTACTTTACACATATTATATAACCTAAATTGCGATTTGTCAACCACTTTTTTAAAAAAGTCGTATGTTTTATTTTGTTTATCAATTGAAAACTGATTTTATAGGCAAATGTGAGCCTTTTATTATCTATACAATCAAATAAACTACAAATTTTGTTTTTGCGTATTTTAATATCAAATATCTATATAATATAAGTATGGACAAAGTGACATTTTTTCTTATATTATATATAATAGGAATTATATTCGCCTCGGGGGCTATTGTCGGGAGTTTTTTAATATTTTATCCGCTCTCTTACCGCGAGAGTGTAATAAATATCGCAAAGGAGTACGATCTGCCTCCTGTCTTGATTGCGAGTGTGATTAATGCCGAGAGCGGGTTTAACCCTCGGGCTGTATCGAGTGTCGGCGCTGTTGGACTAATGCAACTTATGCCTGATACCGCTAAATTTATTGCACAAAAAAACGGTATTGTGTTTAGTGAAAATAGGCTCATTGAGCCTGAGTACAATATCACCCTTGGCACGGCGTATATTAAATACCTAGTAGATATTTTTGGCGACACTGACACGGCGCTCTGCGCATACAATGCGGGACCAACGCGCGTAAAAGAGTGGCTCCTCGACCCCGAGTTTAGCGATGGAGAGCGCCTATACTCTACACCCTACAAAGCCACAAACTACTATTTAACCAAAATAAAGCAAAACATAACAATCTATACTAAATTTTATTAAGTCGCAAATTTCGTTGACTTAATGATTTTTAAAATGCTATAATAGTATTTAGGAGGCTAAAAATGGTAAAATTCTACATTGATGCATATGCTGATATGTTCGGCAAAGAATTGAAAATAACTGATTTAAATTTAGTGCCTAGCAAAATCAAGCACGGTTCGCGCATTTCGTATTTTAAAGATTACACAAAAGCGACTGATTTTGCGAAAATCGCGGAGGAAATTCGCGCAGGCAAATATGCGGTTGTTCCCTTAGAGTATCAAGAGTGGTACGATTTTTTTGAACAAGAATTAAAGTCAGGGAACGACATTGTATACTTCTCGGTATCGACAAAATTACTACTAGACAATGGCGATGGACTAAAGCGTGCATTCCGCGACCTTAACAAAAAGTACCCTGAGCATATGGCAATCCTAATGGACACCAAGACTGTCTCTCGAGGAACTAGCGAGATTGCCGCTCTAACAAAGGTAGTTTACGAGCGCGAAAAAGACCTCGAGGCGGCACTAGACTTTGCGGACACACTGATTGGTAAATTCGTGAGTGTGTTTGTCGTAGATAGTGCGGATAGTATTAAAACTAGCCAGGTGTTTAAGCGCGCTATGGACTCATTTACGGGGGCTAGTCTCAATCTAAAGCCAATCATTAGTATAGACACAGAGGGCAACTTCAAAATTCTAGACAAGGCAAAGTCATTTAAGTCTGCCGTGTCAAAATTATACAGTAATGTAAAGGAAAACGGGCAGAATATTGCGGACTATACCTTTAGTATTGTTAGTTTCAATGCAGATGCCGAGGCGCAAGCCTTGTATAAAAAATTCCGCGAAGTCGTGAACGAAAACGAAATCAGGCTTGTCCCGTTATCGCTAAACAATGCAATTTTAGTGGGCGGTAAATGCATCGCGCTAACATTCCACAGCAAGTACTAAAAATTAAAGTGAACCTAATATTTAGGTTCACTTTTTGTATTTCGGTGGTTTGAAATACTTTTTAAATGTTTAAGTAGAAATTATTATAGCGAAGGTGTAGGCACTTCGATAGTTAGGCTTGCATCCTTGTACTCTGCAAGCTCCTCTGCGGTAGGAACTGCGATTTCGCTAGAGTCGTATGAAACTCTGTACTCAATGTAGTAGCTTATCTCCCCTTCAGTCTCGGAATTTGTTTTGTACTCGAAAATAACCTTTGCAATCTTGCCATCCCTAATTTCTTGACTCACACGAGAATACAGGGTCGTAACCTCCTCAGTATCAGGGTCAGTAATCTCATCATTTAGAGAAAGATTTAAGTTGTAGTCACCTTCGCCCATTTTCTTTAAGTCAACAACTGGGGTGCTACCATTTTCGGTAGTCTCAAAACTTTCCGCAGTCAAGGGAGTAAAGTACTCCATTATAACGCTAATGTCTAAGTAGTCATTTAAGTCAATTGCGGAAATGGTGTCTTTCTCCTTTGTATTCTTTTTGATGGCATAATAAGTACCATCAACATTAGCAAGAATTACCGAATTGTTAACATTGTAGGTCATGGTAATGTTTAAACCGCCAGCCCCGCCGCTACCGCTAGCGCTGCCATTTACATCAAGCGCAACAACGCCATTATTTACGCTAATTTTCTCAGTACTGCTCATAGACATCTTGCTAACGCTGGTAGTCATAGATGTGCGAGAAATGCGCTCGATAGTAAAGTTTTGCGTAGTAGCAATAGCCTCTGCAGCAGTAGTCGATGCCAAAATTGCCTCATCCTTTTCAATTGTCTCACCACCGCAGGCAGTGAATACAAACAAGCACGGCACGATTGCTAGTAGTGCTAAGCCGATTTTCCACCAAGCACTATTTAGACTCTTTGTTCTCATAATACAATCTCCTTTTATAGTATATTTTGAGTATAAAGTATTTTAAATACTTTGTCAATTATTTTAGTCATTTATGTAATATTTTGTTACTTTTGATAAAAATTGTAAGAAATCGCTCCTTCGGCACGGGTGCGTACTGCCGGTAAGTCGTGCATAGTCGCACCCACAGTATGGTATTTCAAGCGGAATAGATCCTTCGTCTAGGGGCTAACGCGGGGAGCGCTCAGGATGACTTCCCGCTTGCGGGAAGTCTAGCGCAAGAGTACTTTGTTTGGTAAGAAAAGAATAGTATTGCGCCAGCCCAGCATCATCCTCTTATTTTTTTAGTTGTAGCCCAAGAATATTTCAGGTGGAATAGATCCTTCGTCTGAAGGCGCTGCGGGTCGACACTCAGGATGACAAATATTTAATTAGTATTTTTAGAAACACAACTATGCACTTTTAACCGACCTATAAAAAGCAATTTACCACACTCGCAATAAAATAGTGTTTAGCCCCCCCTGTAATAAGCAACACAACTACACCAACAAGAAAATAGCACATAGTCGTACCCGCAGCACCTTTAAATCACTGTCATTCTGAGCCCTGCTTACAGAGCCTGAGACGAAGAATCCATTCCTCTTGAAAAAATCCCCAATCTATCATAGACAAATATTTAAAGTGAGTGGTTGTACTATATCTATCTACCGGGAGTGCGGCTACGCACCTTGAACCAACTCGAGAAAAGCAGTCTGTTGAACACGCGATACTTTTAAATTACTTGTCATCCTGAGCGCTCCCCGCGTTAGCCCCTAGACGAAGGATCTATTCCGCTTGAAAACATTCAAATTTACCGCAAACAATCACTAAAAGTGGGTAGTTGTACTTATATGTAAATATAGGGTGTGCGGCTACGCACCGCATCTATTCCGCTTATAACTTGAATAAATAATAAACCGCACCTATAAGTATAGTACTTATGTAGGTACGGTTTAAACAT
>CASEHF010000004.1 GCA_949287685.1 uncultured Christensenella sp. | reverse complement strand
ATTGCATAGTACCGCATTTTAAGTGGGGGGGTGTGCGTTTTTTGTGTAAATTGGGGGGCGAGGGCTTGTTATGTGTAGTTTATATTCCTAACTAAAAACCTTGGCTCAAACTTATGAAATAAATAAATGAAAACTGCTTTTATGTGGCGTAAATGCTTTACAAGTTTTGTATTGTATGATAAAATTGAATTATTCAAACGCCTAAAAGGAGAAACGAAGTAATGGTATACGAAGAAATTACTCAACTATTAGCAGAACAGTTAAATATTGACCCAAAGACTATCACGAGAGAGTCTAGAATTGTAGAGGATTTGCACACCGATTCGCTTGATATGGTAGAAATGCTCATCGCCCTTGAGGACAAATACGACATCACGGTACCCGATGATGAGGCAAAAAATCTCGACACCATTGGGAAACTTGTCGACTATGTCGAGAGTAAAATCGCAGAAAAGAAATAAAGGAAATAAACCTTCTAGTTTATACTATTAAAATCACCAGTATCAAAAGCCCCGCTATAGGGGAGGATATGGTGATTTTTGTTTTGTATAAAGTTTAGCGTTTTTTACATTTTGTGTACCTTAACTTTGGTATGCTTTTTAGTTGTGCTTATGCGGATTGTGGCTTTTAGTTTTAAGTTTAAATAAAAAATATTTATTCCTATATATTCTTTTGCAAAAACATTTTTAGGTAGTTAAAATGTTCCTCCTCCATGCGGAGCAGTTCACCAGCGACCTCGAGCAAATCGTGACTCGCGGACCTGTAGTCGCTAATGTCTTTATAGCACTGCAATGTTCCCATGACCGTGCCTAATAGTAGCATTTCGGCAAGGTGCCTTGTAGACTTGTTAAACACTGTTGCCATTTTAATAGAGGTCCACAGCCTCGCTTTTTCGAAAGTGTTATTGTCGGGTAAATCGGGATTAAGCGCCTTGCACTTTTTTGCAAACTCGCGGTAATGTAGGAGTTCCTCGCGCAGTTCGGCGCGCAATTCCTCATTTTCGACTGCGGGCTCGATATCCTCAATACTCTTTATCGCGGTCTCGCAATTTTGATAAATACTGGTTAACAATTCAAAATCTCTATCCATAATTTCCTCCATAGTTATTTTGAATAAAACTTGTTCTTTTATGCAAAAATTTTTGCGTTTTTGCTTGCTTTTTGGACATAATTATGATATTATTTAATTATAAACAACGAGTAGCAAAATGGTTTGCGTAAGTCCAGTTGGGCTTGCGCATTCTTTTTTTCAGTAAAAGGAGGAATTAAATGCAAAAGGAAGACCGTTTGCCTCAAAATAATAAGGAAGGGCTATTATACGGCGTGGTAATCGCGGGAATCACGGCGCTACTAATGTGCGCTATTAATATTTGCTTAGGCGCAGGGGTGGTGAATGGTGGAGTGATAATTTCAATACTTTATTCATTTCCGCTGTTTTTCGTGCTGGCAATGTTGCTAGAGCATTTTGTAGCAGGGAGGTTCGCTGAATTTATGTGCAAAAAGTTTGGCGGCAAGACCGATGGCTTTAATGCGCGAATTTTGTTTAGAATATTGTTTACCGTGTTGGCTATGTCCTTTTTGATGACTTGGCTCGGGTTAATCTACGGAGAACTATTAAGCATAGGCACTGTCACAACTGCTGTGTTTACGGACTTCTTGCTCGCGTGGCCTAGGAACTTTTTTCTTGCTCTATGGATTGAAATATTGATTGCGCAACCGCTGGCTAGAAAGGTTATGCGCACGCTCCACGCCCGCAAGGAGCGTAGTAGCGCTATTCTAGAGCCTAATATGCAAGTAAATTACCTAGTCGATGATTCGGCGGAACGAAATCGTTTTAATAAAAATAAAAAATAGCCAATTTGTTTTGCAATTTGGCTTTTTTCGTATATAATAACATAAAGTGGAATAGATCCTTCGTCTAAAGGCGCTGCAGGTCGAGGCTCATGATGACCTAATTTTTAGGCTGGCGCGGTGAAGGGGATATCCTTTTATTACAAAATTATTAGGAGTAAGTATGGAATACGATGTAATCATTATCGGCGGCGGCCCCTCGGGAATGACCGCGGGCATTTATGCCTCTCGCGCTGGGGCAAAGGTATTGCTTATTGAAAAGGCGGGCGTAGGCGGGCAAGTGGCAATCACGAGTAATATTGCAAATTACCCGGGGTATAAAAATATCGATGGCTTTGAGTTGAGCCAAAATATGTTTGAGCAGATGACAGCCCTCGGGGTAGAGACCGTGTTTGCCTCGGTAGACAAGGTTGAATTAGTCGGTAGTATAAAAGAAGTCACCGCAAACGGTGTAACATATCGCGCCCCTAGTGTCATATTAAGTATGGGTGCGTACTCGCGCGGACTCGGTGTGCCGAATGAAAAAAAGTTTGTCGGTCGGGGACTGAGTTATTGTGCGGTGTGCGATGGCGCTTTTTTTAAGGGGCAGACAGTCGCAGTAGTAGGTGGCGGAAATACAGCGCTAGGAGATGTGTTATACCTAGCGCCTATTGTGAAAAAACTTTATCTAGTACATAGGCGACAGGGCTTCCGTGCGGATGATGCGACATTGAATCAGTTGGAGGAATTGCTAAAATCGCCTAACAACAATGTAGAACTTAGGCTCGATTGTGTCACTGTCGATATAGAAGGGGTAGACAAGGTCGAATCTATAGTTTTACGCAATGTTGTGTCGAATGAAACGGAAAAACTAGATGTAAATGGGGTCTTTGTAGCAATTGGCAGAAATCCAAATACCGAGATGCTAGATGGTGTAATCACGCTAGAGGGAGGATATATTGTCGTAAACGAGCAAATGGAGACAAATGTATCGGGAGTCTATGCTGCAGGGGATATCACGAAAAAACCCCTTCGCCAAATCGCAACCGCCATTTCAGATGGTGCTATTGCAGGCACCAACGCCGCGATGTACGCAAAAAAATCACGAGGTTAGTGTATGCGTAAATTGTTTGGTACGGATGGAATCAGAGGAATAGCAAATGAAAAGTTGACCGCAGAGGGTGCCTTAAAATTAGGGAAGGCCTTTGCGGTCAATTTGTCTAAAAACGCAAGATATAAAAAAGTGTTGATTGTAAAGGACACGCGCGTGTCGGGGGATATGCTAGTCACTGGTTTTATTTCGGGACTAAACTCAATGGGGTATAGTGCTATCGTTACCGAAATTTTACCTACGCCTGCTGTGAGTTTTTTAGTAAACACGATTGAGGTCGATGGTGGGGTAATGATTACCGCTAGCCATAACCCACCTATATATAATGGCATCAAGTTTTACAATGCCGAGGGTGAAAAGATATCGCTGGAGGAGCAGGACAATATCGAGAGAATTTACTACGATATTGAGAATTTTCTAGGTTGTGAGCCTACGAGTATCGGTAGTATAGAGTATATGGACCTCGGTAAACTCTGGGTCGACCATATACTAAACTCTCTAAAAATGCCCTCACTTAGCGGGTTTAAAATCGCGCTCGACCTTGCAAATGGCGCTACATACAATATTGTACCGTATGTGTTTAAGAGGTTGGGCGCGCATATAATGAGTTACAATGACACTGATTGCGGCTTGTATATAAATGCTGATTGCGGCAGTACACACTATGAGAAATTTGTCACCGAATGCGTAAAAAATCAAGTTGATTTCGGCTTTACCTTTGATGGCGATGGTGATAGGGTGTTGGTCGTTTTATCAAACGGGCGAGTGCTAGATGGCTCGGACATTTTGTATATTTTTGCAAGATACTTATACAAACATCACAGGCTAGAAAAAGACACCTTAGTGACTACCAAGATTGCCAATTGTGGACTGGAGCAAAGTCTAAATAAGGCAGGGATTAAGGTCGTGCGTACCGAAGTCGGCGGGCTGTTTATCCGCGAGGAAATGTTAAAGTCTAAGTTTAACTTAGGTGGCGAGGAAAACGGACATATAATTTTAGGCGATGTGGGCGCGGAATCGTGCGGGCTAACGACCGTATTATTGCTACTAAAAATCATTATCGAGGAAAATTGCACGGCTATAAAACTTCTCGAGGGGTTGGAGCGTACTGAGATGGTGACCGCCGATATCCCTGTGAGCGACAGGCAAAAGGCGCTAGTAGGTAGTGGTGTAATGGATGACTACATAGCGGCTCTAGAGGAGGAACTAGCATCGCAGGGGCGGATTGTGGTGCGCGCGAGTGGGACTGAGGATGTTGTACGCGTGCTAGTGGAGGGATACGACCGCGAAAAACTACTCGCACTTTGTACTAAGGTGCAAAATAGGGTGGTGGCGCTCTAATCTGGTAAATCTTTTCGCTTAACAGTTAGTATTATATATTGCTGTAAATATAGCGCGTGAATTGCGGGTAGTATATTGTGAAAGTGGCGGTTAATAAGTATAAATAGTTTATAATCGCTAAAAATAACGATATGAAACAGCAAACATTCTTGGGCGGTGTCGCTATCTTATTCATAGGCGGCGCAATCGCAAAAATTTTAGGTGCTATATATCGTATACCACTTACTTGGGTACTTGGTGCGGAAGGGCTGGGGTTATATCAGTTGATTTTCCCCGTTTTTTCGCTGATAATCGTGTTGGCTAGCAGCGGAATGCCGACTTCTATTAGTAAAATGATAGCAAACAGACTCAGTAATCACGACTACGCGGGGGTAAAAACAGTATTTCGGGTGAGTATTTTTACTATGGCGGTGGTGGGCCTAATCGCGAGCGTATTAGTGGCGGGGCTTTCACAAATAATTGCGAACCTGCAGGGGAATGGCAGTAGTACTTTAGGTTATTTAGGTATAGCACCAGCGGTGTTTTTTGTGTGCATATTGAGCGTATTCCGCGGATACTTCCAGGGGCATAGCAATATGATACCGACAGCACTCAGCCAAATCATAGAGCAGGGCGGGAAACTGGTCTTTGGACTAGCGTGTGCCTACTTATTTTTAGGATACGGGCTGGAATTTGGCGCATTCGGGGCTATTATAGGTGTCACTATTAGCGAAGTACTCACTGTCGCAGTACTATGCATTATATATCTAAAAACGCGAAAAGCAGCGCCGAACTATTCGCAAAATGTGGTGCATAGTACTAGGAAAGCGGTGTTTTTGGAGTTGATTCGTACGAGTACGCCGATAGTTATGGCGCAGATTGTGCTACCTGTTCTTATAATGCTAGACAGTTTCTTAATCGTAAACCTATTAGGCAAAGCGGGCATAGGTAGTAGTACTGCCACTATTTTGTGGGGAATAGATAGTGGGGTTGTAAATAGTCTAGTAAATATGCCAATTGCCCTATGTTTAGCAGTCGCGATTTCGATTGTGCCTGCGGTGGCGAGCCTAAAGGATAAGGCGGCTATAAGCAGAAAACTAAACACAGCCTATACAATCACTTTTGCCTTTTGTTTACCCGTAATTGTCGTATTTTGTGTGCTGCCTAGTGCTTTACTCGATGTTCTTTATCACGGAATGGGCGGGGCGGAATTTTTGGATGTCGCTACAAATTTATTAATACTTGGCTCGCCGATAATCTTATTTGGGTCGGTGCTACAAGTGCAGAACAGCACTTTGCAGGCGTTGGGCAAAGGCAAGGTGACTATGCTAAATATGATAGTTGCAGGGGTAGTCAAAATTGTGTTCACAGTACTCCTCGTGCCTATTGCTAGTATAAATATTTACGGACTTGCGCTATCGACTGCCTCTTTTTATATCTTGTCGTGTCTATTAAATGCTATGTATCTACATAGATTTAGAATTAGATACAATTTTAAATTGATTCTGCCTTGTGTCGCGGGGGCGGGAATGCTCGCTATATACCTATTAAATATAATGCTATTGCCTATATTAAATTTGTGGGCGCTAGCAGCGGGGGTGCTTGGCGGGGTGGTACTGTACATTTTCTCACTATGGGTGTTTGGGTTTGATTTTAATGGATTTCTAGCGATTTTTCGTAAAAGAATGACTAAACTACCCGAGGCTGGTCAATAATTATATAGGAGTATAAGTCGGTATAATTGTAAATTTTTAAGTAATTCTATGTTGCACTCTAAAGCACTTTTTAGCAAAACTAAGTAAGATAAAAATACCATATTGCATCTATATAGTACTATTTTACCAAAAGTCAATAATTTTTTTAGTAAAAACATTTATTTGGGGTACTTTTATGAATAGAACAGAATTTTCACAGTTAATCGCACACAAGACTAAATTGCCTAGGGAGATAGTTGACATTGTCTTAAATTCTGCGATTGCAGAAATTAGAAATTCGCTCTCGAGAGGGGAGGAGGTGAGCCTTTCAGGCCTCGGGAAATTTGTGGCAGAATATCGCAAAAGCACTACAAAACACCTCTTTTCGCAGTCGATAGTCGTGACTACAAAACCGCATTTCGTGCCTAAATTTTACTCATTTTCGGCTCTAAAAAGGGCGCTCGCGGCGGATTTTAGCGATTTTTAGGCTATTTTTGGTGTAAATTTGTGAAAAAATAAGCAAAATCGTTTGGAAATATGCGCAAAGTATGTTATACTCCTCTTAACATTACAAAAAGGAGAATTTAAGTAATGAACAAACAAGAATTTATTTCTGCAGTTGCTAGTAAAGTTAATATGAGCAATGTAGAGACCGCAAAAGTTGTAAACGCAGTTTTGGATGTTATCCAAGAGGAAATGCGTGCGGGTAACAAAATTATTTTGACAGGCTTTGGTCAGTTTGAGGCTCGCGTACGCGCTGCTCGTACTGGTATCAACCCTGCTACAGGCGCCCAGATTAAGATCGCCGCTTGCAAGGTTCCTGCATTCAAGGCAGGCAAGGGTTTGAAAGACGCTGTTAATGCTTAAGTTAAAGGGAGCCTACAGGGCTTCTTTTTTTGTTGTTAGGAGTAATTATGAAAATAGGTAACGAAAGCATCGCCCCTTATATTCTAGCGCCTATGGCGGGGCTGAGCGATGTGTGCTTTAGAAAAATTTGTGGCGAGGCTGGCGCGGGGCTCGTGGTTACTGAAATGGTGAGCGCTCGCGGGCTGGTGTACGGCTCGGAAAACACCAAAGAATTACTAGCCAAAGGGATAGAAAAGACTGCGGTACAGCTTTTTTGTGATGAGCCTAGTATTTTGGGTGATTGTGTGCAATTACCCGACCTTGCCCCCTTTTGTATAATCGATATAAATATGGGGTGTCCTGTGCCTAAAATTGTAAAAAACGGTATGGGGAGCGCGCTTTTATTAGATTTGCCACGCGCGAGTAAGTTGATTGAGAGTGCGCGACTAAACTCGACTAAACCTATTAGTGTCAAGATGCGCATAGGGTGGGATAGCACGAGTATAAATGCTGTTGACTTTGCCAAGATGTGCGAGGATTCGGGCGCTAGTATGGTGTGTGTACATGGGCGGACTCGGGAGCAGGGCTATAGTGGGCGCGCTGATTGGGAGGAGATTGGTAAGGTAAAGCGTGCGGTCTCAATACCTGTAGTTGGTAATGGCGACATAACCTCCGCCCCCGAGGCTGTGGAGAAAATAAACAAGTACGGGGTCGATGGAGTCGCGATTGGTAGGGGAGCGCTCGGCAACCCGCAAATTTTTGCTAGTTTAAGTGGGCGCGAGTATAATAAGTCGATTTATGAGGTGATTTTAGAGCATTACCGCCTCGCTGTTGATTTTTATGGGGAGCGCCGAGCAATTCCCCTTATGCGCAAGCACTTAAACTATTATTTAAAGCACGCAGAGGTCTCAAAATCGTTGCGCGCGGAGATGAATACTATATCTAAATACGATATTTTACTCGATACTTTAAGACAAGCGTTTGTTTAATCAAAAAATCGCCTTAATTTGTTTGCTTTTGGGGCGATTTTTTAGTATCATTATAGGTAGTACTTCTTAGTGTGATAGAAATTTAAAAAGGGCGCGTTATGAGTATTGTTTCTTTAGTAGTCTTGACTCTCGCTGGGCTCGGCATACTGCTATACGGTATGTCTCTTTTTAGTCGCTCTCTTGAAACTACTCTAGGCTCGCGCTTTGGTAAAAATTTTGCAAATGTCGCCGCTAGCCCTATGAGGAGTTATCTAGTCGGTGGAGGATTGACATTCCTTACGCAAAAGGTAACGCTTGTGTGCGGTATGATAATGGGTTTTGTCGATGTTGGTACTATTAGTCAACGCCAAAGTATCGCCTTTATACTAGGCATCAGTTTTGGTAGTGCGCTGTCTATGGTGCTAATGATGTTCCAGGGCTTTAACCTCACGCTTTTCCTAACTCTATTTTGTATAATAGGCGCGTTTTGCGCACTCTTTATTCGTACCAGTCGCGGGCAAAAGGTCGCAGAGGCGCTAATCGGCTTTGGTATGCTGTTTCTGGGTATTGAGTTGGTCGGCACATACTCTACGGAGATTTTCCAAATAGATGCGGTTTATAACTTTTTGAGTGCGATTGGACATCCTGTGGTCGTGATACTAATCGGTTTTTTAATTAGCTTTATCACCACCAGCACTTTCGCGAGCCTCACTGTACTAGCGGCGCTCGTGGGTCCTATTAGCATTGAATCGGCTTTCCTAGGAATGCTCGCAATTGGCGTAGGGTCAGCGTTATCGGACTATGTCTATACGATTTCGGGACAGTCAGTCGAGGCAAAGCGCGTAGTTACTTTCCATGTGCTGTTTAGATTGCTTACTTTTGTAGTGTTTTTACCGCTGTATTTTTCGCCAGTCATTACATGGCTATACGAAGGGCTAGGGCAGAATGTAGTACTTACATTAATAATTGTGCATATGGTGCAAATGACTGTACCGAGCCTGGTTTTGTTACCGCTTTCAAAGCCACTTTCAAACCTTATGGATAAACTCGTGCGTGTCAAGAAAACGGCAGAGGATAACTATAGCGAGTTTATTTTGCCCGATAATGTCGTAAATGTGTTTAGTGTAGGTTTCCCCTCGCTACTCAAGTCTACTCGTAGGCTGCTCGAGATTAATCGCGAGTTAAACCAGCAGTTACTACAGCGCATCACCGATAAAAAGGATATTCGCGGACTGTCAGGTAAACTCAAAGGTTTTGAAAAAGTAATCAAAATCACCTCAAACACGACCATTCGTATGTCGAGCAAGGTGGGTGAGAGCGAATTGCCCAAAATCAACAATTTGTTGAATATTTTAAACGACATTTCGTACCTTGCTGACCGCTCAAGTAAACTATATTCAATAGGTACAGACATCGTTAAGAGAAATAAGGTGCTAGGCGACCAGCAGAGTAGGAGCATTACAAAAATTTTTGATGAAATGGGCGCATTTTATCTACAAAATATCACACTAATAGAATCATTGCTAAATGGTCAAAATATTGATAACAAGCAACTGAAGTCTGCACTAGAGTGTAACAAGAGAGTGTTCTCGCTCTGTCAAAAGAATAAAAAGTCCACTTTTTCAGAGTATCGTAAAACTGGGCATTATCCACGCGGAAGCGACACATATTTTGCACTGATTAATATTCTAGAGGATGTCAACGCGGATTTGGCCAATATTTCAGTCAAACTTGGAATTATTTAAAAGGAGATAATATATGTTCAATAAACAAACTTTGCGCGATTTTGATTTAAAAGGGAAAAAGGTGCTACTGCGTGTAGATTTTAATGTCCCGCTTAACTCAAATCTGCAGATAACTAATGACAAGCGTATTCGTGAGACCCTGCCTACACTAAATTATCTAATTGAGCAGGGCGCAAAAATCATAATTGTTAGCCACCTGGGTAGACCAGAGGGAAAAGTTAAGCCCGAATTTTCGCTAAAACCAGTTGCGGAGCGCTTGCGTGAGTTGTTAAAGCGCCCTGTGATTTTGACTGGCGATGTGGCGGGGCCAGAGACCTTTAAATTTGTCCGCGCTATGAAGGATGGCGACATCGTGATGATGGAAAATGTCCGCTTTGACCCAGGGGAGGAGGAAAATGACACCGAGTTTGCTAAAAAACTGGCTTCTCTTGCGGATATTTATTGTAACGATGCCTTTGGGACAATGCACCGTGCGCACGCCTCCACTACAAAGGTTGCTGAGTTTTTGCCATCTTGTGCGGGACTGCTCGTTGAAAAGGAACTCGAGGTGCTAGGTTCCGCGCTTGAGAATCCAAAGCGCCCCTTTGTCGTAATCGTGGGCGGTGCAAAGGTAAAGGATAAAATCGGGCTAATTAGTAGGTTGATTGAAGTCGCTGATGTCGTGATGATTGGAGGTGCTATGGCGTACACATTTTTGCGTGCGCAAGGGAACAATGTCGGTAAATCTATTGTAGAAAAGGACAAGTTACAACTAGCGAGATTGCTTATTGAAAAGGCAGAGAAGCAAAATGTAAAGTTTGTTCTGCCTGTTGACCATGTAGTGACTGGCGAGTTTAATTTCTCGGCTGAATCGGTGATTACGAGTACCAAAAAATTCCCACGCACGGGAATAGGTATGGATATCGGTCCAAAGACTATAAAACTGTTTACGCACTACATTAGCCGTGCAAAAACTATTTTTTGGAATGGTCCGCTAGGTGTTAGCGAATTTCAAAAATTTGCAAAGGGGACAAATGAAGTGGCTATGGCGATTGCTAACTCAAAGGCGTACACTATTGTCGGTGGTGGCGACAGCGCAAAGTCTATTGAGCAGTTGAATTTGCAGAATAAAATAAACCATGTGTCGACTGGGGGCGGAGCGGCGTTAAAACTAATTGAGGGCGTACCGCTACCAGGATTGCAGGCGATTAGTGAAAAACTATAAGGAGAAGTTATGAAATATATTATTGGTAATTGGAAAATGAATATGTCCGCTGGGGAGATTGTGGAGTTTACTCGTAGAGTTAAAAAGTACAAAATCCCACGGAAGAGGAATGTGCAGTTTGGGTTTGCTGTGCCGTATGTATATATACTCGGTATGGCAAAAATTCAAGACTATGTGTGGATAGGTGCGCAAAATGTGTCTGAGCACGATAATGGCGCTTTTACGGGCGAGGTGTCGGCATCTATGCTCGGTGATGTGGGGCTAGATTTTTGCATTGTAGGACACAGCGAGAGGCGTACATTGTTTAACGAGACCGATGAGCAGGTTAACGAAAAAATTAAAAAGTTGCAGCAGTACGATGTAATGCCGCTATTGTGTATTGGCGAGACCGAGGAGCAGTACGAGGCGGGTAGTACTAAAGAGGTTTTGCTCAAGCAAATCACAAAGGCGCTTGATGGTATCGATAAAACTAAAGATATTATTGTAGCGTACGAGCCTGTTTGGGCGATAGGCACGGGAAAGACCGCGAGCATTGAGACAATACGCGAGACCGCGGGCTTTATCCGTGCGGAATTGCGCAAGATTTTTGGACACAATGACACACCTATTTTATACGGAGGTAGCGTAAACCCTAGTAATAGTGATGCGATTTTACACAATGCAGAGGTGGATGGCGCGCTGATTGGTGGCGCGAGTCTCGATGCGGACAAGTTTGTGCAAATTGCTTCGAGTTTGTTTTAGGAGGAAATAAATGAAGGCGAAAGTAGGAGTAGTAGGTATTATTTTAGATGGTGTAGGATACCGAGAGGAAGCCGAGGGTAATCCTATGAAGGTCGCTAAAATGCCCTTTTATAATAGGTTGCTTAGGGAGTTTCCACACGCGTTTATTAGCGCTAGTGAGGAGGCTGTAGGATTACCCGAGGGGCAAATGGGAAATAGCGAAGTAGGACATATTAACCTCGGCGCTGGCAGGGTCGTGTACCAGGACTATATGCGTATTAATAATGCGATTAAAGATAAGTCCCTGAGCCTTAATTCGACACTAGATGAAATGTTTGAGCGCGTAATTACAAAGGGTACGACTCTGCATTTCGCTGGACTGGTTAGCGATGGCGGAGTGCATAGTAGTATTGCGCATCTAAAGTATCTACTAAATCTCGCCGTGCGCGCAGGAGTTAGGGATATCTGTGTGCATTGCTTTACTGATGGCAGGGATACAAAGCCCGACAGCGGTCGACACTTTGTCGAGGAAATCGAGGTCGAACTCGGTAAATTAGGCGTGGGTAAAATCGCTACAATAGTTGGTAGATTTTATGCAATGGATAGGGAGGAGCGGTGGAACCGTACCCAAGTGGCATTTGATTTAATCACTTATGGCGTTGGTACTCGCACTAGCGGTATCTACGATGCTTTTCAAAAGACCTACAATCGTAAAATCAGCGATGAGTTTATGCCGCCCTTTGTGATTGGCTCGTACGAGGGGCTAAAGAATGGCGATGAAATATTTTTCTTTAATTTCCGCCCCGACCGTATGCGCCAAATTTCTGCGGCGTTTGCTAGTCGTGACTTTGTGTGCTTTAATCGTAAAAATATGCCGAAAATTCGTGCTACGAGTATGTGTAGGTACGATGAAAAGCAGCAAAATCTCCCCTTTATTTTTGGTCCCGAAATTCCTAAAAACACGCTTTCGGAAAGACTTTCAAAACTCGGGTTCAAGCAACTAAAACTTGCCGAGACCACGAAGTATGCTCATGTTACATATTACTTTAATGGTGGAGTCGAAAAGGCGTACAAGGGCGAAAAGCGAATTTTAGTCGAGAGTAAGTTTGTCGACAATTTTGCAGATTTTCCTGTAATGCGCGCGCCTGAGATTGCAAATATCGCTGCTGAGGAGATTGGTAAAAAATTATACGACTTTGTCCTAATTAATTTCAGTAATGGTGATATGGTAGGACATACGGGGAACTTTGATGCAGCGGTACTAGCCCTCGAGGCGTTGGATAAGGCGCTAGAGAAGACCGTGCTCGCCGCTATGGAGGCAGGGTACCAGTGCATTATCACCGCAGACCACGGCAATATCGAGGATATGCGTACCGCAAACGGTAGAAGCACGACTCACACGCTAAACCCTGTGCCATTTATATTGACAGATAAGACAAGGCGGTTTACCAAGGGCAAGTTTGCTCTTGACTGTTTCGCGCCAACTGTGCTACAATTAATGGATGTTTATCAACCTGCCGAAATGACAGGGAAAAGTATAATTATGGGGGATAGGAAATGATTGCACTACTTGGTGATGTTTGGAGTTCCTTGATAAACGGTATTAGGACAATGGATGACACATTGCGCGGCTTTATAATTTTGGGACTACTGCTATTCACATTCTTTTTTCTAGCGCTGTCAATAAACAAGGGTAAAAACCATATGGTACGACCTATGAAATGGGGCTTTTTCGTGCTATCCATAATCTGTTTTGGCGTGGCAATATTTTTGACAGTCGTGATGTAGGGCGGGTATGTTTAATAAATATTAAGGCAAAAACCTAGTTTTTACCGACACAAGACTTCGCAAAATGAAAATATAAAGGAAAAACATCTCGAGATTAACCTCACAAAAAGCAGTTTGCTTTTATGTGTTGGCAAACGAGAGATGTTTTTTTATTCATTTGTTATTAGTGGCTTGTTTAATTTCTTTTTGGTTTTTAAATGATGTCTAAGTGAGAGTTTGTGCGATTTTTTTGCGGGCGCGGTGGTCTTTTTTAGTTTTTTCGCATTTTTATTTATAGGTTTGTCTAACTTTAATTCTTTACCAATTAGACTCTTTGCATAACACCTTCTGCGGCGCGCTAAGTGTGGGTTGAATGGCAGGAATAATTGTTGTACTTTTTCATTTTCCTCGAGTTGTAGGTTGGTCTCTGCCATTTTTACCCCGAGTTTCTTTAGGCGCTCGAGCATATTATGGAATATTATGGAGGTTAATCCTTTGTCCTGATAGTCAGGATGTACTGCAATCAGTGCAAAGTCTACTACATCAAAGTGCTTTATCGACTTAAGCACGGGTATCCAGCCGAATGGAAATAGTCGCCCTTTTGCCTTCTGTACACCTTCAGCAATGCTAGGGAACACCAGTCCAAACGCTACGACTTTGTCATTTTCATCGACCAGCACACTAATCAGGTTTTTGTTTAGCACGAGTTTGAATTGCGGAATTAGGCTTTTTCGCACGCGCGCAGTAATCGGCACCGTGCTATATAAAATTCCATACGCCTCATCTAAGAGGTCGAAAATTTTCCCTGCATAATTATCTACTAGCCACCCGACACTTTTCACCTCGACCTCATGAATTTTTAGGCGTTTGCTCACGATTTTAGAAATCCGCGTGTTGCGCTCGCCAATTTCATCGGGCATAGGTATTTGAAATTCGATCCAGTCGACCTCTTTTGTATAGCCTAAGTCCTCGAATAAATGCTGGTAGTAGGGGAAGTTGTAGTTTGATTCAAAAGTAGGATTTTTATCAAAGCCCTCAATTAGCAAGCCCTCGCGCTCTAGGTCGTTAAACCCAAGAGGGCCGTGAATAGTAGTCATACCGTGGTGTAGCCCCCATTTTTCGACCGCGCCAAAAAGCGCCCGTGCGACCTCTATATCATCTATACAGTCAAAGCGGCTAATGCGCACACGGTGGGCGTTGTTCTTTTCGTTGTAAAGGTTGCTAATTATACCGCAAATTCGCCCGACAATTTTATCATCTTTGTAGCACAAGAAGCATTGCGCAGTCGCATCTGGACCCTGGTGTACGCTCTTGTTTGGGTCGAGTGCCTTGAGTTCATCATCGTACAATGCAGGCACATAGTATGGGCAATCTTTGTATAACTCTAAGGGGTACGACACAAATTTTCTAAGCAAACTTTTATTATTAACAGGCACGATTTTTAACATATTAAACCTCATTAAAATACAACTTGTATTTTATTATAACAATATTCCACATAAAACGCAAATATTTTGCTAGTACTTATTTGTTTTGACTCTGTTTAAAGATAAAATCAAATTCAAAGCGACCCAAAATCAGCAAAAATACACCCGCACTGCGGCTTCGCCCCGAAGGGTCTATTCCTCTTAAACATCTATGTACAAACCGTTAAGCAACCACACACTCTAAACCCAAATTGTGATTTGCTTTTTATATTGACATATCTAGCAATTTTTGGTATAATCAATCTACAAAATGTTACAAGAGAGGCGGTTATGAAAGAACTTGTAGATTTGCGGAAAGAACTGTTGAAATCAGAGCGTGAGTTCTACGATTGTCTAGGTGATATTAGTGAAAAGAATGAGGCTGCTTTTGCAATTCTCGATAGCTTGCAAAATGACAACTATAATGGCATTATTATTAATTCTGGATATGATAAAGATGGTATTTATTATATAGAACTCGCAAATGTCCTCAATCCCGCCGAGCAATATAGGTATAGACTGGGTAGAATTAAATCTACTCGTGCAGAGCGTTTTAAGACTGGCGCGATTTTGAATATGCACTGGGAAAAGGGCAGGGCTGACCCGATACTAAATATTAGATATAATAGTAAAAATCCTTCTAACAATTTGAAAATGCTCAAGCATTTTGTTGATTGTTATTATGAGGTATGCGATGTGCTGGACCCAGAGATTAGCGACCAAGCGCTATACAATGCTCTCGATGCGGTCACTCTTGCGCTTGATAATTACTACTACAATCTCGAGTTTAACGATGCCGACTATAACCTAGCAGTATCAAATCAAATTGCCGAACTTGTTAAGTTTCAAACACTGTCCATTTACGGAAATTTAGATAAATATTACGCCATTACTAAAACCGTGCTCGACACAATTTCCTCGGGGATTAAGATGCATTATATTGATGAAATACCCGTGTCTAAAATAAAGTACGACCCCTCTTTAGGATTAAAATATAACGACTTTAACAAAACGGTAGAGAAGGCAGACTTGTTCTATTTTGATAGCAGGACTATGCGCAGTTTGTCTGATTTATGCAAATTAAAGCGCTTAGATACCCGCCTAAATAATCCCAAACTATGCGCAAAAACGGTTTTGCCAGAGGTTTTCAAGCGCACTGGCAATGTGTTGAGTTATTTAGTCATTGCAGAATGTTCTCAAACGACTGCACGCGGGGACAAGCGCAATTACCTACATTTGCTTTGCCTCGATTCATTTTCGAGAGATTTTTTGATTCCTGTTAACAATATAGAGAAAAGCCAAGGAATGCGGTCGGGGTCGCTATTCAACGCCCGTATGGTAATAGACAAAAAGGCCAACACTACTCGTTTCGTGGATACCGAATTTATTACCCCAAATGGCGAGCGTGATAGGCTAAACAATATTATGAAGTTAAAGAATCTCATTGATTTGCAAAAGCAATACACTATCAATCCGAGTGCCGAGGATATCGAGGACTTCAAGGAGGCAAATGACTATATTTTGTTTACCCTAAAGCAGTATTGTTCCGAAATCGGGCTCGATGAGGTTAGCCGTAGAGCGCTATTGAAAATAGAGGCAAAAAACGAACCTAATGTCGACATAATGTACAATCAAATCTTGGGCATTGCTAAGAACGGAATCGCTGGTATAAAGCAGGAGAATTTATCTCAATCGAGGATTTAGGCGTATTTTGTTTTGTAAAAAGTATATGATTTGGTAAAATATAAAAGAGGTGTTTTATGAATAAAAAAGTATTAATCGGTATCGCGTGGACATACGCAAATAGTGACATTCACTTAGGGCATGTTTCTGCGTATATTCCTGGAGATGTCCTCGCTAGATACCACCGTGCTGCGGGAGATGATGTGTTAATGGTGAGTGGTACTGACTGCCACGGCACTCCCACAACAGAGCGCGCCATTAGAGAGGGTAAGACTCCTACTGAGATTGTCACTCACTATCACGAGCAGTATGTTGAGGTTTTCCGTAAACTAGGTATGAGTTATGACTATTATACCATGACTACAACTCCGTATCACGCTGAAAAGGTGCAGCAAATGGTGCGCACTCTCAAGGAGCACGGCTATATTTATTCTAAGACTGAGCCCGCTAGTTTTTGCCCAAAGTGCAACAAATTTGTTTATGACCGCGAGGTCGAGGTGGTCTGCCCAAAGTGCGGTAGCATTAGCAAAGGCGACCAGTGCGGGAATTGCGACTATGTGTTCCAGACCAAAGATTTACTAAAGGCAAAGTGTCGCATCTGCGGTGGCGAAACGGAAATCCGCGACAACACAAATTTATATTTTGCACTCTCGAAGTTTGATGCGCCTTTGCGCGAGCATTTTAACAAAAGCAAAGGCTATTGGCGCAAAAATACTGTAAACGAGACCGAAAAGTTTTTGGATGAGGGCTTGCAGGACCGCGCAGTGACTCGCGACTTAAACTGGGGTGTAAAGGTGCCGTTTGAGGGATATGATGACAAACGCATTTATGTTTGGATTGAGGCGCTGTGGGGGTATGTGTCCGCGGCGCAGGTGTATTGCGATGAGCACAATCTCGATTGGCACGACTGGTGGTTTAAGTCTAGCGACCACGAAAATCTAGTGTATATGTGCCACGGTAAGGACAATATCGTATTCCACACGATTATTTTCCCCGCGCTCTTAATGGCTACCGATTCGCGCTTTTTGATGCCTGAGCATTGTGTAAGTAGTGAATTTTTAAATATTGATGGCGAAAAAATCAGTAAAAGCAAAGGAAATGGCTGGCCGATGCTCGATATGCTCGCAAAATTTGATGCGGATAGTTTGAGATACTTTTGTATAGCAAACGGTCCCGAAAAGCGCGATAGTAACTTCACTTTTGCCGATTATCACGCAGTCCACAATGGCGAGATTGTAAACAAATTCGGGAATTTTGTAAATCGTACGCTAAAATTTAAGGGGCTAGAAGGGTACCTGCCTAGCGGCAAAATAGATGAGAGTATCCGTACCGAGATAATCAACACCTACAGTAAGGTCGGTGACTGTATTTTGGGCGCAAACTTTAAGGATGCCTTAGGTAAAGTTATGGAGTTGGTCGACATAGGTAACAAGTACTACGACACGCAAGAGCCGTGGAAGTTATTTAAAGAGGATAAGGCGAAATTTAACGATGTGATATATACCTGTGTCCAGATTATAGCAAACCTAGGTAACCTGATTGACCCCTTTATGCCTTTTGCTGCTAAGAAAATTCGCGACTTTTTAGGTCTTGATAAGGCAAAATGGGAGTACACTAGCGTAGATTGTGACCGCGATTTTGGTACAATTGAGCCACTATTTACACGATTAACAGAAAAAGATGTTATGTAATGAAAAATATAATTTTTGATTTGGATGGCACTCTTATCGATAGTAAAGAGTTGCAAATAAATATGTTAAAGCAGGTCTTTTCGCATTTTGGGTGTGCACCTAATGTCGATTTTGTGACCTTGATTGGTCCACCATTAATAGACACTTTCACTAGATTTTTAGGCAAGAACTCTGCGCAAAACGCACTCGAATACTACAATTCTTTGTTTAAGACTGCAAAAATCGAGGGAATATGTGTTTTCAAGGAGGTCTTAGAGGCATTACCCGTATTGAGCCAAAAGCATAGACTCTTTGTGGCGAGTCTGCAACTTGCTGATATTGTCGAGCGCGAACTTAGGGCATTGGGGATTTTTGAGTACTTTTTTGCTATTGGCGGAGATAATGTTGCTACTCCCGCCATTAGTAAGACTGAGATTATTCGGCGAATTATTACAGAATACTCGTTGGACAAAGAAAATACCATTATGATAGGGGATACCGAGTTTGACAAAACTTCTGCCGCGGAAAATGAAATTCGATTTATTCAAGTCGGTTGGGGGTATGGCGGCAAAAATAAAAATAGCATTGATTCTAGTATTGAACTAATCAATGCCATTTAGTATGTTAAACTCGTAGTGTATCGTGAAAATACTAATAAAATTGGGGGCATTTCGAGCCTCGACCTCGGTGCGAAGCCTTCGTAACTCAGCGTAGAGTGAAAGGTAACATTAGGAATACTTAGCAATACGCTGCCCGAAGGGTCTATTCCGCTTAAAACACTCCAAACAAATCACAAACATCATACAAAGCGAATACCCTTATTTACATTATATCGGGAGTGCGCCCACGCACTGCGGCTACGCACTATTCGTTTACTGATTCCACAGTTTCGTTTGAGGCTGTGGATTTTTGTATTAAAATCTCTTTGTTCTTTACACGGAATACCACAAACTTTTGGTACAAGAACTCAGTCACAAAGTTTATTATCATAGTGCCGCCGAGTACTATGTATTCATTCCATCCAATATTAGTGAGCGCATCGCCCCATAGGGTAGACAATGGTGTAAATACAGCATAGTAGCATAGTACTAAAAACATCGCAAAAGGTATATTATTATGCGATTTGAATGTAAATTTGCGGTTTAGTGTAAAGTTATATAAAATTGATAAAATTAGCGAAGTGAGATATGCTGGCCAGTAGGGGACAGTCATTAACTCGTTCATTAGAGTAAATGTCCCAATTTGAATTATACCAGCGGTGATTGAAAACCCTAAAAACTTTAGTCCCTGAAATACAACATCCTTATTCATTTATTTCTCCATATTGTCTCTGTCGCCGTAAATTATGAGAGGCACGCGCATTTCATCGAGTGTCAGCCCTCCGTGAATCCCTAAGGGCTGGGCAGAGGGTAGCCCGTACAATGAACCCGAAACTAGATTACAGTCCCCAGTCGCACATAGGAGGTAGTCTCCTAAAGTATTGTCTAGTTCGGGGTGCATTTTCCCAGTCCCAAGTAAGCCCTTTTCTAGGACTTCTTTTCGGCTAAACAATATAAATTTATCACTAAAATACCTTTTTGTCAACTTTTCAAATTCACGCTCTCTGCCACGCTTTACAAATAGATTTGCACATCTACTGCATCCGTTTGGTAGCATGGTCAAACAGTCGAATAAATCAGGATAATCGAGTATGTCGCGCGATTCTCTCAGTTCCGTTTGACCGTGGTCGGCAGTGATAAAAAATAGTGTGTCAGGACAAGATTTGCACAAGTTTTCCACTTGGTAATTTAAATCAATCAGTAATTTATCGGTCTCATCTGAGCGCACGCCTACCTTGTGCATCTTTTCATCGGGGTAACTATGATATGCGTAAATTAAGCGCCTGCCACCGAGCGAGGAGAGAGTGGTGATATACTCACTCATTTCATCAAAAGTGTTGTATGTCACTTGAAAAACGCCAAAATCATCTCGAGCCTTCGCCTCGCACAATACATATGCCTTAAAATCAGCGCCGTTTTTCTCGGTAGCGAGGTCGAGTATGTTGGTATACGGCATCACGCGGTGCGCCACATCGGGTAGCGGCACGCTTTTTCGGCTGAATGCATCGTTATTGGTGTACACATTGATAGTCTGTCCTAGCATTTTGAAGTACAAAAAGTGCGACCACCAGCCGTGCTCGAGCGGAGTTAATCCCGTTTTAAAACTCACAGTCGCTGGAACTGTGCTACTCGGATATACCGCACTCAACTCTTGCACAAAGTGCTTGCGCAAAAAGGAGTCGAATGGGAGTCGCTCCATTAATAAATTCTGCCCAAAACCATCGAGTAGTAGCACGACTATATTTTTATACCCCCGCTTTAGTATCTCATCCGCAACGGCGAGGGTGGGGTGCGTAGGTTTTAGGTTAAAGTGCTGTGCAATCGAATTCATAAGATTTACACAGCAATTTGTGTAATCTGGTAAAATATAACGCATTAGTCTGTTGGTTGCTCCTTTAATGCTTGGTCAATTAGGTTTTCATCGAACCCAGCCTCGCGGTACCCAGCACGCAAGGTGTCTAGATACTCCTCCGAGGGTCTGCCGTGGCGCAGTTTTTGCTTGGTCACATACACTTCGCCGCGCATTTTGTTTTTTCCACCTACGATTGCCGTTACTTTTATGCGCTTGTATAGGTAGGGGAAAGGCTCGAAGTTCGCAATAGTAAATCGGAGTTCGGGAGGGAACTCCCAAATTGCGACCGGAGTCTTTGCGCCGCGCTTTTTAGTGAGTGTCGCGATAGCGTGTCCATCGTAACCCACGAATTCTAGGGCGTAGTTCTGTATGTACCCGTAACTTAATATTTTCGCATCGGGGAATGCTTTTGTTAGTTCATTGTAGTTGATATTTGTTCCATATGCAATGAAATACTTTTCCATATTATATCTCCTTAAATGCCCACAAAACTAAGGGCGATTAACAAAATTGCCAGGTAGTAGAAAACATAGTTGATTTTCTGTGTCATAGGGCGTTGGTCGCCTGCAAAGTAAATTTGACTCAAAATTAAGTCGGACACGATAAACGATACAAAACCTACCGCCAGCAAAATGTAGCAAAGGTTGAAACTGCCCACAATCATTAGTATAATCGAACTTGCTACATTGGTACCAAGTAGTCCTGCGTAAATTAGACTAGGTACTAGGTTTTTCCCAAACTCCAATTTCATAGGCTTTTTGAGTAAAAAGATTGCGCCAGCCACCACTAGCCCCGCGATGAGTCCGTAAAGGGTGACTACATCGATTAACCCAAACATTACGATAAACACAACTTGTGCCAACATAAATGAAATTATACCAAAGGTGATAATGTCCGCCCTACGGCTCTGGTCGCAGAGTTCGGGCAGGGCGAGTACGAGGTCGCCAAGCAAACATAGTACCAGCCCCACGAGCAGTAGTATCGTGACAGTATCTAGTGCGTACATTGATACAGTATAAATAGCCAAGGTGATAATTGAGATTGTCGCTAACCCTTTTGTAAAGAAACTAATTAGCGGTCTTTCTCTCGACCAAACAGCGATAAATGTAATAGACAGAATCACCGCAAGGGCAAGCAAGATATAAAATGTAACCATAATAAACTCCTTTTTTTATTTAAAGTATATACTTTTTACGAAAAAATGTAAAACAAATTTAAACTAACTTGCTAAATTTTCGATATTGACCAAATTAAAAAAGTATGGTAGAATATTAACTAGGAGAAAATTATGAGAGTTAACAAATACTATGGTACCGATATGCAGTTACGCGTGGTTTATAAATTAAACAAGCGCGCTAGCACTATGAATATAATTTACGACCAACAGGACTTTGACAAAGCCCTCAATAGCAAAGGCATATTAGATGGAGATTACGCTTTTTCGCCTATGTGCGAGGGTGATGTGATTGATGCGAGTGCCTTGCGTGCGGTGAATGGCTCACTGTTTGTTGGTGGGGTAGGTGTGGTGATTTTGCCTAGTCAGGCTGCATATATACGCGATGGATTGGTGCTGTTTGGGTACGGTAATGTAGATTTAAACCTAATAAAGGCGCCCGAGTATATAAATATTATCGATCATGTAGGGAATGTCAATATAAACTGTATTAAAAAGGATACTTGCTCTCAAATTAGCATAGGGTGGAGTGTTGCAAGGTCGAAAACGAGGATTTGCGGCATTGAGAGTGCTGATTTGTGCGAAATTTTGTTTAACAAGGGCGACATTCGTATGCCTGACTTGACAAAAGTTAGAGATGTCGCAATTATGGGCAATTGGACTCCAATTGACCTAAACCTTCACTCTGCTAAAAATGTGCAAATCGAGTTAAACGAGTATGGCGTATATTTGCGCGACCTTGAGGAAGTCGAAAACTCTCTCCGCGTATACAGAAATATGCGCGCTGATGTGAGTCCTATGTATCCGCGTGGCGCATATATCAATTTACCTAAATTAAAAAAATGTAAAAATATACAGTGCATTAGAAACGATTATATAAATATTAAAAATTTAGTCGACTACGATACAGAATTTCTTTTACAGAATCAACACATTTATAGCGATTGTTTAACGGACAAATTCTGCGCAAAACCGACAAAACGCGAAATCCAAGAGCGCGAAAATGCTATAAAAGATTATTATACCGAAATGCATATTTAATAATAAAGTTTATAATTATACACTAAATAAAACAAAACTACACCTCCAAATAGGTTTAACTTTTGGGGGTGTAGTTTGCATTATGGTGTGGTTTTTAGTGTGCGCTGCAAATATAAAATGACACACAGAGTGGAGAGCCCTTTAGATTAAAGACTTGGTACTCTAGTGTGTCATTTTTAATTATAGACATTTTTTAAGTATAGCTAGCACATTGGCTTTATCTACTGCCTTGTTATTTGCTATTACTGCGCCATCGTTGAGTGCCTTTTTGGCGACATTTTCAAATTTATCCTCAGTCACTCCATACTCGCGGAGGGTGAGCGCTAGCCCGCTCAATTCGTGAATTTTTTGCTCAAAATCTATAATAAACTCAATGGTCGCCGCGGCGCGGTTGTTTTTGGGGGTGCTGGCAAATTTTTCCGCTCCCGCGAGGTATAGTAGCATTTCACTATATTCCTCTTTATTGATGTCGAGGTTAAACCTCATACATTCGGGGAGTAGGACCGCCATAGCGTTCCCGTGAGGGACACCACATTCGCCACCCAGTGCGTGCCCGATTGCGTGTACGACTCCCACCATAGCATTGCTAAAGGCTATACCAGCGAGCGTGGAGGCAAGGGCGAGGTTCTCGCGCGCCTCAGTCGTGGGAGAGGCTAGCACAATTGGTAGATTAGTTGTAATCAACCTCATCGCTGTCGTGGCATAAGCATCGCTAATGGGGTTTTTCTGTTTGCTCGAGAATGCTTCTATTGAGTGGACTAGGGCATCCATTGCGCTACTAGCGATTAGTTTTTTGGGTAAAGTTTCCGTGAGGCGCACATCGATAATAGCTGTATCAGGGAGAAGTTCGCTCGAGATATACTCCATTTTGATACCTGTTTCGTGATTTTTAATAACCGCAACAGCCGTGCATTCGCTGCCAGTCCCGCAAGTGGTGGGTAGTACAATAAAGGGAATGTGTGCGCCCTTTTTTATAACCTCGTTTCCCATAAGGGTGAGGATATCTTTGCCTTGTTGTGAGAGTACGAGCCTGACTCCTTTTGCGGTGTCGATGACACTGCCGCCCCCACAGGCAATTATGCCATCACAGCCGTTTTGGTAAAAAGCCTTTGCAATCGCATTTATTACCGCGACATCGGAGTCGGCGGGGATATCGGTAAAAATGTGGTCAATTGGTATGCCATTTTTTGCAAGGATGTCGGTAACTTTATTTAATACGCCCGCGTTTTTTACACCGTTATCGCTTAGGATTAAGGGCTTTTTCGAGCCTAAAAAATCGAGTTCGTAAACAATGTTTTCGAGCGCGTGCGCCCCCGAACAAATTTTAACGGAATTAATAAATTCAAAATATGCCATAGTTTTATACCTCTTTACTTAAATTTCAAAATATATTTTACTTGCTGAGTTTTGTAAAAAATATACGCAAGTACAGGAAAAGCGAGCAGTATTCTTTCTTAATCTTGGGTAAAAAGCGCTTTGTCATAAAGTGCGGAAATAGGTACTTTTCCGCACGGTTGATTGCCCGTACTAACCCCATAGCGACAGAAATATCACCCGCTACGATTAAGTCGTGCCTACAGTAACTTTCCGCAATGCTGCTTTTCGCTAGCATTACGAGTTTAGCAGCTCGCGCGTTTTTAAATCCTACCGTGAGGATAGCCTCTTTCGGCTTTTTCTCGACATATAGCGAACCATTCTCTTTTTTCAGTACTACATAGTCGCCATAGGGTAGCACTCCTAGACCCACTGAGTAACCCTCAGGTAGATTGTTTATTTCGGCTTTGATCACACTATCTTTTTTTGATAGCGCTACGATACCTCGAGCCAAAACCTTAAATATTACATTACACAAAAAATCTTTTTTTGCCATTTTTATCACCTTTAAAATAAAGATAATAAATTATACTACAAAGCAATACAAAATAGCAATTAATTTAACCCCGTTTTGTGTTTGAGTGTCTAGTTTTACTGGTAGATATTGACTAAATCGCTGTTTTGTGCTATAATTTAATTATAAATAACGAGATAAAAATGTGTAAAAAAGGAGTAATTATGCTGCAGAGTATCAAAGACAAAATCGATGAGTATGTCGAATACAAGGAAATACTAAAGTACTTAAAGGCGGTTAACGAACTTAATCTTTCCGAAATGCCGAGTGAGCGCGAGAAGCAGGTGCGCGAATACCTAGATTTTTCGCCTAAAGAAGGCTTTTTTCAAAAAAATAGAAAAGGG
Source organism: uncultured Christensenella sp. (assembly GCA_949287685.1). Lineage (GTDB taxonomy): Bacteria > Bacillota > Clostridia > Christensenellales > UBA1242 > UBA7867. The sequence continues at coordinate 35,932 of CASEHF010000004.1, read as the reverse complement.
CGCGTGTTTGAGGAGTATTTTGAATACAAGTGTAGGAGTTATTTGAGAGAAGCCGAAAATGAAGATGAGCACTCAAGGTAAGGTGGAGTTATGGATTTAAAAAACAATCAGGTTCTAATTAGGTTTATATGTGGCTTGTTAAATTCAAAAGAGTTTATGCGCATAGTTAGAAACAAGGGGGAGTTTAATAAAGACTTTTTAGTCAGCGTTTTAAACTACTCTATTGCGACCCGCGAAGTGCCAAATGAGGCGTTTTACAATGCGCTCAAATCGGCAAAGTCGACCAAGGAATATGTAGATACTACCGCGGGACTTATTTATAAAAAACTGGGCGAGAATATTGTGGCAAATGGTTTTAATGCAAAGCCTGTGAGTATTTACCGAGATTTTGCGAATAATTTTTATAGGAATGGCTTGTTATTCAGCGGTAAAAGGGAAATAGAGCACAAGGTGGACTTTCCTGCGGAGTTTTTAGATTTAATGTATGAACAGCCAAATAACGCAGTAGTAAAGGCATTTAAGTACTCTAAAAATACAGGCAGATTTACTTATTTTGCGCCGTGTCCACAGACCGCTATTGAGTTTACATCCAATATCTCAGGGTTCTGGGGAACAATGCTAAACTACAAAAATGTAGATGAGAGCAATATAGATGATGTAAAGCAAGAGCTTCACGCCGAGGTCGCTGGATTAAACCTTGATAAAGATAAAAAAGCGAAACTTTACCGCGAAATTGTAAATAGTCTCGATGACTATGCTAGTGCCACAAATATTAGATTGTTGGTTACTGACCGCGAAAATGCGTATTCGTGGCGTGCGTGCAAGGCAAATGGCGCCGACTACAACCAAAATTATGGCGAGGTCGAGCCTTATAAAGATTTTTACTCACTTGTAAAGGAGTATAAGCCGAGCGGACTAGCCGAGAGCGATGTTGCGTTAGCCGAGATTAAGAGTGTTTTTACGCCTCTTACTCTATATTGTAGGGAGGCCACACCTCGCGCCGAGTATGTGTCGGAATTAGTGGAGTTTAATCTAGATGCACAGCCACAAAAAGCACCCAATCACGAATTATTTTTATAAAAAAGGGAGATAAAAATGAATTTGAATGTTAAAGAAATAATGGACAAGTTAGATAAGGGGCATATTTATACTTGGATGGATAGTATTGATATATCGGATGAGGGGATTAATATGAGCCAAGTAGATCGTGAAATAATCAATGATGCTCATATTAGAATTAGTGCGGTCAAATTTGTTCCTTCTGATTATGAAATGACTGATAAAGACTCAGGAATTGTTATAACCATCGCTCCTGAGGTTGTAAGCAAATCAAACAATCAGCAATTTCAAAAAATCACCGAAGGAAAGAATTTGATTCCAATTGCACATGCCAATGGTATACTTTTTCGTTATGGACCTGGATTTTATTCAAGCCGCCCTCATTTTGCGATAGTTTCGCATAGTGTTGTACTACTTGATACAAATTTAAACGCGGAGGGGTCAATATTCGATAATCTGTATGTTATTAATTATCCACTAACTAGTTGCGTATTGTCTGGCTACAACAAGACTAATCACGAAAATTCCAAAAAACTCGTAGAAATTCGTAATAAATGTGATGATTATATAGAGAAATTTGATATAGATAGTATTTTAAGTGATGGGCACCATGTTAGATATACAGATTATAAAGAATACTATTTTAAAAAAGACCCTGATTTTTGTAAATTAGCGCATTCAGTTAGGGGAGCATTAAAGAAGTATGCTCAAGATGCAAAATCTCACAACGCTTCGCCATTGGAGATTGATATTTTGCGCCGTTTAAATGCCATTGGTAAAGAATGGGGTTATAAATATACAAAGTCGTATATTAATAAATTTTATTCTGATAAAGAAATAACCAAAACAGTGTATACTAAAATTTCTAGCAAATTGGATAAAAATTACGCTACGATGAATTTGGGCGAGTTTTTAGATAAGGCAGATGATTTGATTGAGGCATTAAATGCGCAAAAAGCGCGTAGAGAGAAAATTGAAAACATAAAAAATCCTATTAAGGCATCAGTTTCAGATATACGCCAAACTTTAAGAATTCATAAAGAGGAAAAACAATTAAAAAGGGAACTTGATGAGTTTAGTAGATAGTTTTTGAGTCTGTAGAACACTAAACCAATATTTTTAAATGATAAAATCGAAAAAGTGCAGTGTTGTAGTAATTGATTTAAAAATCATTGCCGTTTAGCCTAATTTTTGCAAAATTTAGCCTTTTAGACACAACTTTTTTGGATTTTTCCCTTGACTACATACTTAAATTGTGTTATACTACTTTACACACTGCCGTAAAGTAGTGTAATTTTTTATTAAAGAGGTTACTAAAATGCGCGTAAACATTAAGTTAGCATGCACCGAATGCAAGCGTTACACACACACATCACAAAAGAACAAGAAAAATGACCCAGACCGTATGGAAATCAGTATGTATTGTCCATTCTGCAAGAAGCACACAATTCACAAGGAAAGCAAGTAATTTTTAGTTTTGCGAATTAGGAGGCAAAATGTCCAAATCTAAGTCAAAGTCAAAAAAGAGTGGTAACAATACATCTAATGCCAAGAATATCAAGGCGCTAATTAATCAAAATAAAATGATTGAGGCGCAGAATGCCGAGGCTGAAAAGAGAAAGCAAGAGGAGGCCGAGGCTCGCGAACAAGCAAAGCGTGAAAAACTCGAGGCTGAGCAGGCAAAGGCGGTTACCGCTGATGAAATAATTGAGCCTACGGATAATGCTGCTGTGGCTGCCGAAAATGAGGGCGAAAAGGTAGATACTACTAAGTCTGGTAGCGAGCCCGAAACTGCGGACAAAAAAGACAAGGAAAAGTTGAAGCAGCAGAAACTTGCCGATAAAAAGAAAGCCGAAAAGAAGGAAAAGCGCAAGTTTGGCAAGCGAATCAAGGAAACAGTTAGCGAATTAAAGAAAATTACTTGGCCGAGTTTTAAAGATGTAGTTAAGAAAACGGGTGTTGTTTTGGCTGTCGTTATTTTCTTCTGCATAGTTTTACTCGTTTTTGATTATCTACTATCATTGCTACACGGTTTGTTTGTGGGCCCAGCGCCAACAGAGTAAGGGGGTAGAGTATGTCTAATTTTATGAGTACCGAACCTAAGTGGTATGTATTGCACACCTTTTCGGGATACGAGGCAGTTGCCAAACAAAATCTCGAGCAGGTCGTAGAAAACGGTAATTTGCACAATCGTATTTTTGATATCGTAATACCCACCGAGGATGTAATTGAGGATAACGATGGTAAAAAGAAAATTGTTACCCGCAAGGCAATGCCGTGCTACATTTTCATAAAAATGATTTATGGAGATGATATTTGGCACACCATTACCCACACCCGTGGCATTACTGGTTTTGTAGGCCCAAAGGGGCGCCCGTTACCGCTCACTGATGAGGAAATACGCAAAATGCACCTTGAAAAGGTGAAGGTGGACTTTTCTCTCGAAGTGGGAGATGAGGTGCGTATTTTGAGCGGCGCTTTAGTAAACACCGTGTGTAAGGTTACCAAGGTAGATTCTGAAAATCAGCGTTGTAGTGTAATTGTGAATATGTTTGGTAGGGAGACACCGTTGGAGTTGGATTATTCGCAGGTTGCGAAAATCTAATTTTAAATTTAATATAAAAGCATATCTACTGTGTCGATAGGTAGTAAATATCTCGGTTACATATGTTTAATATGCGCCCTCGATATTTCTACCATACTCCTTGTATCTATGCCTTTCTATTAAATTTATTATATAGAATTGTACATCTATTTTGATTGTATAAATATCGCCAGTGCGGCCACGCACTTTTTGGCATGCGCCTCGTATCTGTACGATTTTATGTAATTTAGATGTAGCATCTGTTGGAGAACGAGAAGTATTTGTGTAAAATATTGCGAGTGCGGCTACGCACCGCCCTCGATATTTCTACCGTACTCCTTGTATCTATGCCTTTCTATTAAATTTATTATATAGAATTGTACATTTATTTTGACTGTGCTAATATCGCCAGTGCGGCCACGCACTTTTTGGCGTGCGCCTCGTATCTGTACGATTTTATGTAATTTAGATGTAGCATCTATTGGAGAACGAGAGGTATTTGTGTAAAATATTGCGAGTGCGGCTACGCACCGCCCTCGATATTTCTACCATACTCCTTGTATCTATGCCTTTCTATTAAATTTATTATATAGAATAGTACATTTATTTTGGCTGTACAAATATCGCCAGTGCGGCCACGCACTTTTTGGCGTGCTCGGTGCCTAACGCGCCCGCAAAGATTGCGGTGGCGCTTCGCCGCGCCGTATGCGTTCGCATACGCGCGTTAGGCACATTCGGGATAATGCATATTTAGCATTTTGTGCTATTAAAAGATGCATTGATTTAATTCGGTTTATGCGCATTAGCGATAAACATATTTGTGGGAGAGTAAATTGAAATCTGTTAACTTTTTGCTCGCTATTACCACTTTGGAGGAAACCATTATGGCAGAAAAGAAACCTGTCGCAGTTGTTAAGGTGCAGTTGCCCGCTGGAAAGGCGACCGCTGGTCAGCAACTGGGTGGAGCGCTTGGTCCCCGTGGTGTAAACATCGGTGAATTTATCAAGAGATTCAACGAAGCGACAGCCAACCAAGTAGGTATGATTATTCCTGCAATAATCAACATTTACGCAGACCGCAGTTTTGACATTGTTTACAAGACTCCGCCTGCAGCCGTTTTGATTAAGAAGGCAATCGGCATTGAAAAGGGTAGTGCAAAGACCCCTAAAATTAACGCTGGTCAAATCAAAAAGTCGCAAGTTCGCGAGATTGCAAAGACTAAGATGCCAGACTTGAACGCAGCAACTATTGAGGCTGCTATGTCGATGATTGCTGGTACTGCTCGTAGTATGGGTGTAACAGTAATCGATGATGAGAAAAAGGAGGTAGAGGGTGATGAAAGCAAGTAAGAAGTATCAGGCAGCCGCTGCATTAGTTGACAGCGCAAAACTCTATTCTCCAAAAGAGGCGTTAGACCTCGCTATTAAGACAGCGACCGCAAAGTTTGATGAGACTGTCGAACTCCACATTAAGTTAGGGGTAGATGGTACAAAGGCAGACCAGCAGGTTCGTGGTACCGTGGTACTACCCGCTGGTACTGGTAAAAAAGTCCGCATTCTAGTGATTGCAAAGGGTGACAAAGCAGATGAGGCTACAGCCGCTGGTGCTGACTATGTCGGCGCTGAGGAAATTGTGGCAAAGATTGCTGGGCAGAACTGGCTCGACTTCGATGTCTGCATTACGACCCCAGATATGTTCGGTGCAATCGGGCGTATCGCTAGAATTTTAGGACCAAAAGGTTTGATGCCTAACGCAAAGAGTGGTACTGTGACTACCGACATCACAAAGGCAATCAACGATGTCCGCGCTGGTAAGGTTGAATACCGCCTTGACAAGGACAACATCGTTCACTGTCCAATAGGAAAGGTAAGTTTCGGTGCTGACAAGCTTATGGAGAACTACCAGGCACTTATGGATGCAATTGTCCGTGCAAAGCCTGCCGCTAGCAAGGGTACTTACCTTCGTAGCGTTACACTCGCTAGCACAATGGGTCCTGGAATTAAGGTTCAGGCGTAAGTCGTTAGAGTACTAGCGTAATTTAATTAAAAACCGTTTCCCATAGGGAAGCGGTTTTTTTGTATATAAATGCTCATTGCCCTCACTTAGAAGTGGGTGCGTATTGTCTATTATTAAAAAGTGAATCGATATTAAATTTAAAAATAAAGTAATAAGATGAAATAGGGTACTATGCAGTTATTTGCGCAGTACTATGCAAATGTTTTTGCGCATAGTTTGCGGCTTAGTTGCTGAGTTTTAAAATAGCGAGCGCTATGTCGCGCTTTTCGTCAGGGGCGGTCTTTAAGAGTTCTAGCAACTCTTTATCTCGTTTATAGTTTTCGATTTTAGGGTAAAAAAACTCCTCAAAACTCACATTACACGCCTTTAAAATCGCACAAAAAGTTTCAAATGTAGGTGCAAAGGAGCGGGCTTGTTCCAGATTGTGAATATACCCGTCGGTCTTTCCAATGAGTATTGACAACTTTCTTGCGGACAAATTTGCCCTTGTTCTAATAAACGCAATGCGTTCCACTAACTCGTTAATTTCCATAATTACCTCGATTTCAATACGGCGAGCGCCAAGTCTTTTTTGTCGTTTTTAGCATTGTTAATTATTTCGCGTAATTCTTTGTCTTGCTCGTATGACTTTAAATCGGTACAAAAAAACTCCTCAAGCGTAACATCACATACATCTAGAATGTCATTTAGAGCCTCAAAAGTGGGGGCAAATGTTTTGCGATTTTCCAAATGTGATATATAAGCCTCCGTTTTGCCAATTTTCATAGACAATTCGCGTTTTGATAAGTGTGCTTTTTCCCTAAAAAAGGTTATTTTTTCTACTAATTCCTTTATTTCCAATTAACATTTACCAGCCTTTTTTATTTAAGTATATTATTTTTTAAACGATAATTATAGGAATGGTTACTGCTAATATGTGATTAATTTATATAAAATATACTAATATAGGTCATATTGTTTGACTTTTATATAGTATAATTATATAATTATCTCGTAATTTGAATGAAGTACTCATTTATTTAACAAAAACGGCTCTAAAATCACTTAAAACACACTGAGTTTATTGAAAATTTTTAACAGTATAAAGAGGTATGATTGTATGAGAAATGGTTTGGCAAAGCCAAGTTTGCTATTAGTCACCAATGCTTTTTTGGTAATTATGTTAGTAATTGCTCTCTTTAATTTCCTCCATGCTCCTGAAACAAAAACTCCCGCCGATGCCGCCACTGCGAGTTGTACACTTTCATTTTACCGGCAAGGTATTACTGGTGGGCGCCCAAGTGCTAGTGTATCATATGATAATACTTATGGTACAATAACTTCTATTAGTGGACAATATTATGGGTGGATTCGTTCAGAATATGTTAACCAGCCATGGCCACTTCCTCCAAATCAAGTATTTTATTATTATTTTTATTTCTATTCTTTAACTTTTACAGTTGAACTAAAGCCTGGGTATGCATGGGAAGATTCTTCTTTTTCAACAAGAGCAATTTCAACAAATATTACTTTTTCAAGAAATGAAAACACTTGGTCATTTGCTTCCTCAAGTTTACAAAATTCAAGTCTATTAATGGGATCTTACCAGAATTATGTAGGTCAGCCATCTGTTTCTATAACTTTTCCAATTGGGAATTTAGTGGCTCTTGCCCCCTCAACAATCACATACGACCTCAATGGCGGTAGTGCAGGGAGTACGCAGCCAGCGGAATATACCCCCAGCACTAGCGCGCAAACCCTCACAATTTCCAACCCCAGTCGTAATGGTTACACTTTCACGGGGTGGACTGTTTCATGGACAGACAGCGAATACTCGGGGACCTTGCCCACGATTTCAGGCACCAGCACGACTTTAAATATTCCCGCCAGCACTAGCGGAAACATCACACTAACCGCAAATTGGAGCGGGCGAAGTTACACAATTTCATACACGCTAAACAGTGGTAATTACGGGAGTAGCCACCCGAGTAGTTACACGGTGTCCACGAGCGCCCGAACCTACACGGTCTCGACTCCCACGCGAGCAGGGTATACATTTAGTAGTTGGTCTATTTCGCGTAGCGGCACATATGGCGGCACGGCTCCTTCGATCAGTGGTACCACTTTGCGAGTCCCTGCTAATTCGTACGGAAATATTCGGTTAACCGCCAATTGGACCGCAAACCGATATACCGTGTACTTTAACTCGAGCGGTTACGAAAACGAAATCGGCAGCGCGGCGGGTTTTGAAAATACAGGTTGGCGCAATGGCAGTTACAGCACTGCCCATGTCCGCAGCGGTAGTTATTCCTACCAAATCACGGGCAACGCTGGTGGAGCTGAGGCGCTCGCGTACACTACTAACGGTGTGAGTATCACGAATGACAACAAAAATCACATTTTCTACTTCCAGTATTGGGGGTACCAGGAGACTGTGGTCGGCGGCACCCAACTCTACTGGCCCGAGGAGGAGCCAAGTGTTGGAGCCAGCATTCCAATGGGGCCCGCGGGGCAGTGGAATATGTACAGTTTTCGCGTTGACCGTTCGAGCAACTCCTCTGCGGGTTCCGTTCCAGTCCGCATAGATTTTGACAACGGCGGAGTTGCTGGCACTTTTTGGGTTGATGATTTTCTAATGCTTGACTTAACCAAAATCTTTGGCGCAGGGAACGAGCCTAGCAAGGAGTGGTGTGATCGCCATTTAGTGAGTACGGGGACACTCCAAAATATGACCTATGGCACTAGCACGAGCCTCGCTGGGCGCCCTGCCACCACAACTCACGAGGGCTACGACTTTTTAGGGTGGAGCAGGACAGCAAAGACTGGCTCAAATACCCAAACGGTAGATTATACAAACGGGCAGACCGTTTCAAATCTCACTACTACTGCAAACGGCACCGTTACGCTTTATGCGGTTTGGCAAATTCTCCAGTACACCGTTTCGGTTTCGGTGAATGATTCTAATCTCGGCTCGGTTTCGGGCGCAGGCACATACGACTACGGCACACAAGTTACACTTACCGCAATCCCTTCGACTGCCCTAAACTACTTTTTATGGTGGGCGGACTCAAACGGTATGGAAATCAGCCAAAACCCAGTCTACACAATACCATTTTTGACTACAAATATCTCGCTTCAAGCCATTTTTGCGGGCACTGACCCCGCGATTTACGCAGTCAATGGTGGCGAAGTTCGTATGAGAAACGATGGCACAAACCTAACCGCAACCGCTATTGCGTATGCAGGCTTTGACTTCGTTGGGTGGATAACGGACAACGGTGCGGGACTCGGCTACACGGATAGCGTTATCACCGTGCCACTCTTGAGCTTTATGGGGAGGGTGCTAATCGCGCAGTTTGCTCCCACAGGGCAGGAGGTAACGGGCGGCTTTGGCGGAATTGCTAACGAAGTCCTCGCTACCGCGACCGTGGGTGGTGAGGTTCGTATAAACGGTTATGACAGAACCGATGCAACCACAATTCACTTGAGTGCTGTTCCGAGTGCTGGGTATCATTTTGTAGGGTGGACTGCCAGCGATGGCACAGATTTGAGTGCCTATAAATTGAGTACAGACATTCCTTTTAACCTAATTGTTGGGAGAGTGATTACCGCAAACTTTGCTCCAAATGATTCGACAAACAAAAATCCCGAGATTGATAATAGCAGCGGCGAATTTGATTAAAATGTCCGTAAATTTTGTGAAAAAAGTGAAAATTTTAGTAAAATATGATTAAAAGCACCGTTTTTGCGCATACTTTATTGCAAAAGGGGAGTATTATGCGCAAACCTACAATGGATTTAAACCAAGTGAAAATTGAGATTTTAAAGCTTAAAGGCAAAAATATCGAAATGGAAGTAAACCAGGGTCGCAAAAAAATTACGCGTTACGAAGGGGTGCTTGAGGACATCTATAATAGTGTCTTTGTAGTCCGCCTCGCTAACTCAATAAAGAACGAAAAGTTGAGTTATAGTTACAGTGATGTGCTTTGCGGCGATGTTAAAATTGGATTAAAAGAATAGAAAAAGAGCAAAAATTCGTAAAAAAACGCGTTTTTTTGCTCTTTTTTCGTTAAAATTTCGTATTTTTCGCGAATTATAGTATTTTTTATTATTTAAGTGGTGTTTAAATAATTCGATTTGTGAAAAAACCGTGAGACAGCCAAATCTTTAGAGAAAGTAATATAACATATACTTAATGTTATGAAAAAGCCGCATAAATGTTGCTATAAGTGCAATTTTGTCATATTTTTTAACTTTAATAAATACATTATTGTTAGAAAATTTCAGGAGGGCGAAATGGCATTTAATCCAAAGAGTGGAGATTTTGATGTAAAGTACATTAAGTTTTTAGGAAAAGATACGATTCCAGCGGTTATGACTGTGGCAAATACTGAGGGTGCGATTTTGCGAGTAATCTCATTAAATGTTATGCCGTGCGTTGAGCAAGTGATTCCAAATAACGGTAGTGCGCAAATTGATGGAAAGTTGAGTGTTAAAGTGCTAATTGAAAAGGTTGAGGGAGGTTATGCTTGTTTAGAAAGCGCTTCGAACTTTACTGCACATATTATGAATAGCGAAATCACTCCCGAAACTGAGATTTTTGCGACAGCGCATAGTGTAGGGGTTTCGGCGGTGCAGGCATCAGAGCAGGCGGTTACTTTTACGGCTAATATTTTGGTAAAATCGGTGATGATAGCCCTTGATAAAGTTAAATATATCGAGGATGTTTCTGTAGCGGAGCAGAAAAAGGAGGATTTAGCATACTCTGATTTGCTTGCGGCGACTTCGCAAAGTTTTGAAATCGAAATTGAGTCCGATTTGCCACCCTCGATTAGTCAAATTTTGTGCGTTGAAAGTAAGGCTGTGTTGAGTAAAGCCGAGGCGGGAAACGATGTTATTTCTCTAAGTGGCGAAATTTACACTAATATTGTTTACTTGAGCGCTGATGAACAGCCGAAACTCAAAAACCAGCGAATAACGCAAAATTTTACGCACGAAATACTTGCTAACAATGTAGTTCCTACTGATGTAATTTCAGCTACAATTCAAGTGTGTATGACCTCATATGAGGTGCAAGGCGAGTTAAATAGCGCAAAAAGTACGATTATTCTTAAAAATTCCGTGCATTCAAATATTTTTGTGCATCAAAATAAAACAGTCGAGGTGGTGGCTGATGCATTCTGCCCGCGCTATAATCTCAATACAGAGTATGCTTCCTTTTTATCCCAAAACCTTATTTCGAGCGATTTGAGTTTTGAAAAAATTGATGGCAGCATAGTGCTAGGGGAGGATTCGCCGCGAATCGATAGGGTGCTGGCGGTTTGTGCGGGTAATGTGATTGAAAAAACGCGTGAGGTCGAAAATGGCGAAATAATGGTTACGGGGGTCATGAATTGCAATATTGTCTATACTCTCGATGATGATGAGGGCACGACCCAATCGGTTTTTGCCGAAGTGCCGTTTGTGGTTAATCTAAAGCGCGATGCCGATGCTGATATAATTGCAATAAATATCGTTCCGCGTGATATCGAGGCTCGAAATAAAAAATCAAAAGAAATTGACATTCTAGCAGAACTCGCTATTGAGACAACTATGTTAAAAACCGATACAAACGCAATTTTACAAAGTGTGAGTTTGGGAGAAAAAAGGACAGAAAACCAAAACGCAATTGGTATCTACATTATACCCGAGGCGGAGGATTTGTGGCAGGTGTCAAAGGCTCTCAATGTCCCGAGTGAATTAATACTAGCGCAAAATCCTGATTTGACTTTCCCCATTACAGCCCCTAGCCGCGTAATTGTATATAGAGAAAGAAAACTATAATTTATTTTAAATTGTGCAAAAAATACTAAATTTTCACTAATTTTATGGTACTATGCAATGTTTTTTGATTGCATAGTACTTTATTTTTAAATTTTTGTTATAGAAAATTTATAATTGTCAATATTTGTACTCGAGGTGGAAAAATGGCAAAACAATTAGGAATTATTATAGCGGTAATACTAGCGATTTTAGGTGGTGTAGTGGGGCTCAGTAGTGCGAGTGCTCCAACATTAACCCCCGACAGTTTTTTGAGAATACATATTCGTGCAAATAGTAATGATACAATTGACCAGGCTGTAAAGTATCAGGTCAAAGATGCATTGGTAAATTATCTAACTCCAATTTTAGCAGAGGCTACTACTAAGGCTGAGGCCATGGAATTAGTTTCGAAAAATATTGATGAAATTACGGAAGTTGTGTGTTTAACATTGCAAAATTATGGTTATAATTATGGGGCAAAGGCAGAGTTAAGGCGCGAGGAGTTTCCTACGCGGTGTTATGATGATGTTGTGCTGGAGAGTGGTGAGTACGATAGTTTAATTGTCGAGCTTGGCAGCGGTACTGGCAACAATTGGTGGTGCGTGGTATATCCGCCACTTTGCTTTGTCAATGCAAATTTAGATGGTTCTCAAAATATTGTATATCGCTCGAAGTTAGTAGAAATTATCAAATCGTTTTTTAATTAAAAAATTGTAAAATAGCGCAAATTTAACTAAAAAAGCGCATTTTTATAAAAAATTTTGCATTTTGGAGGGGGTTATGAATAAAAAGTTGATAAAAGGGTTCGGGTTAGGGCTGTGTCTGTTGGCGATTGTTGGGATAGGTGTTGTGGGGCTTTTTAATCCATATACTTACACGACTGAACTAGCCGTTGAGACAGGACTGACAACTTCGCAAATTCGTACCGTGCAGCAAAAACTCAAAAATTGGGGATATTACACGGGAGAGGTGGATGGGATTTTTGGGTCAAAAACTCGTAGTGCAGTTATATGGTTCCAGCGCAACAATGGGCTTGACCCCGATGGTATCGTGGGGAGTAAGACTGCCGCCGCACTCGGTATGAATTTGAGTTCACAATCAAGCAATGACCTTTACCTACTGGCTAAATGTATTCACGCCGAAGCGCGAGGGGAGCCATATGTGGGGCAAGTAGCAATAGGTGCGGTGATATTGAATCGCGTGGCTAGTAGCAAGTTTCCAAATACTATTTACGGAGTTATATATCAACCATATGCCTTTACTTGTGTAAATGATGGGCAGATTAATCTCGAGCCTAATCAATCTGCGTACAATGCTGCTCGAGATGCTCTAAATGGTTGGGACCCGACATATGGCGCGTTGTATTATTACAACCCTAACACTGCGACCAGTAGTTGGATATGGTCACGAACTATAGTTACGACTATAGGGAAGCATAATTTTGCAATATAAAAACTTTCTTGGCAAAATGTTTACGAAATGCGTAAAATTTTAATAAAAAGTAGCAAAATTGCTAAAAAAGCGTAATTTTTTGAAAAAAAGGAGTGTTTTTATGAAAAAAGGAGCGATTGCGGCGATAGTGCTAAGTTGTGTGGTGGGGGCGGGAGCGCTCACTTACGCTGGAGTAAGTTGGGCGACAACGGCAAATACTTTGGGTATGTATAAAACACAACTTGAGTATGTTTATCAGCGCAATTTATATGAATTAACCGATAATATTAATAATATTGAGTCAAATTTGAGTAAATTAGAGGTTTCGACCGATAAAAATGTGCAGAGCAAGTATCTCTCAAATATTGTGGCGCTCGCAAATACGGCACAAGACAATATTGCCACTTTGCCAATTGAGCATAATGCTATCAACGATACGACAACTTTTGTCAATCAATTGAGTGGCTTTTGTCTAGTATTACAGCAGGATTTAATCGATGGTGATGAAATTAGTATGGATGATATGGATCAAATTGCAGCACTTCACGAGTCGAGTCAAAATATAAAATACGAATTAAATCGCCTAGTTGTGCTGGTTTCGACTGACTATTCGATTGTTGACCATGTAAAGGACCCAAATAAGGATACAAGTGATTTCAATAACCAGTTCAATGGACTAAATAATGATATTGTCGAATACCCGCAACTTATCTATGATGGACCTTTTAGTGATTCGGTGACAAATAAAGAAATAAAAGGCTTGTCAGAAAATGAAATTAATGCAACGGAAGCGCTTAATCGAGTAAAAGAGTGGTTTGTTGGCTATGAAGTAACTCAAAATGGTGAAACAAATGGCAAATTTGAGACCTTTAACTTCATGATTTCAAAGGGAGATGAAAACTATTTTGCACAAGTCACAAAGCGTGATGGAATTTTGCTTCAGTTAAATAGTGGTTATGAAGCGGGGAGTGCGGTAAAGAGTGAAGATGAGTGTCGCACGGCTGCTGAAACCTTTGCAAAAAGCATTGGTTTTACTGATGTGAGGGCTGTTTGGAGTACTGTAAGCGAAGGTTTTGCGTATGTAAATTTATGCAGCATTCAAAATGATGTCATAGTTTACCCCGATATGATTAAAGTAAAGGTTGCGTGCGATACTGGGAATATTGTAGGTTGGGAAGCGCAGAGTTGGGCATATAACCACACCGAGAGAAAAAATTTAAGCCCCGCAATCGATGAAATCGAGGCAAGAGCGGCGCTGACAATGGATGTCGATGTCCGTACCGTTAAACTCGCAATCATTCCAAATGATTATGTGGGGGAGACACTGTGTTATGAGTTTATGTGTGTGAGTGGTGGCTCTACCTACTATATCTATGTAAACGCGGACACAGGGCAGCAGGTAAATATCTTAAAAGTAGTCGAAACAGATGATGGGAATTTGTTAATGTAGTTCTTAAATTTCTCTATGTTTGAATTGAGAGAATGTATAGGACCAAACTAGTTAAAAATAAACGAAATACAATAAAAATCGATAAAAATAAGAAAAAACGCGTATTTTACGCGTTTTTATATTGCATAGTACTTTGCATAGTATTGCATAGCACTATATAAATACAAGGCAAACATTAAAAATCTGTAATTTTTTTAGAGGCGCGAGTTTGCTTTTCTACGAGTTTATTTTGTATGTCGCGCTCCTCTAGAAAGTATAGCATACTGACTGATTCTAGTTCGCTAATGCCATTTGCGATAGTGGCAATATAATCTAAGTCTAGCACATATTGATTATCAATGTTTTTGACATATTTATTTAATAGCATTCCGCGATATCCGCGACTGTCGGCACATGATTTAAAAAACACATAAGAATCCATAAGCGCGAAACTATCATAAATTTTGACGGAGTCAACTTTGCGGTTGCGGGTATAGTCCGTTTTTAGTAAATCATATAATTTTTCGCGGATTTGCTTTTTTGTCTCAAATCCCGCACGAGCGCGCGCGGTCTCCTCGAGGCTTCGTTTGTTTATGCTGGCGCCCCTGATATTTCTATTCATACGCTCATTTTCTTTAACAAGTTCGGAGTAAATTTTGCTAGCGTTGAGAGAGTCTAACCTTGAGATTTCACGCTGTAGCGAAGCCTCATCAGGGTAAATTGTATATAACTTATTGTCGAGTAAGGTTTTTATTTTGGTTTGGTCGTTGTTAAACACGAATGGCACAAACTGCGCTTTGCGGTTCTGCTCATCGTAAATTACGAGCCATTGGACTAACTCAAGGTTAACGAGTCCCGTGCGTGATTCTTGGCTGGGTCTGCGACCGTTCTTTAATTTTGTTTCGCAAAAGTTATCGAGATACTCCTTGTAAAAATCAGCGTTGACTTTGTGCTGCATTTCGCTATAGTCAATCTTGCCAGCCTGATATTCCTTTTTCCAGTACTCAATGGAGTAGGTAAGGTTGTCCCTGTCACAATTTTCCCAAACATAGTTTTGAAATTTGTTCATATTTCCTCGCAAATTTTTTTATTAAGTATAGCATATTTTAGCCTGTTTGTAAATAAAACCGTTTTGAATAACAATTATATAGTCAATAAAGACTTGCTAGGCATATGTGCGTTATAAATGAGTATCACTCTCAAAAAGTTGTAGGTTTTTGAAAGTGGTTATAGATAAATTTATTTAAAAATTTTATCAATTTCTCCGCCGCCAAGACAGTTACCAGCGCTATCATAAAGTACGCAAAACTGCCCTTGGGTAATCGCGCGCTGCGGTTTGTCAAATGTAATTTTTACATTGTTATTTTGTACTTCACAGAAAACTTTTTGGTCGGGCTGGCGGTAGCGAAATTTTGCAAAACATTCAAATTTTTGCGTTTTTTCAGTGTTTTTTTGCAAAAAAACACGATTTTTTGCACTTTTTTCATCATTTTCGAGGAGGTCGAGAGAATTTCGAGTTTCGCTACTATTAAATAATGAAGGTAGGTTTTGTGGCGTTGGGAGAGCGGGAATCCAGTTAAATCCAGCGGTCTCGAGCCCTATGGAATATAGGTCTTTGTTAGACCCTTGGGCAACTGTTAGCGTATTAGTGGTCAAGTCTTTTGCCACCACAAACCACGCTCCCGCCGCCTCATCTTTTTGCCCGCCAATTCCTAACCCCTTGTGCTGCCCAATTGTGTAGTACATTAGTCCATTGTGCCGCCCAATCGTTTTTCCTGTGGTTGTTTTAATTTCTCCAGGTTTTGCGGGTAGGTATTTAGATAAAAATTCGCGGAAATTTCGCTCACCAATAAAGCAGATTCCAGTGCTGTCTTTTTTATTTGCGGTGATTAACCCGTTCTTGCTGGCGATTTGTCGCACCTCGGTTTTGAGTAAGTCCGCGAGCGGGAACACGGTGTAACTTAATTGTTGTTGATTTAGTTGATTTAAAAAGTATGTCTGGTCTTTTGTAGTATCCTTACATTTTTGTAGGTAATAGAGTCCGTTTTTTTCGCTCACGCGCGCGTAATGCCCTGTAGCGATTTTGTCCGCACCTAATAAAAGTGCCTTTTTCAAAAATGGACCGAATTTAATCTCGCGATTGCAAAGCACATCGGGGTTGGGGGTGCGCCCCTCTTTGTAACTTTTCAAAAAATACTCAAAAACGCGCTCGTAGTACTCTTTTGTAAAGTTTACCGAGTAGTAGGGGATACCGATTTTATCGCAAACACGGCACATATCCTCGTAGTCCTGCGTGCTGGTGCAGCGACCCAAAGCATCTTTTTCCTCCCAATTTTTCATAAAGAGGCCGATAACGCTATAACCTTGATTTTTTAAAAGTAGAGCGGCCACGCTCGAATCGACGCCACCGCTCATTCCTACAACTATAGTTTTCATTTTTGCTCCTAGATACGATTCTAGTTAAATTATACTAGACTTTTGCGCTTTTGTCAATGTCTCACTTTGTTTCGAGGACAACGGGTATTTTAAAGCGCTTGAAAATTATTCTAAAGATGTCCGTGAGCCAAAAGATTGCCACCAGCGCTCCCATAATGGCTACAAAAATAGAAACCATTTGCATACCGTAACTCTCGTAACTAGGGTAGCCATTTTGAGGCCCAAGGACCGCATAGGACACAATATAGAATAATATAAAAAGCGACCAACATACCGCATAGATTATTCCAGGTATTGGCCGCTTTACATAAAAGTAGTGCGCGCCAAATAGCCCTAAAAATATGCAGTAGAGTAGGGTTTTAGTGTGGTTTAAGTCGCTCGGCCAGCAAGTGGTGTACACGATTTTCTCAGGCTCGTATTCGGCGCGTGCCTTTTTTACCGCCTGGTGACTCGCGTGTTGAATCTGCGATAGCCTAGTCCCACACTTAAAGCACACATTCGCCCCTCTATTTATTCTCGCTCCGCAATTTGGACAGCGCATTCTATCTCCTTACATTTGTGTTTTCATAAGTCTTGCTAAATCGATAACGCGGTTTGAGTAACCCCATTCGTTGTCGTACCAAGCCACCACTTTGACAAAATGCTCGTTTAGCATAATACCCGCACCTTCATCAAAGATACTGCTGCGGTAGTCTCCGTTAAAGTCGCTAGAAACAACCGCACGGTCCTCATAACCGAGGATACCATCGAGTTCGTTTTTACTAGCGCGCTTCATAGCGGCGCAAATTTTCTCGTAGGTGGTCGCTTTCTTTAATCTAACTGTCAGGTCGACACAAGACACATTGATAGTAGGTACGCGGAAAGACATACCAGTGAGTTTCCCCTTTAGCTCAGGAATAACTACGCCGATGAGCTTTGCAGCTCCCGTGCTACTAGGAATAATGTTAGAGCCCGCAGCACGCCCTCCGCGCCAGTCTTTTTTAGAGGTGCCATCCACCGTTAACTGTGTCGCAGTTATCGCGTGAATCGTACTCATCAAGCCCTCCTCGATGCCGAAATTGTCGTTTAATACCTTTACAATCGGCGCGAGGCAGTTGGTTGTACACGAGGCATTTGACACGATATCCATATCGGGCTCGAGTGTCTCGTGGTTGACCCCCATAACGATGGTTGGCACTCCTTCGCCTTTAGCGGGAGCGGTAATGATTACGCGCTTTGCTCCACCACGCAAGTGCGCTTCGGCAAGTTCTCGAGTCGTAAATTTCCCACTAGCATCAACCACGATTTCGCATCCCAATTCGCCCCAAGGAATCATACCAGGGTCTTTCTCGGAGAAAAAGGGAATCTTTTTGCGGTCGATGATTAAATTGTTGTCTTTAAAGGATACGGTGCCATCATATTCGCCATGAGTCGAGTCTAGACTGAATAGATAGTGGGCATATTCAGCATCCATAAAAGGGTCGTTTATCCCCACAATAGTAACATCGTTAACCATTGATGCTACGCGTGCCACCAGTCTACCAATTCGACCGAAACCATTAATACCTATTTTAACTGTTGCCATTGATTTTTACCTCACTTTTTTGTTTTTGGTGTTCGAGTGCTCTTTACTCTAGAAATTTGCGGTTGTGTAGCACTTGCGGTTTTTTTCTTGCTAGCGCTAGTTTTTGTATTTGTCTTTTTTGTGGTGCTTTGTTTTTTTGTGGTAGTGCTAGCCTTTTTCGTGGTTGATTTAGTAGTGTCTGCTTTCTTTGTGACTTTTGTCTTTTCCTCTGTGGGCTTTTCTTTTGTCTCGGTAGAGTTTGAGTTCTTTTCTGTTGCGTTTAATGTTTCGACAGCTTCGTTTTTAGTAGGGGAGGCTGCATTGTTTTGCTCATTCTCTATAGTGTTTTCCTCAGCATTTTCTAGTGCTTCATCACTAGGTGTCACATCCTCGGTATACTCTAGTTCTGTGTCTATATTTTCTATATCATCGGATTCGCTACTAACAGTCTCCTCGCTGATTTCATCGCCACTGCGCACGATTTCCGTAATGTTGATGACAGGTTCATTCGCTAAATTAATAGCCACGGGTATGCCTAGGCGCGTGTTATATATAAATCGTGCAGCCAGCACCGCACCCACGACTCCAAGTATTACCCACACGATAATGGCGATTAATACCCAAACGGTATATAGCCCAGAGTTGAATATGGGGAATATGATTGCCATTACGAATAGTGCAATGATGTAAAACAGAGACACAATACCTAGCGCCATAAAGGAGTTATTACTGTTTTGTTGCGAAGGGGTGGGGTTGTCATAGAGTTTATCCTCGGTCAGTACGCGTGCCTCACGCTCTGGGTCGGGGTTTACAAGTCTCAGCGCCTTGCTAAGTACTGGGTTTAGAATAATAGTGTTTACCGAACGATTGTTAAGCAGCACAATTCTAGGGTCGCAGCAAAGGTCGCGCCCACGCCCGAGAAGTTTTAACCCCATTTGGTAGGTTGCACGCCCTAGGGCAATAAAGAATGCCTTAAACCAGTTTTCTTTCTTTTTTACGAATACTAAATCTGCACCATCGAAGTGCTTCATTAGCATTTTTTTAATCAAATCTACATCAGTATCCATAGTGATTAGTAGACAGTCACCGTTTTCGGTTTGGTCAAGTGCCGTGTAAATCTGTGTGTTAATGTTTGTCGATGCGGCAGTCACTACCAACTTTCGATTTGGATTATCCGATACAATTTTTTTAAGTTCGCCTAAAAAGCCGTAGTCAGCATTAGCCACATAGACAATTTCAAAGGGCTGCTTAAATTGTACCATTAGGTTTGCGAATGCTTGGTCGCGCTCGTGAAGGTTGTAATTTTTCGTATCCGCAGTAACCACGAGTGAAATCATACAAAATACCTCTCTATTTTTGTAAACTAATAATAGTTTAATCATATTATATTATTTTATCGATATTTTTTCAAATGAATTTAACTAATATTTGTAATTTATTTGCTAAATTTGAAAATTTTGTTTAAAATAGTAGTAAAAGGAGAACAATTATGAAGAAAACACTAAATGAATACGAAATCTTATTACGCGCAAAAAAAGAGCATTACGCTGTTGGCGCATTCAATTTTAGCAGTCTCGAGATTATGAGGGCAATTGTCGATGCTGCGACCGAGACACGCTCACCCGTAATACTTGCTTTGAGCGAGGGCGGGTTGAGGTATGCAGAGCCTCGTTACATAAAATATGTCGCAGATGCAATCGCAAATATGACCGACATTCCCATCGTTATGCACCTCGACCACGGAAAAAATTTCGACATCGTTCGCGAGGTTGTGGACTTAGGCTTCCACTCGGTTATGATTGATGGCAGTAGCCTATCTTATGAGGAAAATGTCGCCATTACTAAAAAGGTCGTAGACTACGCGCACAAAAAGGGCGTTGTGGTCGAGGGTGAGTTGGGAGTGCTAGCAGGAATCGAGGATGATGTTAGTAGCGATGTGCATAAATATACAGACCCCGAGCAGGCGGTGGACTTTGTAAACAAGACAAATGTCGATAGTCTCGCCATAGCGATTGGCACGAGTCACGGAGCATATAAATTCGAGGGCGAGCCTAAATTGCGCATCGATATCTTAAAGCAGATTAACACACTACTTCCAGACACTCCGCTAGTCCTTCACGGCGCTAGCAGTGTGCCACAAAAGTATGTCGAAATAATCAATCAGTACGGTGGTGATGTTAAGGGAGCGCGTGGTGTCCCTGAGGAATTGATTGCCGAAGCGTGTGCAAACGGTATTAGCAAGGTCAACTGTGATACCGACCTAAGGCTTGTGTTTACCGCTACTGTTAGAAAGTTTCTGGCAGAAAACCCCACAGTGTTTGACCCGCGCAAATACTTGCAGGCGAGTAAGGACAATATGCGCGATTTTGTGAAGTCAAAAATCATCGATGTACTACACAGTGCAAACAAGGCTTAAATTAATATTTAATCAAAAGTTGTATTTTTATGCAACTTTTTATTTTGAAGTTTTGTTAGTAAATTTAGTATTATGCAAAGTACTATGCAATCAATTTTGCGCATAGTTTTCGGCTAGAATACTACATTTTAGTATACAACACAAAAAAACAGAAAAAAGCACCTAATTTGGCTAAAACCTAATTAAGTGCTTTTAATTATTCAATTACGATGCGAGCATCTACGACTAAGAGCCTACCTTTGTCATCAATCATTAAGGGGTTTGCATCGATTTCGCTAATTGAGGGGAAGTCGGTTACTAATTTGCTAAGTCGTAATAGGGTCTCCTCAGCGATTTTGGGGTCGGTAGCCATTCCTCCGCGCACAAAGCCCATAATGTTTTTTGCCTTTGTAGCATTTAGCATATCGACAGCATCTTGTGGGGTTAAGGGACACGGGCGGAAGGTAACTTCTTTTAGTGCTTCTACAAAAATTCCACCCAAGCCAAACATCATTTGATGCACTCCGCCTTTCTTTACAACGCCAGCGACCAATTCGCGGTTAGCGCCAGATACTTGTTGCATAACGACAATTCCATCGAGTGACTCTACAAGGTTTGCTTTGTTGAGTCTATCTACGAGTCTGTTCCACCAAAAGGCGAGTTCCTCATCGGACTTGATGTTTGTTATTACTCCGCCGATGTCGGACTTATGGGTTACAGTCTTGCTAGAAAGTTTGATTACCACGGGGTAGCCGATTTGCGCGGCAATGTCCTTTGCATCTTTTAGTGTTTCGGCTATTCCAAATTTCGGCAAGGGTAGTCCGTACGCATCAAAAATTTGCAAACTCTGCATGGTGGTCAACTGCTTGATACCTTGCGCGCGCGCACTTTCTAAAATTGAGGCAGCCTTTTCTTTGTTTACCCCTAAATTTGGGAGAGAGGTTTGCTTTCTCTCGAGATAGTTTTTTCTCTCGATTAGCCTTGCAATACCATGTACCGCATCGACCACAAAGCGAAATGTTGGGATATCGAAGTCGGGTATTTCTGCTACTACATCGGCATCAAATTCGGGAGTGGTCATAAACACGCTCACAATCGGCTTGTTGGGGTGCTTTTTCTTTAAGTTTTCGAGCGCGTGCGAAATTTTAATATCATTTTTGCCCGCAATGTATAGGTAAATCACGAGTAGGATGTCGACCTCTTTCGCGTTTAGGAGAATGCTAGCGGCATTTTCATACTGCTCGGGTGTAGCACTCGCAATCACATCTACGGGGTTGTTTACGCTCGCTTGCGGAGGGAGTACTTCGCGCAATTTCGCCTTTGTGCTGTCTGTGAGGTCGGCTAGGGGGATAGAGTAGTCGTTTGCTGTGTCAGTAGCCATTATTCCAGGACCACCAGCGTTTGTCACAACTGCCAGCCTGTTGCCTTTTGGCAAATCGCATTTTGAGAAAACTTGCGCCGTGTTAAAGAGGTCGCGCAAATACAACTCGCGAATTACGCCGCTGCTAGCGAATAGCCCAGTTGCGGTAGTGTCATCTCCAGCGAGACTGCCTGTATGCGACACGCTCGCCTTTGCTCCGCGCTCGCTACGACCAGATTTGATAATTAGTATCGGCTTTTTGCGGGATACGCGGGTAGCAATTTCGCGGAACTTAACGGGGTCGGGTATAGACTCAATGTACATTAGTATTTGCTTGATTTTATCATCTTTTTCCCACATTTCCATAATGTCTAGCGCGTTAATTTGGCACTGATTGCCAAGCGACACCATTTGTGCTAGCCCGATTTTTAGCGTGGGGAGTAGGTTAATTATACCGCTTGCGAGCGCTCCAGACTGAGTTGCAAAACCTATGTTTCCACTCACTGCCTGAATAGGAGCAAAACATCCATTAAAGCGGACATCAGGGGCGTTGTTGAGTATGCCTAGACAGTTTGGACCAATTACATTTATATTATGCTCGTTTGCGAAGTCCGCAATCGCTCGCTCAAGCGCCTCGCCTTCGGCACCTGTTTCCTTAAAGCCGCTCGAAATAATCACAGCATTGCTAATCTTTGCCTCGGCACACTCCCTTAAAACTCCCAAAACCGTGGGGGCGGGTGTGGCAATAATTACCACATCCAAAACGGTAGGCACATTCGCAACGCTTGGATAACACGGCACACCCTCAATTTCCGTGTATTTTGGGTTAATAGCAAAAATTTGTCCGTTGAATTTTGCCTCTACAGCGCGTTTAATTAGTTCGTTGCCCACTGAGTCTTGCCTCGGGCTCGCGCCAATAATGGCGATGCTTTTAGGGTGCATCATTTTTGTTAAATCTCTCATAGAAATCTCCTTCGATGTATTTTGGGTAATTATTTTAATGTATACTTTTGGTAAAAAATCTAGTTTTCATATCTAGATAATTCGTATATTTTGGTAAATAATATAGTATATATCTATAAAAACCCCAATTTAATAATTATTATACCCCAAACTCCTCAAAATTCAAAATGTTTTAATAAAAGAAAATACGCGAAATTATAAAACGGCAGCCGTGGACTAGGCTTGTTGTCTGTCGCTAGCGCGGTGCGAAACCTCGGTGCGAAGGCGCACACCCGATAGATAGTACAAAGCCGTACCCGCGATACTCTTAAATCACTGTCATCCTGAGCGCTCCCCGCGTTAGCCTTTGTAACTCAGCGTATAGTGAGAGGCAACAATATGAACACCTAGCAATACGCTGCCCGAAGGATCTATTCCTCTTAAAAAATTCTTGGGTTACAACTAAAAAATAAGAGGATAATACTTGGCTGGCGCGAAAGTGAGGCAAAGCCGAACGGTGCGAACCTCTTGGGGTTCGAATCCCTCTTGCATTCGCAAGAGCACAAACAAAGTTTCGGATGGCTTCCGCGGGCTGGGGATTGTCTATCCGCGGCTACGCCTTACGGTAGACCACTGCGCAAGCCACTCACTTCGTTCATACGCAAGTAAACTACTTGCTATAGTCCTCGTTTTTTGTATCTTTTATGCGAGCATAACGATACAAAAAAGGGATTTAAAGAGGCTTCCGCGGGTTTAAGTGCTGGTTGTCTGTCGCTAGCGCGCCAGACTACTGCGCAAGCCACTCAAAAACTTTTGCGCTAGTTAGCGCAAGTGACCTTGTCCTTTTTATTGCATACGCACAAGTGCGCCGCATTAAAAAAAGAACAAGTCCACCTTTGCGAGATTATATCTCGCAAAAGTTTTCTCGTTCTCCTTGCTTGTGGTGGGAGCTCAGGGATTCGAACCCCGGAAGTCTTCCGACAACAGATTTACAGTCTGCTCCATTTGGCCACTCTGGAAAGCTCCCATAAAATCCTATTAGGAATGGAGCTGGCGAATGGAATCGAACCATCAACCTGCTGATTACAAGTCAGCTGCTCTGCCAATTGAGCCACGCCAGCATATGACCTAATAGGTATTAAGTTGTTTTGTCAGTATAAACTGAAAGTTGAGTTTTTATTCAAGCAACAAGTCCCGCTCACTCGGGGGTTCGAGTACCCCCAATTATTATGGTACAATGTACCAATGGTGCCCCAGGGGGGACTCGAACCCCCGACACAAGGATTTTCAGTCCTATGCTCTACCAGCTGAGCTACCGGGGCTTGTAAAACAAGCCATGTCCCATTTTAAGAAAAAGCCTTACTTAATGGTGGGACTTCAAGGACTCGAACCTTGGACCATCCGGTTATGAGCCGGACGCTCTAACCAACTGAGCTAAAGTCCCGTATAGTAAGGCTGGTCCTTTAAATTATTAGATGTGAGTGAATTGTAGTTTGTACTGTTTTGTAAATACTATGTCACTCATATTTTGTCTCAAGTAATAAAACATACCACTTGAGAATGGCGACTCAGATGGGGATCGCTCCGCACCTACGGTGCTATCACGCCGGGGCACTAAAAACTCGCCACTGGCGACTTTTTCAAGCGTGCCCGTTCGACCCCACGAACTATGTCACTCGTATTTTGTCTCAAATAATAAAACTTATCACTTGAGAATGGCGACTCAGATGGGGATCGAACCCACGACCTCCGCCGTGACAGGGCGGCGCTCTAACCAGCTGAGCTACTGAGCCATAAAATTATACCGTAAGGTATTGGTCGGGGTGAAGGGACTCGAACCCCCGACACCATGGTCCCAAACCATGTGCGCTACCAACTGCGCTACACCCCGTGAGGCGATATAACGATACAATGATACATTAAAATTAATCTTTTGTCAACAAATTTTTTAAAATTTTTTAAGAAAATTGTTATTAGTAATTTACTGTTTTCATCATTTTAATAACTTTTGTCATTTATATTGTAAAGTGTGCGGGAATATGCTATAATAGGGGCGGCTCAAATATATATAATATATATGAAATAATGACCATATATATGTGATACAATAATCGTTGCGATTCGGCGTAATGGCAATGTTATTTAACGCCATATGTGGTTATGACCCCTATATTATATATGTATTGTTAACGAGGTAAGATTTAGCGGCGTTTATTAAAATCGAATACCAAAGGAGGCTTTATGAAAAAATTAAACAACAGAATGGCTGCTACTTTAGGTGAATTGATTAATGATTTTAAAGGCAGAAATGATGATTTATACAATCTGCCTCATCAAGTGACCAAGTACGAGGCGCGCATAAAGCAACTCAAGAAAAGTACCGATGAGGTTTATCATAACCTTGGTAATATAATTGAAATTTCTAAAGATTGCGAGTTTGATGCTGATTTTGATGTGAAAATCGATGATTATGATTCATTTTATGATATGAAAAATAATGTCCAATACTACACTCAAACTTTGCAGGACAATATCGAGGCGTTTTTGATCGAGCGCACCCAAAAATATCGTTCCGTGGTTTCTAAATATATAAATCTTTCGCCGAAATCAGTTGCGGACATCGTTTGTGCTGAACTAAATGAACACACTCGTGATATGTGGGAAGTGGTAGCCTACGGTTCGAAAGAGCCATATTCGTATCAGTTGCGTAACTTAAATGATTCGGATTCCAGTTTTTTCATTCAAAACTCTCCCGTGTGGTTTACGGGCGTGCCCCTCTATGAGGAAAAGCGAGAGACTTTGAATAAAAATTATTTAAGCGTGCCATTATTTAATAATGTGCCTGAAATTTATCAATATTCAATGATTTCGTGTGGGGTAGCGGGCAAGCCTGTTGCCGAGCAAAAAGTATTTCGTGCGCGCTTGATTCAAAATAACCAACTTTATCAAAAAATCCCAGCATTGGAGGATGCGGTACTCACGGCAATGCTTGATTTTAAGCAGTATCAGCGCACAAACACGCAAGAAGTTATTCACGAACGACAGTGTTAAAAGGTGGTATGTTATGCCCAAGCCAAAAGATTTTGAATATAAAATCCACGAGGATATGCCAATTATTAAAAACAACCCGCAACAAAGGCTCGACCCGCTCGAAATTCGCGCAGGGGATACTTTTGAAATTTGTTATCAAGATGTTAAAAAGTGCGTGGCAGAACTCCGCAAACTCGGTGCATATCCCGAGGTAGCGCAAGTGCGAAAAGTAATAGACAAGTATCAATTCACTGACCCTATGGAAATAAAAGATAACCTTTTGGAGGCTGGGCTCAATGACACGGACACCCCTTGCGCCTTTGGAATTAGACTAGGGGCTTTTGTGTGCGTTGCGTATAATTATATCGGGGCAGAGTTGGGGGATGAGGAGCAAATGCCAGCCATTTGGGAGGCGGTTGAGCGCGCAAACGATGCCTTTGAGTCCGAATTTGGTGGCAAATTAAATGAGTTTGATATTGACAGAGTCGTGTCAATGGGAGCTAGGCAGGATGAGGCTTTTGTGCTAGCGAGACTGCTGAATGTTGATTACGAGCGTGCGAAAGCAATCGTTTCCGAGGATGAGGCGGGTATTAATGTGAATAAACTCCGCAAAGATGTCTACGAGTATTCAAAGTCTCAAAATCAAATTTTATTTGATGATTTAAAGAACGAGCTGAAGTTTGAAATGGAAAAACGCTTAAATGACATTCGTGCCGAACTTGGGCTTGACTTAATTGAGGAGGATGAGGAGTTTGAGGATGAGCCTCTCCCTCTATATAAAACTAAAAAGCAAAAACAAAATTTAGATTACGAGCGCCAGCAATAGGTGAGGGTGAGAGCTTAAGTTAAGTTTTTACACTCGACCCCGTAATGTGCTAGGTGGTAAAAATCTTATCTTGAATTTACATCAATCCTTTTTACTTTTTGAATAACGAGGTATTTTGCCTCGTTTTTTTTATATACAAAAGTTAATTGGACAAATAATTAGATAAAACTTTATAAATAAATCTCGAATAGGAAAGTCT
Source organism: uncultured Christensenella sp. (assembly GCA_949287685.1). Taxonomy (GTDB): domain Bacteria; phylum Bacillota; class Clostridia; order Christensenellales; family UBA1242; genus UBA7867. The sequence goes on along the minus strand of CASEHF010000004.1, from coordinate 8,901 downwards.
ATATTATATATATAGAAAGTTCATTATGGTATTATATATTGCGTGCTAGTGGGGGTATTTAAATTTTATTTCATAGTACTATGTGATATCTAAGTTTTTCTTTACGGTGCTATGCAATATTTAGTTTTTGATTTGTGGCACTATGTGATTTAATTGTTATACAATATCAAAGTTTTGTTTTATAGTACTATGCAATCAAAAACTATTGCATAGTACCGTAAAAACCGTGTAAAAACGATTAAAAAACGCAAGTTTTTAAAAAATACAAGCAAAATTAAATCAAAGCACGCAGTGCGTGGCTTTACTTAAATATGTATATATTGCGTGTGCGGCTACGCACCGAAAAATCTATTCCTCTTTAAAAATTCTTGGGTTACAACTAAAAATAAGAGGATGATGCTGGGCTGGCGCAAAACTATTCGCTTCTTACCGTGCTAAGTACTCTTGCGCCAGACTTCCCGCTCGCGGGAAGGCATCCTGAGCCTCGACCCGCGAAGCCTTCAGACGAAGGATCTATTCCGCTTAAAAAATATCCAAGCAAACCGCAAACAATCACTAAAAATGCGTAGCCCCTTAGTATTATTTATTGCGTGTGCGGCTTCGCACCGCTTCCGCACTGTGCCCACGCACCGAAAAATCTATTCCTTTTAAAACAGGAAATACTATTACTAACCACATTTTTCTAGCCTAATTATAGCATAGTGCAACTTTTTTTCTATTTAGTCTGCTTCTGCCTCCTCCTCATCGGCTTCGTAATAATTTATAAAATCACGCTCAATGGTTTTTGCCCGCCTAACAGCATAGTAGCCGTACTTGTCTCTAATTTTATCTAGGCTTTCATTTAACTTTTTTAACTTCTCGTTTTTGTTATAATCGAAAAGGTTTATTTGCCGTGCCGTGTCTGCACGCTCTAGATTGGACAAACTTACCCGCACCGCCCTAATTGCGTAAGGGGTGTTTGCTTTCCAGTGTTTGTCAAAAATCTGCATACACATTTTAGCGAAGTCCTCGGCATTGTCGATGGCGGTTTGGGTGGTTATGGAGTGTGAGCTGTGCGTTAAATCGTTATTTCGAATCGACAAGGTTGCTGTTCTCCCGAGCACTCCTATTTGTCGCATACGATAAGTGACCTTTTCGGCGAGAGTCAATACCATAGTCTCGACCTCCTCATATGTGCGCAAATCGCGTACAGCGGTCAATCATTGGCTTGATAATAGATTGCTGCTTTAATACATTTTCATCCGCCTGCGCTAAATCGCCGATCGTGTAGATGTTGAGGCGGTTGAGTTTGATAATGGTGTGTTTACCGATAAAAATTAGGCTATCCGCAGGCAGCCCCCAAATTTTGTCTCGAAAATTCTCGCGCGTGATAACCGTTGTCGCATCGGGTTTCTTTAAGTCGCTGCCGAGTTTTGCGAAGTATTTGTTAAAGGACACCCCGACCGAAATCGTGAGCCCTGTTTCCTTTTTTACAATCTCGCGTAGCCTGTCTGCAATTTCGGGGCCGCTGCCAAAAAGTTTAGTAGAGTGGGTGACATCTAGCCAACACTCATCGGGTCCAAAACTCTCGACTCTATCGGTAAAACGCTTGTAGATTTCGCGCACTTGCTCGCTGTATTTTTTGTAAATTTCAAACTGCGGAGGTAAGCAAATTAAATCAGGGCAAAGTTTTTTCGCCTCCCAAATGGCTTGTGCGGTCTTAATGCCAAAACTTTTTGCTACATTGTTTTTTGCTAAAATTATGCCGTGTCGCGTGCGCGGGTTACCTGTGACCGCAACGGGCTTTGACCATAATACGGGGTTTAGCACGCATTCCACTGATGCATAAAAGTTGTTTAAATCACAATGCAAAATTATCTTGTCCACGCTTCACCTCCTTGATTATTTAATTTCCCTTTATTTTTATGCTGCTGGTTTTATATACTTAACTATATATTGTCGCGCGGGTTAAGTTGTTGACTTTTAAGCGCAATCTGTAATTCCTATTGAGCCTCGACCTCGGTGTGTAGTCGGTGCGAAGCCTCACCCGCAATAAGAAAGAACAAGTCGTACCAACAAGAAAATAGTACAGTCGTATCCGCGGTGCGTTTCATTTACTGGTCATCCTGAGCCTCGACCCGCAGCGCCTTTAGACAAAGGATCTATTCCTTTTTAAACATTCCTAACTAACTGTAGACAACATTAAGAGCGAATAGCTTTACTTATCTATCGGCGGTGTGCCTCTGCACTGCGCCCACGCACCGCATCTATTCCTATATATTATATACAAAAAATTGGCTTTGTCAAACATTTGTTCGATATTTTTTAGAGGAAATTTGAGGGAGAGGGTGTGTATCTCAATCGCATTGCTAATAATAAAAATTTTCTCAAATTTTTTAGAAAAACTTGACACAAACTATTGACAAATGCATATAATAAATATATAATATAAAGGTCAAAGAAAGTCAAACTCGCACAACTCCACGAAATCATTGACACTCCACTTCGATAGGTGGGGAGGGCAAAAGTATCGAGGTTTAACGAATGCGCAAAGAACGCTAAAAAAGCGTAAAAAACGCGTTTTTTGATAAAAAAGTGCAATTTTTTGCAATTTCGTTGTGTGAGAGGCGCACAAAGGAGGTGTGGCGTGTCAAATATTTCGGATATGATAGAGGAATTTTTGATTAAGACCCTAGGAGATGATAATTACCTTGATATTAGCCGCAATGACTTGGCTAGTTACTTCAATGTCGCCCCTAGTCAAATTAACTATGTGCTGTCTACACGCTTTAATTACGAGCGTGGCTTTCTCATTGAATCAAAGCGCGGCGGTGGCGGCTACATTACGATTATGCGCGCCGATACGAAAGATTCGACTTGGCTCAATGGCGTTATTGATAGGCTGAATGATGGTGTTGATTACCGCACGGCGTGCTATATAATAGATAGCGCGGTCGAGCGTAATGTATTGCACGAGGATGAGGCGGAAATAATTAAAATTGCCTTGAGTCCTAGCGCATTGAGTAATCCGTTCAAACTAGAAAACCACTTACGCGCGCAGATTTTGCAGCGAATTTTAGTAAAACACAAAAAATTTTTAAGGAAAAAGGACTGAGGAGGTGAGTCTATGTATTATTGTGATAAATGTGGAAAGCCAGCCACACACTTAACTTGGCTGGAGATAAATGGGCATCGTACTGAGCAGCATCTCTGTGCCGATTGCGCACGAAAGGAGCGCGGGCTAGATGAAATTGTCGAGCCAATGATTGGGGAATTTTTCGATTTCCCTGTTGCGTTTGCGCGCCGCAAGCCTTCGCGTAGGGTGCTTTCGTGTCCTGTATGCGGGTATACGAGTAAAGAATTTTTGGAAACCGGTAGGCTCAACTGCCCAGAGTGTTATAAATATTTAAGCGAAGTTGTCGAGCCTGCAATAAAGAACTTTTATGCTGACCAGCCAGCGCCTATTGAGAGAGTGAAACTAAAAAAACGCACATTGCCAAAGGCTAGCGAAGTGGACAGCCTAAAAGAGAGGTTGAAAAACGCCGTAGCCGAGGAGCGATACGAGGATGCCGCGGCATTGAAGCGTCAAATTGATAATATTGAAGGAAAAAAGGGGGAATAGACTATGTTTTCACAAAACAATGGATTTACACAACTTGTGGACACAGCATTGCAAAACGCGGGAGAACTTGCCAACCGTAGCGGCCATTTGGAGCTTGGCACCGAGCACTTGCTTTTTGGTATAATTTCGGTTGAGGAATGCTTGTCCGCAAAAATACTGAAAAAATATGGAGTGACAAAAGCAAGTTATTTGCAACTTTTTGATGAGAATGTGCAAAAAAGCCCAAGTCTAGACCAGAGCGAAATCGATTTAACTCCGCTAGTAAAGGAAATTTTGCGCGCTAGTCAAGAAATTTCTGCACGCCTAGGGCAAACTTTTGTGGGGACCGAGCATGTAATGCTAGCAATGCTCGCGACAAACAGAAGTGCGGCACTTACGATGCTTGAGCGTGGGTTTAATATCGACATCGATAAGCTGAAATATGATGTGCTGAATGCGCTCCGAAACGAATCGTACGAGGAGGGCGAGAGCGGCGAAACCGTTGACTCTAAAAACGATGGCAGTACCTTGCCCAAAAATCTACTCGACCTCGGTACCGATTTAACGCTAAAAGCACGCCAAAACAAAATTGACCCCGTAATCGGGCGCGAGGATGAGATTGCCCGCGTTATCGAGATTTTGTGTAGAAAAACTAAGAACAACCCCGTGCTAATTGGTGAGGCGGGGGTCGGAAAATCAGCCGTTGTAGAGGGCTTGGCTACCGCGATTGTGAATGGAAATGTGCCAGATTTATTAAAGAATAAAACAATTTTTTCGCTCGAACTCGGCTCCTTAATGGCGGGTACAAAGTATCGCGGTAGTATGGAGGAAAAACTCAAAAACGCCGTAGAGACTATTATCCAGAATAAAGACATTATCGTGTTTATCGATGAGTTGCATACCTTAGCACAGGCGGGTGGTGACAAGGGCGAAATTAGCCCTGCTGATATGCTAAAACCATACCTTGCGCGTGGAGAACTCCAGACAATCGGTGCCACAACTACCGATGAGTATCGCAAATTTATCGAACAGGACAAGGCGCTCGAGCGTAGATTTCAGCCTGTTATGGTGAATCCACCGACAGTCGAGCAAACGATTAAAATTCTAGAGGGACTCCGCGATAGTTATGAGGCTTTCCACAATGTCAAAATTACAGATGAAGCAATTGAGGCTGCTGCGACTCTCAGTGACCGCTACATTATGGACAGAAGTTTGCCAGACAAGGCAATCGACCTAATCGATGAGGCGAGCAGTCGTGCAAAAGTTAGCGGTGCTACAATTCCGGCGCCTCTAAAACAGAAAAAAGATGAGTTAATTCGCCTCGAAAATGACAAAAAAGAGGCTGTTGTCGCTCAAAATTACGAAAAAGCAGCCTTTATTCGCGAGGAAATCAAGCGAGTAACCGAGGAGATCGACAAAATGCAAGCGGACTTTGAGAGCAAGGAAAATAGCGCAAGCATAGGTTTTGATGATATTGCGCGCGTGGTGTCTCAGTGGACACATATTCCTGTTACAAAACTTACCAAGACCGAACGCGACAAACTTATGGGACTCGAGAGTTTGCTTCACGCTCGTGTGATTGGGCAGGACCAGGCGGTCGTGGCGGTTAGTAAAGCAATTCGCCGTGCTCGCGCAGGACTCAAGGACCCAAATAGACCAATAGGCACATTCTTGTTTTTAGGACCTACAGGTGTTGGAAAAACTGAGTTAAGTAAAGCCTTGGCTGAGGCAATGTTTGATGATGAAAATTTAATTATTCGCCTTGATATGAGTGAGTATATGGAGTCGCATTCGGTTAGCAAACTAATCGGTTCGCCTCCAGGATATATAGGGCACGATGATGGCGGACAACTTACTGAGCAAGTGCGTAGAAAGCCGTATTCAATTATCTTATTTGATGAGATTGAAAAGGCGCATCCCGATGTGTTTAACATTTTGTTGCAGGTTATGGATGATGGTAGGTTGACAGACAGCCACGGTAGAACTGTAAGTTTTAAAAACACTATTATAATTATGACCAGTAACGCAGGGGTTAGTGACCCCGCATACAAGAAAAATCGCGCCCAATACGAGCAAGAAGAGGATGAGGATAAAATTGCAAAACTCGATGAGGATGCTGCCGAAATCTTGAATAAAGCGATAAAAGGTATGTTTAGACCTGAATTTTTAAACCGTATTGATAGTATTGTGATATTCAAGTCACTATCAAAGCCCGAACTTGCTCACATTGCGAAGTTGTTAATCACAAAGGTGGTCAACAAACTAAAAGCGCAAAATATCGAACTCAAATTTACCGAGGATGCGCTAAAGTACCTTGTGCAAAAGGGATATACCGCCGACTATGGTGCTAGACCGTTGCGTAGAGTGATTGAGCAGGAGATTGAGGATAAACTTGCTGATGAGATTTTATCAGGGAAACTTACCGCCAATGCAAAGGTCACAGTAGATGCCGATGTCGAACTAGGCAAACTCAAATTCCGCATTTACCAACCCAAGACAGATGCTTCTACCGATACATCCAGTCAGCCTAATACTTAAAAAGTACGCTTATATAAATAAAATTAATATATAGTTTTTAAGATAATAGAATAATGTAGGCATTTCATAAATAAAAACTACACTACCTAAATTACGGAAGTGTAGTTTTTTAATTCAAATGTTATAGTTTAAGTAATATGGTTTAAATTTCGTAAAATTTTATCAAAAACAATTAAAAATATCAAATTTTTAATAAAAATCGCATTTAATGTAATTTTTTTTAAAGTTTCACTTAGTTTTGTATGTTATTAAACTATCGTGCCATTTCACTTTCTTTATCTTGTGTGGCGAATTTATGTCGGCTAGCATTTATAGTCTTGAGGGCATTTTTCACTTCACTCTTTGTGAAGGGCTTGGTTTTTTGTAAAGGCTCATCAGTTAAAAAATATGTGAAGGTACATGATTTGTCATCAATTGGCAACATGCCAAAGTGTCGTAAAAAGTCTTTGTTATTTGGCTCTCCATCGAGATAAGTGCGCCCCCAAGTGACATCAATAGCGCGCCAGTGCTTGTTTAATTTAACAAAATTAAAGGAGTGAATTTTGGGGACATTTTTAAATTCATTTTCAATTTCTAGTCGGTCCATAGCCTCCATAAAACAGGTGGCAAAGCCTGCACACTTGCTGGAATGGGTGAGTATAGGGAGTAAATTGCTGTTCGCATCGTTGTTTTTGCTGTCATAGTCGTATTGAATATTTTTAATTAAATAAATATATACAAATAGCGCCTTTTCGGTGTCAGTCCATTTTTTATCTATGTTGTTTTCAATTGTCTCAAAAGCTCTAATCACTGCCGCCAAATCTTTCGGCTTGTAATAAGTGCGTTGTTGGTACTTAGGTTCTTTGTATTTTGCGTATTTTGTGGCATCATAACCGTTGATTACTCGAATACTTACATTGTCATTAAGTTGCTCTATAATATCGGCTTTTTGTCCCACCGTGTTTTTTAGTATAACTTCGGCTCTATTTGCTTTATTCAATTTCTCGACATCGTCAAGTGTCAGTATTTTATCTATTATAACCATTTTTTCCTCAATTCTAAATCCTATTTAATATATTATACCACATAACATTTTTGATTTCAATACCTTTACAAAAATAATACCGATTGACTAGACTATCATTATTCAAATAATATAAAGTACTTAACTATTTTGTGAAAAAGTTATCAAAGTTGCTTTTTATGAGTTAGCTACTGTTATCATAGTATAACGACTTACATTATTATAAAACTAATGCTAGTACTATTAAAATTGTGTAAAAGTGGCTAATTTTTATTAAATTTCAAAAAATACAAGCAAAATTATACCAAATATTTTAATTTTATTAAATCAAACAATTTCATATTTTACCTCCTAAAATCTTTTAATTTCTGGTTTGTTTTGGCATTTGATTCTTGGGTTTTTAGTAAAGCGCGTTTTTGCTTTTCAATTTTATAATTTGCACAGCGCTAGACAGTGGTGTTTACTAAAATTGCTTTGGGGAAGTTTTATATAACATTTACATTACTCGACATAGTAGACACGCGATTATGCTGCTAGCAAGCGTTGCAATGAGCGCTACTGGTATTGCGTAGAGTAGGCGTTTTGCTTTGGTTTGACTTAAATATATAGTCGCTACATAAAAAATGGTTTCGCTACTACCCATAATTACACTAGCGCATCGCGATATATAACTATCAGGTCCGTAGGTGGAAAAGATTTGCTCCGCAAGTGCGAGGCTCCCACTACCGCTAAAGGGTCTAATTATCATTAGTTCGGTCAACTCGCGCGGTATTCCTATACACTCAATTATTGGACCCAAATAGTTTGCCACAATTTCAGCCAGCCCACTAATGCGAAATAATTGAATGGCTACAAAGATTGTTACCAAAAAGGGTAGCACATCGAGACAAAGCCCAATTGCTCCCTTGGCCCCATTTGCAAAGGTCCCGTAGCAGTTTACTTTCTTTTTTGCACAATAAACAAGCAGTAAAATTATCAGCACAGGAGTGACAAACACGCTGACAGTCATCTATTTTTGCTCTTTTTTATTTTATTTTGGTGTTTTTTGTGAATTTTTGCGCAAATTTTTACGAGAATTATGCCTAGGGCGGTCGAGATAAATGTCGAGATTATGGTCGGCAGAATTATGTCGCTACTTGCGGTGCTGCCGTATTGTTGCCTTAGTCCTATAATTGTGGTAGGTATCAGTTGGAGGCTAGTTGCGTTAATTACGATTAGCATAATCATAGCGGTTGAGGCGGCCGTGGAGTTGTTCTGTTTGTCGAGCCCGTTCATCGCCTTTAATCCAGTGGGTGTGCAGGCATTGCCCATACCTAAAATGTTCGCCGACATATTTAGAGCAATGTATTTTTTTGTTTCCGTGTCAGTTTTACCAAACAGCCAATCTATTACGGGGTCGAGCAGGTTAGCAATTTTATTAGACAATCCACTCGCATCAACAAGGGCGATGATCCCTAGCCACACCGCATAAATGCCTAATAACTTAATAGTTAGATTCACAGCATCTGCACCTGCGTTCATCATAGCATTGATACTGTCCTCTGGGTCAACGAATAGCAAGGTCACGAGACTCGCTAGCACCATAAAAAACCAAATCTTACGCATACCTAAATTTAAGAACTTAAATCAAAATATATGAAAAACTTGACTATTTTTCTCGCGTTTTGTATTATATAAGTGTCTATTTTATTAAAAGTCGAAATGAGTGCTTTTTTATAAAATTCTTTTATATTATATAGGAAGTAAAAAATGTTAATTGATACACATTCACATATTAATC
>CASEHF010000003.1 GCA_949287685.1 uncultured Christensenella sp. | reverse complement strand
GAAATTACAACACTAAAAAACCTATTTAAACTTTATATCTTGGCAGATATAATCGCACTAGTTTTGAGTTTGTTAAAACTTATTCAACAAATTTTAAAACTATTTACAAAATTAAAAAGAAATTAAAATATTAAAAAGGTCATAGTAAATAATTACATACTATGACTTTTTTATTTTGATTTTTACTTTTTAAAAAAATAAATTTAATTTTATTAGAATTATTTATAAATATGTAATACTTTTATTACATATATTTTTTTGTATGCGTTGTATAGTGTAGTCTTTTACCATTTATAACTAATCTATTACCAAAATAAAATTCAAACAATTTGTCTAAATGTTTTGTTCTTAAATAATAAAAATCATCACTATGAATTGTTGAACTGCCATTCATATCAGTGTTTATTGATAAAATTTGCTTAATAATATAGTATTTTGTTCTATAAACATTATTAGCATTTTTCATAAAATCTGGTTTAAAAACAAACATTTAATTTTCCTCCTTTTTATTTAATTCTTTTTCAAAAAACTTTACTAACTGAGAATTTAACCTTGATATATGTTCTATTGAATAACCTAATTTCTCAGATAGAGAATCTTGCGTATTGTTTTGCAAATACAAAGAAATATATAAATCATATAATCGTGGTGGAGCTAAACAAATAGCCTTATTATATATCTAATTTTTCTATAATTACATTTTGACCAATAGTATTTGTTACTTTGTCAAAAACTGATTGTCTTGAATAATAATATCTAATATTTTTTAAATCTTTTCTAATTTCGTTTGCTGTCATAATAATTCTCCTTTTAACTACTTTGGTTGGAGCAAAATAAAAATACCCCAACGACATAGTTCCTTTCACAAAACTATTATTCGTCAAGGTATTTACAGCCTTTTACACGAATCTTATTTACACAATATTGAACAAGGTTTTATTAAGATACTATTTCAATCCGACCTTAATTTTGTTATGTAAACGAATTTAATATTATTTTTTAATAACGCGAATGCGTTTTTCTTTTGTTGTACATTGCTTAAAAGAGATAACCGATTTACATACCTTACATGTACCTGTTACATTTCCATTAGCTTGTATTGTGCCATTTATGTAATTTGAGCATTCAGGACATCTAAATCGTGTTTTTTTTGATAATTCTACCATATCCACAATTAAACTCCTTTTCCCATAAATACAAAAGGTTAAATTTAATAAACAAAATTTGAGGTTTGGGAATCCATCAACTGAGCCTATTACTTTTGTATTCAATATATAATAACGCAAAACGGGGCACATCTGCGATATTACCAAATTAAATTAAATCTTTAATTACTTTTGTTGCTACACCTTGAATTTCAATTTTGTCAAAAAACATATCTTGCATATTTTTATTTTCAGGGTGTAACCTTATTTTTTTATTTTTATTATCAAGATAGTATCTTTTTAATGTTGCTTCATCATCAATAAGAGCAACAACGATTTGACCTTCTTCTGCTGTTTCTTGTTGTTTTATTAAAACATAATCACCATCACATATTCCAGCATCTACCATACTATTTCCATTTGCTACTAGAATGAAATATTGACCACTGCCCAAAAATGATTTAGAAATAGAAAGATAACCATCAATGTTTTGTTCAGCGAGTATAGGAGTGCCACAAGCAACAGAACCTACAATAGCAATTTGTTTTACATTATCTTTTGCAGTTTCCATATACTTTGTTTTTATTCCACGAAAACCTCCTTTATTTGAAATCAAACCTTTATTATTCATTTCTTGTAAATATTTCCAAACACAAGAAGTAGAAATTTTAAATTCTTTTGCTATTTCTCTTAAAGATGGTGCTTGACCTTTATCTTTGAATTGTATATTGATAAAATCAATTATGTTTTTTATAAGTTCAGGATTTTTTGTTCTCATTACAATTCTCCTTCGTATAGTGAACAAGTGTTCACGATAGACATATTATATAGAACATTTGTTTTATTGTCAAGCACTTACAAATATAAAAACAATAAATTTTTATTTAGGGTGGTCGAACATTGTCTATATTTGTAATTTTTTGTTTATTTTGTTGATAATATTTCTTTCTTTTACAAGATTTATCAACTAATTGAGAAATCTCTAATTCTAATTCAGAAATAAATAAATTAAGTTCAGATAAAGGTATTTTAGAAAAATCAGGCAACTCATCTATAAATACTTTCATTTTCTCACTGTTTTTTATATTTAATTCTTGCATAACTATATCACTCCTTTTGTTTTATTTACAGGAAAAATATAATAAAAAAAACTCAAAAAATGAATGACATTACTCTGCAAGTTAATGCTTTTTACATATCTAAATATTGATAAATTATTGATTAAATATTGACAAAAATTTGATTACATTTGATTAAACTTAACATATTTGTTCTTTTATCTTTTTACAAAGACCTCCTTTGTCTATTGGGTGGTGTTTATCTTTTTTTGAAAGTGAATGTATCAGAAAAGACCTTTGTTGTCAAAGGAAATAAATATTGCTTAAAATTAAAAATTCAAAAACTTAAATACAATATTTATTTCTTTATCTTTGACATCTTTGTTCTTTTCTGATTGTTGTGTTGGTGTCAAAAAAAGAAAAGACAAAGGAGGTTAAAATATGTATTTAGAACAAATGAAAGTTAATCATTGTCAAATCTTGCTAAATGTTTGCAAGAATAAATCATATTTAATAAGGCTAATTGGCATACATTATCATTCTATTTTTATAAATATAGTTGTAACCTCAAATATGAATGAATTATATGGAGGTAAGAAATGAAAACAGCAGTAATTTACGCACGATATTCAAGTGAAAGACAAACAGAACAATCTATTGAAGGACAACTTAGGGTTTGTCATGAATATGCAGAGAGAAACGATATTACAATTATTGACACTTACATAGACAGAGCAATGACAGGAACAAACGATAAAAGAACAGATTTTCAAAGAATGCTTAAAGATAGTAATAAAAAAGCTTGGGACTATGTACTAGTTTATAAAATTGATAGATTTGGTAGAAACAAATATGAATTAGCAATGAATAAACACACATTAAAACTTAATGGAATTAAACTTATATCAGCAATGGAAAATATACCAGAAACACCCGAAGGCATTATACTTGAAAGTTTACTTGAAGGTATGGCTGAATACTATTCAGCTGAACTTTCTCAAAAAGTAAAGCGTGGTATGAATGAAACAAGACAAAAAGGAAACTTTACAGGTGGATACCTTCCTTATGGCTATAAAAAAGATGGTAAAAAAGTTGTTATAGATGAAGACCAAGCAGAGATTGTTAGATACATTTACGAACAATATGCAAAGAATGTTTATGTTAAAGACATAATAGAAGATTTAACAAGTAAAGGTATTTACTGTCGTGGAAAACCTTTTTTGAAAAATGCAGTTCATAGAATACTAAAAAATGAAAAATATTCAGGTGTGTATCATTACAACGATGAAGTGTTTACAAATATTTATCCACAAATTGTTCCTACCGAATTATTTAATTTAGTACAAGCTAAAAACAATAATAATCGTTATGGCAGTCATAGTCCATTTGTGAACTACTTATTAAGAAAGAAAATTATTTGTGGTTACTGTGGAAGAACTATAAACGGAATTACAGGAACATCAAAATCTGGTGCTGTAAAAAGATATTATAGTTGTTCAGGTAGATATACAAAAAAAGGTTGTAATAAAAAATCTATAAGAAAAGAAGTGCTTGAAGAAGTTGTAATATCAACAATAAATAAATTATTTGATAATGATAATGCTATTTCATTATTTGCTGAGAAAATTATTGCAGTTAATGAGAACAGAATTAAAAATCAATCAGTATTAAATCTACTACTTGAAGAACAAGAAAAAATTATTAAAGCAAAAAACAATTTAATTTCTGCTATTGAAATGGGTATTATAACTAACACTACAAAAGAAAGACTGGAAGAATTAGAACAACAACAAGAAACAATTTCTGAAAAAATCTTAATAGAAAAAAGCAAACAAAAAATGACTTTAACAAAATCTGATATTGAACACCATATCAAAAAAGCTTTGAAAAATACATCTGCTAAAATGATAGATTTGCTAATTAAGAAAATAGTTCTTTATGATGATAAAATAGAAATTTATTGTAATTATGCAAATAAAAAAGAAACTGAAATAATAGAAAGTATTGACATTGATGGGACATCTACAAAAATACCAATGGCATCAGACAGTAACAACTCAGTAATAGAAGAAAAAGAAGTATCAATTAAAATTAAAGCATAAACAAAAAAAACGATTAAATCATAAAAAATTTAGTCGTTTTTTTATTAAATTTAAAATGAATTTTTACAAATTATTCAAAAACTATTGCAATTTTTTATATTGTTAATATATACTATGTATATATTAAAAGTTAAAAGGAAGGAGTGTTTTTATGGATACGCACGCTTTCCGCCAAGCTACAAAGAAGGAACAATTGCATTGTTCTACGCGGGGCGTAGGATTTGAACCCTGCGGGTTCAGTCCTGTCGGACCAGGACCGCAACGGAGTTGCTCCCGATTTGCTATGCTGGGGTGCATAGCCGCTAAAACTCACCACTGGTGAGTTTTTTTACACTAAATCCCATTCCTTTGATTTGTTTATGATTAGGGGGGGGGAAGTGGATAGATTCTTTGTCTCAGGCTCCGTAAGCAGGGCTCTGAATGCCTTTCCGTTTACGGTAAGGTTAGCGCGTGAATGACCACTACGATGAGAGAAGTATACTTGCTTGCGCGCCAGTCTAGTGTTCTTTTAAGCGGAATAGATCCTTCGTCTGAAGGCGCTGCGGGTCGGCGCTCAGGATGCCTTCCCGTTTACGGGAAGTCTGGCGCAAGAGTGCTTAGTACGATAGGAAACGAATAGTTTTGCGCCAGCCCAGACTTTTATTATAACGAAATATACAACTAATTACACTTATCGTGTCTACTCTTAGGATGCCTTTCTACGAGCGAGTAGCCAGCACAAGCGATGTATGCAAAGCATACTTGTATTTTAGTTGAAAATACAAAAAAGATACAATCAATTGATTGTATCTTTATCGCTTGTGGTGACTCCGGCGGGACTCGAACCCGCGTTACCACCGTGAAAGGGTGATGTCCTAACCACTAGACCACGGAGCCAAAAATTTTGACTGTCAGAGATGGTAGCGGCGAGTGGATTCGAACCACCGACCTAGCGGGTATGAACCGCTCGCTATAACCAACTAAGCTACGCCGCTGTATGTCTGACAGCCAAAATGTAGTGTTAGTTTATCATTAAAATACATTATTGTCAATAAAAAACCTCAAAATTCTCAATTTTTTTGCCAATAGGAGGTACAAAATTCTTAAAAAACATATCAAATACTAAGAAAAAATAAAATTCACTATAAAGCCCAACTGACATAAAATTTTAGAAATTTCACACCTTTTCGCATTTTTTTACGATTTTTTTGCATTTTTCGCAATTTTTTATGATTTTTTTATTTATATTGTCAATGTGTCTTGAGTAACTAAGACTAGATGTTCGTGCGCATCGGCAATGTTGCACCAATTGGGCAGTGCGGTCATATTTACGAATTTGTACCCCGCCTCGTTCGCTAGCCTCTCCAACTCCTCCAGATCATACTGCTCGCTCTCTAAGCCGAATTTTGAGCACATACAATACGCAAAGCCCGTTACGCGCTCTGCTTTTTTTGCGATTTTTATGCATTTTTTTACCAAACGACTCTCTTTGCTCATTTTCTCACCTCGTGTTAATTTTACTAAAAATCACCGAAAAACACAATTAAATACGCAAAAAACTCAAAAAACTGCCACAATTAGAAACGAATACCCTCACACAAGTCTCATTGCCTCTTATTATTCAAAGTAATAGCCCAAAGTTGTTCTAAGCGGAATAGATACGGTGCGTAGGCGCAGTGCGGAGGCGCACTCCCTATAGGTATAATTAAGGCTAAACACTTTGAATGATTGTTTGCGGTTTGCTTGAGGAGGCTTAAAAAAGAGGAATAGATTCTTCATCAAAGGGCTTACGCGGGGCGGGTTCAGAATGACAGTTCTTTAATAGTAACGGAATATACAACTAACTACTCTTATCGGGTCGACACTCAGGATGCCTTCCCGCTCGCGGGAAGTCTGGCGCGTGAGTGACCACCACATTGAGAAATGTATACTCTCGCGCCAGCCACGCTCTTCCACCTTTTTTGGCGGCTTGACTAGACACCTCGCTTTTCCCACCTGTATAGTATATTAAGAGTACTTGTTTGCTGCCTAGTACCTTTATATCAGGAGTGCGCCTACGCACTGCGCCCACGCACCGCCTACGCACCAGCTTCGCACCGCTGGGTCGACTATACACTTACTTATTCTGTATACTGCAGACTATTTTTTATAGGTCGGCTAAGAGTTCGTAGTCGCACTTACCCGTAATAATTTAAAGATGCTGGTTATTCTACGCCGTTTTTTGTACAAGTGATTGACTAAAATGATATGATATGATATAATTAATTCACTTTATATTTGGAGGGGCATATATGAAATATACCATTAATAACATCAACAAGACTAATTTAGAAATTGTTTTCACCACCACAAAGCAGGAATACGAGGAGGCTAGCGAGCGCGCATACGAGCGCACAAAAGGCAAGTACGATATCCAGGGCTTTAGAAAGGGCAAGGTACCAAAACGCGTGATTGAACGCACATATGGCGAGGGCGTGTTCTTTGAGGATGCTTTTGCAGACCTTGCGGATGCGGCATACGCAATGGCTATGACCGAGCACCCTGAAATCCACCCTTATATGGACCCAAGTCTAGAACTTGTGTCTTTTGTCGAGGGGGTATTGAATGCGAAAATCGTGATGAAGGTCATCCCAGAGCCTGAACTTGGTGCGTACAAGGGGCTAGAGGTTAGGGCGATTATAAACGAGTTTGACCCGAGCCTCGTAGAGGAGGAGTTAAAGCACGCGCAAATGCACCACACACATTTACACCCCGTGGACAAAGTTGCGGAAAACGGCGATGTCGTGATTATGGACTTTGTGGGGTCGACCGATGGTGTTGAGTTTGAGGGGGGCAAGGCTACGGACTACTCGCTAGAACTCGGCTCTCACTCCTTTATCGATACATTTGAGGACCAGTTGGTGGGGCACAAGGCAGGCGACCATGTGGTGGTCAATGTGCGTTTCCCTGAGGACTATGGCGCAAAGGCGCTCGCTGGGAAAGAGGCTGTCTTTGAGTGTGATATCAAGAGCGTAAATCAAAAGCATATCCCTGAGATTGATGATGCACTCGCAAAGCATGTAGCGGACTTTGATACTCTTGAGGAATGGAAGGCAGACATCGAGGCGCAGATTCGCCACGAAATTGAGCACAAGAACCGTACGATTATGGAGGATGCAATTATTGCAAAAGTTATAGACAACTCCAAAATCGACTTGCCAAAAGAGTATGTAGATGAGCAACTCGATGCCATTATGCGTGATTTGACCCAAAGGCTTGCTTATCAGGGTATGCGCATTGAGGACTACGCAAACTACATCGGCACGACCGTTGAGAAACTGCGTGATGAGCGCCGCGATGATGCCGAGCGCATCGGCAAGACAAAGCAAGTGTTAGAGGCAATTGTGCGCGCTGAGAAAATGTCCGTTAGTGAGGAGGAGATTGATTCAAAACTCGCTGAATTCGCCAAAATGGCTAATAAATCGCTCGAGGACTACAAAAAGTCTATGGATTCTCGTAGGCTAGATTACTTGTACAGTGATATACTTATGGAGAAGTTAATGAACTTCTTGATGGAAAACAACAAGGTAATCGCGCAGACCGATGGCGAGGGTGCAGATAAAAAGACAAAGGCTAAAAAGACTACCGAGGCTAAAAAGCCCACCGAAAAGGCTGCGAAAACAACTGCCAAGAAAGCCACAACTGCAAAATCAACCGCGACTAAAAAGGCTACTGCCAAAACTACTGAAAAGAAAGAAACAAAGGCTACTACAAAGCAGCCTGCTGCAAAGAAAACTACTAAAAAATAGAAAAAATATAATTGAGAAATACACGAGGAACCTACCCCCGTGTATTTTCGTTTTTTGTCGAACTTTCTGTAAAAAGGTCTATTATAGTCTAACCTCTTTAAAAATGAAAATTTTGTGATATAATAGGTAAAAATATCAAATAAAGGAGATAATTATGTTTATACCAACCGTTATTGACAAAACCAATTCGGGCGAGCGCGCTTTTGACATTTATTCGAAACTGCTCGAGGACCGCATAGTCTTTGTGTCGGGCGAAATTGATGATGTGCTCGCGAACACTGTGATTGCGCAACTTTTGTACCTCGAGAGCCGAGACAACAAAAAAGACATTCACCTGTACATCAATTCCCCAGGCGGCGTGTCCAGTAGTGGGCTAGCGATTTTGGACACTATGCGCTACATTCGCTCGCCCGTGTCCACAATTTGCATAGGCTTGTGCGCCTCAGCGGCGGCACTACTGCTAGCGGGCGGGGAAAAGGGCAAACGCTTTATTTTGCCGCATAGCAAGGTGATGATTCACCAGCCGTGGGGCGGGGTCAAGGGGCAAATTACTGAAATCGAGATATATTACCGCGAGGGGGTAAAGGACCGTAATATGTACGCAGACCTGTTAGCCGAGTTTTGTGATAAATCGCGAGACAAGGTGCTAGCAGATATCGAGCGCGATAATTACCTAAGTGCGTATGAGGCAATGGAGTATGGGATTGTAGACAAAGTGCTACAAAAACTCGAGCCGATAAAGGAAAAGTAAAGATTTTTAGGTGCTAGATTTTGGTGTTTTAAAGCGGAATAGATCCTTCGTCTGAAGGCTTGCGCGGGTCGGCACTCAGGATGACCAGTAAATGAAATGCACCTCGGGTACTACTATGCGTTATTTTATTGTGGGTACAATTTTATAGTGTTTTATTATTAGTACGACTTGCATTTTCTTATTATGGGCGATACTTCGTACCACAAGTCGGTTCAAAGTGCGTAGTTCATATTTTTTAATAATATAAGGCTTGTCATCCTGAGTGCCGACCCGCAGCGCCTTTCGTAACTCAGCGTAGAGTGATAGGCAACATTAGAAACACCTAGCAATACGCTGCCCGAAGGATCTATTCCTCTTGAAAAAATCCACAATCTATCGTAGACAAGTATTTAAGGTGAGTGGTCGTACTATATTTATCTATCGGGTGTGCGCCTACGCACCGAATGATCTATTCCTCTTTAAACCCCTTCAAGCAAACCGCAAACAAGTATTTAAAGCGTGTAGTCTTACTTTATATGTATATAGTGCGTGTGCGGCTTCGCACCGCCTACGCACCGCATTTATTCCGCTTAAAACATTCTAAACTAACCGTAGACAATATTAAAAGCGAATAGCCTTACTTATCTATCGTGTGTGCGCCTACGCACTGCGGCTTCGCATCGAATGAATTATTTCTCCGAAAAATATACAAAAAACATAAGAAAAACACATTTAAAAAAACATACGAAAAATACAAGAAAATTAAAAAAAATACTTAAAAATATATAAATCAAACCAACATTAGGAGGGGAAACTATGAGCGAAGCACGCTGTTCATTTTGCGGGAAGCCGCAAGCAAGTGTCCGCAGGCTAGTGTCTAGCCCTGCATCGGACTGTTTTATTTGCGACAATTGTATCGAAATTTGCCGCGCGGTGGTGGAGGATAACAAGAAAAAGGCACCCTTAAAGTTTAATTTGCCTACTCCTACCGAAATTAAGGAGCACCTCGATGAGTTTATCGTGGGGCAGGAAAACGCAAAGCGCGCAATGGCGGTCGCCGTATACAATCACTACAAGCGCCTAAACTACAACGCTAGTATTCGTGAACATTCGGTAGAACTCGATAAAAGCAATATTCTGCTAATCGGTCCTACGGGGGTGGGCAAGACCTTAATTGCAAAAACTTTGGCAAAAATGCTGCGAGTGCCGTTTGTGTGCGCGGATGCCACGGGGTTAACTGAGGCGGGGTATGTGGGCGATGATGTCGAGAGCATTTTGGCAAAATTAATAATAGCAGCCGATTACGATGTGCGCCGCGCCGAAATGGGAATTGTGTACATCGATGAGGTAGACAAAATCGCCAAAAAGCCCGATAGCCGTAATTTTACGCGCGATGTTTCGGGGGAGGGCGTGCAGCAAGCGCTACTCAAAATTTTGGAGGGCAGCACGGTCGAGGTGGCGCTCGAAAAGCGGCGATTGATGCATCAAGAAACTTTAACCATAGACACTAGCAACATTTTGTTTATTTGCGGAGGCGCGTTTGTGCGATTAAACGAGATTGTGGAGAACCGCAGTGTGCGCTCGACCGTGGGCTTTAATACTAGCACAAAGGTGGACTCTAGCCACGAATATAAGTATATCGAAAATGTGCGCCCGAATGATTTAATTTCGTTTGGGCTAATTCCAGAGTTTGTGGGGAGATTGCCCGTGGTCGTGGGACTGGAGCCATTAAACAAACAAGCTATGCTAGACATACTCACCGTGCCGAAAAACAACCTTATCGACCAGTACAGGACAATTTTAAAAATCGATGGTGTAGAGTTAAGTTTTGAGCCAAAGGCACTTGCTGCGATTGCGGACCGCGGGCTGGAGTTAAATATGGGTGCGCGCGGGTTGCGAACGATTATGGAGGAGATTATGCTGGATATTATGTATATGAGCCCTAGCGAAAAGGGGCTGGTCTCGGTCGTGGTGACCGCAGACTACATTCAAAAAAGGGCGCGCCCGAAACTCAAATACAAGACCTCCAAGCGCGCCAACATTGCAAATTCCGCGTAATATTTGCGACTTAAGTTGCGTTCAGTATAAACAATAAAAATCACGCTAGAATGCGTGATTTTTTGTTGGTAAACAGAATACCATAGGCTGTTCCCGCGGTTTCAATAAACTTATAGTTTTATTTAATTGAGTGGCATTATATAGAAGCAAGTAAATTCGGGCGGGGTAAACTCGTAGAAAATTTTGCCGTTTTTGTCGACTAAACCGTTTACGGCGTATTGATTGAGGTTGATTCCGCTAAATTTAATCATATCGTAGCCGATTTGCTCAATGTCGTTTATAATTATATCGCTATTCACTTGTATTTCTCTTGAATTTCCAGTTAATAGGTCGTAGGAAATAATTATATGGTCATTTTTAATCATAAATAGGTTGGTGCCAGATACGGTGGTGTTTTCCTTAGTAATTGTTGAGTCAGTATTTAGTGGTATTTTTTCAAAGGTGTAGCGCCCTTCGTTTTCGGTGACTTTGATTACATTCGCTCCATAAAACCAAAAGCCCGCGCTAGCCTCGCCAAGCGAGTAGCCAGAGTAGTAGTTGCTCGTGCCATCCGAGTAGAATAGCGTTTCTGCGGGTAAGATATATCCATCTAGCACATAATCTGCTGGTACAAACTCGCCGTTTTCGTTTAGTACGGTGTTGCCATTGTAAATCTTGCCATCCACTCCTCTAAATGTCGTGCCGGGTTCATCAATCCCGCTACATAAATCGAGACTGTAATCAAGAGGCAAGAGTTGGTCTTTATTGTTTAAAATGTAATAGGTCGTTTGCTGGTTGTTATAGCGCTCGACAATCGAGTTGCCATAAATATCGCTTAAACATAAGCGAGTCTCACCAGGGAATGATTCTGCATTAAGAATTTCACGAACCTCGAGGCGCCCATCTACGACCCCAAGTTTATAATAGTTAAAGTTCATTTCAAAGACCACATAGTCCCCACAATCGCTGCCCACCGAACCATAACCATATGTACCTAAATCGACATAATACAAACCGTTCACTCCCAAAGAGAATGTGAGATTTGTCTCCTTGTCTATTACATAACTTTTTGCATTAGGCGCATTGTAGAAGTTTGCATCACCCTTTTGGAAGTCGCCAGCGGTGCTATATTTCAAGAAAATATACCTAGTCGTTTGGCAGAAAGCGGTGAGGTTCATATTAGGTACTTTAAAAATTCCGTTATTACCAAAGGCGACAGCCTCGATATTGCCGTTTGTTACGCCAGTTAATACTGTTTTTTGTGCTCCGTTATTGGCGAGATTTAGGCGGTTTTGCGAAAGTGAAAGGGTGGTGGACTGCGAACTGTTGCTAGTCACAGTACTCACTCCGATACTGTCGTATTTGGCAATGTTAGCGACATAGCCATTTAGGTTTTCGGTAATACCGAATACTCCGTTGAGGGCGAGTATTAGCATAGTCATTCCAGCCGCAAAGAAAAAGCCAATTACTACCCAAATAGATAATTCTTTTTTATTCATAATTTTCTCCTTTTATGTTAGTTTAGCATATATAAATATTTTTTACAAGAATTTTTTGTGATGTTTTATATTTAAAGAATTTTAGTTTTTTATAAATGGCTATATAAAAGGAATGGACCCTCCAGCGCGGAAAGCGCGCGGCTCGATAAAAAATTCAGCGGAATAGAGGCGGTGCGTGGGCGCACCCCCGATATATGCAAGTTAAACTATACACTTTTCTTTTGATGAATGTTTGCGGTTAGTTCATAGATATTTTAAGCGGAATAGATCCTTCGTCTAGGGGCTAACGCGGGTCGACACTCAGGATGACAGATTTTAAAGGTACTACGGGTACAACAGAACACTTTTTCAAAGTTGGTTCAAAGTGCGTAGCTGTTTATATTTTAAATACTAATAAAGGAATTGTCATTCTGAACCCGCCCCTCGTAAGCCTTTTGATGAAGAATCTATTCCTCTTACTTATTATTTACCAGGAGTGCGCCTACGCACTGCGGCTACGCATCGCCCACACACCGCATCTATTCCACTTAATTTTATACAACAAATAAAAAATTTTGGTGTTAAAAAAGTGCGGTGCAATCGCATTTTTGGGAGGTTTGTGGTAAAAAAATTCAAAAAAGTTGGCGCTCTAGTATTCAAAATCGAAAAATGTGTGATATAATGATTATATACGGTTGTTTTTGGTATAGACTGTATCGGCTTTTTGCTATGTGATTATGCTAAAATGGAGGCGGTACGCTAAGCAAAGCGCTCTCTATACTTACGCGACTGTGAGGTTTGGCAGTGTTAATGCAGGGGGCTGGTATTAAAGAGTGAGCGTTGGCAGACCTATTGGGCAGTAATTTAGAATATGTAGTAGCGAGGTGAGAGAATGGAGTTTAGAGAGCGAGTATTTGAGGCGGTGCGGGCGATTCCCGTGGGGCGAGTCGCGACCTATGGTGATATCGCCAAATTTATCGGTTGCCCTGGAGGTGCTAGGGCGGTGGGGAACGCTCTACATACGAACACATCGCCCGAAATAACCCCGTGCCACCGTGTGGTTTCAATTAGCGGAAGGCTCGCGCCAAACTACGCCTTTGGAGGGACAAATGCGCAGGCAAAGCGGCTAAGAGCGGAGGGGGTCGAGGTGTGGTGTGGCAAAGTCGACCTTAATAGATTTCGGGCGGAATTAACGGGCTAGATGTGTGTTACAAAAATTCGATTGCGGGCTAGATATAAAATTGTAGACTACTAGCGAGGGAGCGGATAAAAATAAACCGCCACACTCCGCGCGGCTAGAACTTGATTTTTTATGGCTAGGAAACGAAATTATGTATAAACCAAGAGGTACGAGTGCTGTTTGTGTGCGTGGTGTGACTTTTAGGCACCAAAATAAAAAGTAAAAAATTACGCCGCAACGACTTTACTTATTTATATATTTATGGTATTCTTGATTTTGATTTAAAGAGGGGAGGACACGATGCGCGGTTACATTGAGAGACAGTGGGCACTGTGTATGGATGATTTTTCAAAGGTGATTTCCACAGTGGGTATGGACTTGTGGATAACTCCGTTGCAGCCGATTAATATCGAAAAGGATAGACTGGTGGTGATTGCGCCAACGGAAATGACTCGTACGCAGATATATGAGACTTATCTCAATAAAATGAAGCCCGCACTAAAGGCGCATTTTAATGTAGAGGACATATATGTCTTAGTTGCTGATGAAAAAGATGAGTACATTCGCCAATTTACCGAAAATCACCC
Organism: uncultured Christensenella sp.; assembly: GCA_949287685.1. GTDB lineage: Bacteria > Bacillota > Clostridia > Christensenellales > UBA1242 > UBA7867. Next base: position 39,773 of record CASEHF010000003.1, on the reverse strand, counting down.
CGATGAGGAAATCGAGTTAATCGACCCAAAGCCCGCGACTCTCAAAAACCCATTTAACCCGCGCTATACCTTTGATAACTTCGTAATCGGCACGACAAACCAAGTTATCTACGCCGCGGCGCGTGCGGTAGCGGAGAGCCCCGCGGTGAGATTTAACCCGCTGTTTATCTACGGCGGCGTAGGGCTCGGGAAAACGCACCTGCTTCACGCGATTGGCAACTACATATGGGAGCACAAGACTACAAATCTAAATATTGTATATGTCACTTGCGAGCAGTTCACAAACGCCTTTGTCGAGGCAATTCGCGAGCGCCACGAAAAGGGAATGGATGCCTTTCACAAGCGCTACAGGCAGGCGGATGTGCTGCTGATTGATGATATTCAATTTATTAGCAATAAAAAGAGTGTACAGGAGGAGTTTTTTAACACCTTTAACGACCTCTATTCCGCAGGTAAGCAGATAATTATTTCCTCGGACCGCCCTCCAAAAGAGATTGCGACCCTCGAGGAGCGCTTGCGTTCGCGCTTTGCTAGTGGCTTTATGCAAGATATCCAGCCGCCAGACTTTGAGACAAGGCTACTTATCATTCAAAAGAAAATCGAACTCGAGCGCTTTGAGTTCGAAAAGGGCGTAGATTACGAACTCGCCGAGCGCTTGGCTAGTTATAACATTCGCGAAATCGAGGCGATTTTGCGCAAAATCTACTTTTTGGCGAATTTGCGCGGGAAAACTGTGGCGACTCGCGAGGAAATGGAGGAAGTGCTAGAAAAAGAGGGTGAGCCAGCGCCAGTCAGCAGTAACAAAATTACGCAAGAGAAAATCATTAGCGTGGTGTGCAAGCACTTTACTATCGACAAGCGCGATTTGCTCGGGCGCAAGCGGAATAAGGAGATTGTCGAGCCGAGGCAGGTGTGCATTTACCTTATGTGGTCGCAACTAGCAATCCCGCTAGTCGCCATTGGTCAAGTGTTCGGGCGCGACCATACGACTATGATTCACGCGCGCGATAAAATTATGGAACTCATTAAGACAAACAAACAAATGAAAAAGACTATAAACGATTTGATTAACGAACTCAAAAACAGCGCATAAAATACAAAAGACAGAATGTACGGCATTTTGTCTTTTTACTTTTATTTTGAGAGCGAAAATATAAAAATTTTGAGAAAAAGTAGGAATATACAGAGCGTAGGGGCGGACTTAGGCTTTTTTTCGTGTTTTTTCGCGCAAAATTATACAAATTCGTTAAAAAACGATGCTTTTTTCCTTGAAAAAAACAAACAAATTTGGTATAATGTGAACAAGCAGAATAATGTCCCTTTTGGGGTGTAGATTGCTTATTTTTTATACGCGTGCGCGCGCACGCACGCGCGCGTTACGCGCGAGGAGGTGTGCAGGCAGTTTTTGAGCGCATTACCGATATATAATTAAGCGGAATGGATGCGGTGCGTAGCCGCAGTGCGGAGGCGCACGCCCGATAGAATATAATTAGGCTACTCACTTTGAGTGATTGTTTGCGGTTAATTTGGTGATTTTTAAGCGGAATAGATCCTTCGTCTGAAGGCGCTGCGGGTCGTGGCTCAGGATGACAGACTTTATTAGTATTTTTAGAAACACAACTACACACTTTACATCAACCTAGGAAAAGTAGTCTGTTGTACCCGCGGTGCTCTTAAATTACTGTCATTCTGAGCCCTGCTTACGGAGCCTACGACGAAGAATCTAATCCGCTTGAGATACTTTAATGTATGGGGGTGTTTACTACAATTAGAAACACATATTCTCGCGCCAACCCAGCATTATCCTCTTATTTACTTTCACCGAGCCGTGTGCTCTCTACACCGAAGGGTCTATTCATCTTAAAAATCTCCAGAAAAATCAAACACAAGCATTTTAAGTTAGGTTGTATTATGAAAATAAATAGTTTAGTAGTTAAAAATTTTAGAAACTTAGCCGACCAAGAAATTCGGTTTTCCAAGGGACTAAATGTCATTTGCGGCAGAAATGGCGCGGGAAAAACGAACATACTCGAGGCGCTACACTTGTGTAGTATCGGCAGGAGCCCAAGGACTCGAAAAGATAGCGACACGATTGCTTTAGGCAAGCGCAGTGCCGAGATTCGCGTAAACTATGAGCGCGGCGGTGTCGAGCGCGAGGTGGGGGTCGATATAAACTCCTCCAAGGGTAAAATTGTCCTACTCGATGGTGTGCCTAGCCAGCGAGTGAGTGACATTGTGGGTAATTTTGCGACCGTTTACTTCAGTCCCGATGAGATAAATATCGTGCGCGGTGGGCCGCAGTACCGTAGGCGCTTTATGGATATAATAAACTGCCAAATTGGCACGGGGTATATGAATGCGCTCAAAAACCTCCAGCACGCTCTAAAACAGCGGAATGCAATTTTAAAGTCGATTAAAATGGCAAATCAGTATGACCAGAGCCTATTACCGTGGGACAGGCAAATTAGCGCCTATAGCATACGCGTAATGCTGCGCAGGGCTACATTTATGCGTAGTCTCGATAAATTTGCCGCAATCGCTATGCGTGTGCTAACGGATAACAAGGAAACCTTGAAAATCACCTACCGTACTTTTTTTGATAGGCTCGCCGATATAAATGTGAACACTTTTGATACAGTCTACCGCCAAAAGATACGCGAGAGTTACCCTCGGGATATCGCGACCAAGACTACGAATGTCGGGGCGCACCTCGATGATTTTGAAATCAAACTCGGTTATGTGCATCCAGGGGAGGTGGGCAAGCCCGAGACCGATACCTTTACTTGGATTCCCTTGCGGACTGCGGGGTCACTGGGGCAGCAGCGGACTGCGACATTGGCTCTAAAAATTGCCGAAATGTTTTTGTACAAAAAGCACTATGGTGAAAAGCCTACGCTATTACTCGATGATGTGCTGTCCGAACTCGATGAGGAGCGCCGCAAGAAACTAATGGAGTACTGCAAAACCTTTGACACAATCATTACTTGTACCGAATGGGACTACCCCGCTGTGCCAGACAAGTTGTTTCGGGTGACCGCGGGTGAGGTGGAAAACCTGCCGCTAGACCCCGAACTAAAGGAGCGCTTTATGCGCGAGAGTGCGGAGGCGGAGGCGCTAGAGAGTGCGTTTAGAAAAGCAGAAGAAGATGTGGAGGAGTAAATATGGACAAAGTATATAAAAGTTATATGACCGAAATTACAAAGTTGATGCCTGGATTTAAGCGTATGGTGAATGCAGTTGTCCCAGACTTTTCGGAGACTATTGATAGCCGTGTAAAGGGTGTCGAGATTGAGATTAAGGGAATCGAAAAGCGCGGGTCTTTTGCCAAAACTGAGCGTATGGCGAATGGCAAGAATTTAAAGAGTCACTTGACCTTTGACCCGAGACTGTTTACCAACGGGGAAAAGCACGAGTATCGCAAGCGCGAGACAATACTGCACGAGATGTTGCACGCGACCGCGGGAGCGACAGTCGGCAAATGGGACTATGTCCACAAGGACAATGGTATTACCGAGGAGCCGTGTGTAGTCTACGGAAATGCATCTGTGGAGTACTATTGCGGGAGCATCGCGCCAGACAACTTCTACAAGGTATCTGTCCCTCAAATTATGCTAGAGGAGGGTATTGTCACCGACTGGTCTACGGATATGGTGGATGCCGTATTCTCAAACGACTTTACCGCGACCGAACCTATGTATAGGCGTATGAGTATGAACTATCAGTTGCCAGCGGTACTGTGCGGGTGTTGGAACGCTGTGAGTCACGACCAGATGCGCCGCGAGTTTATGACAGGAAAAAGCGAGGCTAAAAACGAGAAAACGCGCGAATTTAAGGCAATGTATACGAATTTATATAAGTTGCTAAAGTATAATGGCAAGGCGAGTGTCGCTGGGCTGAATCAAATTGAGGCGGACAAAATGTTCGAGCAGTATTGTGCGTTAATCGACTATTTTGAGGTAAATAGGCCAAAGCGCCTCGAGGAAAAGGTGGCTAACAAACTCGATGCGTACTTAAATATTTTAAAGACTGGTGAGCCGCTTTATAATACTCTATTTTATCTCTGTGACAAGGAGTACGAGGCGGAGGTCGTGGACTTTATGAGAGATTCGACAAACAAACTGAATGCGCGCTACCACGAGGGGAAAAATAATGTGCAGTACGATGTGCAGGCGCGATAGAGAGTGGCTACTTTGAAAGCAACGCAAAAGCACAAGGTGGCATTGATTAAGTAAAATAAATATATTAGGTAGGTTAATTATGAATACAAAGCAAGAAGCACTAAGCAAGTTTTTTAAACATCATCTAGCACTGAGGACCTTTGGGCCGTACTCGCAGCATATGCCAGGGCTCTGTGCGCGCATTATTGCGCAAGTACCAGAGGCGGAGGATAAAGTTTTAGAGAGGCTAGACAATATCACCCTGCGCCATTCTTACAAGTCGATGGCTACAGGGCAGCAAGGGGCGTGGATCAGGGGCGAGACCTTGGCTACGATGCATAATGACAGGATTCATCGCGGGATAATACTGCGTATGTCTGCGCCTGAGGAGCGCGAGAATATGCTCGCTCCGCTCTTTGATGATGAGTATTTAGACAACCCAAAGATAAAGAAGCTCTCATACGCAGAGGCGAGGCAGCAGTTTTACGAACGCAAACTTTTTTATCAAGTAATGTTGAATGCGCTCGCTGCAGACAGTTTGGAAAATACTGAAGTGGTAGAAAGCGGCAAAAAGCCTACAAAGGTCGGGAATGTCGTGAGCGCGTACTATGATTTTACCACTCCCGAACACATTAGAGGTTTTTATTGCGCTAGTGGAATGGTTAGGGGAGGCATTGTTGAGAACTGGGCTAGCGAACTTGCCGAAATGGATGTAAACAATGCTTTTACGCGTACTACGCAGTATATGCGCAGCGTGTCATATCCGTTGGCTACGGCGCTAGTGACCTGCTGGAATTTGTGTAGTAATTACCAACTACGCCACGAGTATATGACTGGCGAGTCCGATGATAGTCAGGCGAGCCGCGATACCGAGGAATTTAAGCGCCTCATGATAGACTTTTACGGGTCAATCGGCTATAGTTTGCCTCCTGAGAGTAAAATTACCCAAATTTCCTCTAAAGAGATTGCGGAGCGGTATAGCGAGTTACTGAATTTCTGTGATAAAAAGTTTAGCGAGGGCAAGCACACAAACAAGGAAACACAGTTGTACAACGAGTGTATGCGCTATGCGAAATTGGGGCTGCCTGTGGTAAATGAGCTTGGCTTTGTGTTTAAAAACAACGATTCAAAAAATGTGAAAATACTCAAGCGCGATATTCTAGTCCAAATACAGCGAAAAATTCCACTCAAGCAACAATTAGGTTATCTTATGTACGAGGGAGCGAAGCAGCAAGCGCTCTTAACAAAAGGCTACTTAAAGGGCGATATCAGTCCGTTCGAGGGGGTTGGGGCAAAGTGTAGGCGTGTAATGCGTACCCTAGAGGGGTCCAAAACTCCCGCTGAACCTATAAGGGTCTCTGGAGTGTCTTCTGATAAAAATTGCGAGTTTTTAAATAAACTAGACACCTCACTCGGCGTTGATATCGAGCCTAATATAAATAAGCAAGTGCCCGAGTTGTCGCCCGATGATTTAGACCGCAGTAGATAGCAAATATTTAGTTTATGTATCAACCACATTCTATAAAATAAATATATAGTAGTGTGTGCTTGTGGGGGACTAGCGTATAGTTTTGATAGCCCCTTTGCTATTAAAAATCAATATAGAGGCTAAATCTCACGCATAAAACAATCAATTAACGGTACTAAGTGACTAAATTTAGCGACTATACCTATAAAATTTGCAGGTATAATGTATATTTAAGGTGTAAAATGGAATTTAACGAAAAAGAAACACGATTTTTCAACAATCCAAAACTGATGCAGCGTTTTGGGATGTATGCAAAATATGTGCCTAGAGTGTATGCGCGCGTTGTGGCAGTGGCGCCCGAAATGGCAGAGGGCGTTCTTGAGAGGCTAGCTGATATCACTGTACGCACAAAGCCGAAGTTGGATGAGCGTGCGGAGGATGGAGAGAGTCATGGCAATACCAGTCGTGCGCTGAATAATAATCGTTTGCAAAAAGGTGTTAGATTGTTGATAAAGCGCCCTAATGAGATTAGGGGTGCTCTTAGACCGCTGTTGGATGAAGGTTTTTTCAACAGAGGGGAGATTTCCAATCAAACTCTTATGCGGGTGGATATGGAGGAATATTATCGCCGTAATGCTTTTTATCATGAAATGCTGCACGCACTTGCCGCCGAGAATCCACAGGATGGCAATACTGCGAGCGATAGTACAGGTCCAAGCGGCAGCAAAGACAAGAGCAAAGGCGTAAGCAAAAGCGATAACATAGCTAAAAGTAAAGACACAAACGCAAGCGAGGAAAAAATCGCGAGCGAGGACACTAGCAACAGTGAAAATGAAAGCGAGGGGTCAGAGCGGTACTATTATGTTGTTACGGGTAATATTACATTTGCGCGCTATGATTTAAATAAAGTAGGGTGCAATCGACAAAACGACAAATATTCATCAATGATTGAGGAGGGCGTGGTCGAGGATTGGGCAAATGATATTACTCTCGAGGATATTGATAACCGCTACACGAGGACCACGGAGCGCTTGTCAATTGTGGCGTATAGGTTTTTTGTGTCGCTAGTGACCTGCTGGAATTTGTGTAGCAATTACCAACTTCGCCGTGAGTTTATTACGGGGATGTGCGAGGATACTGTTGATAGTCAGCAGACCGAAGTATTCAAGAGTAAAATGTTCGATTTATGCTACTATATGTTGCCTGCGTTCAGGGGGGATAGTGTGTATGATGTTGATAAAATTGTCGATAAATACTTAGATATTATTAAGTATTGCGACTCGAATTTTGTTCGCAAGGCACACACTCGCGCCGAGTGTGAAAAGTACGATATGGCGATGGCATATTTGAAAACTCCTCGGGCGTTACCTAGAGAAATTAAAATTTATGCCAACAAAGAAAAAACGCCCGACATAGACAAGGTCACGCGCGAGATTGAGACAATGCTAAAGGAAAAAATTCCGTATCACGAACGCAAGGAATACGACACTATTTGGTATCTAAAGCAAATGGCACGCGAGGGGCGCGGAGTGATAAAGGGCGATATCGAGGCTAGGCAATTTGTGCGGTGGTACGCAGGCGATGTCTCAAAGTTTGTGTCAAGGCTAAAGGGTAGTGCTAAAAGTCCCACAGAAAGGGAGCAAAATAGATAAATAGGAGAAAAAATGGAGTTAAATTACGAGGAAAAGAAGTTCTTTTCGGACAAAGGGCGGTTGAGGCGCCAGTACGGACCTTTTGCGCCCATTGTCGAGCCGTATTTCCGCGAAATACTTAATTATGTCAGTACGGACAATATGCGCGCGGAGTTGCTCGATAGGTTAAAAAACACGAAAATGAAGTTTGCCTCCGTAAAGCAAGATGAGTTGGGGCTAGATGGGTACTGTATCCGCAGAGAAATAGGCAGGCACATTCGCGGGAGTATTCGCATTAGTAAAGATGACTATATCGACCGCGGGGTGTATAACGAGGCGGGCGAGTGGCTACACGATGAGAGTGATGAGGATGTCGCGGCGCGGGCGTGTGAGTACTTTTTCGACTATCGTGATAGAGCCGATATCGAGAATATAGACAATCACCTCGAGCGCGTGGCGGAAAGCAACGGGCGTGCGGTGCTAACATACTACGAGGATATAAAGGATAGCCCTTTTTACGCGTGGGCTAGGTTTATGAAATCGAATAAGAGCATTTCCTCCATTCACGAGCTCACTCATATGATGGCGAACAAACAGGTGTTTTTCTTGCCTAAGAGTGCTGAGGTCGAGAGTTATCTCGATGTGTGTGCGCAGTCCATTAATGCGGACCCTCGCGATTATAAAAAGTACTTTTTAGCAAAGACCTACGGCAATGCTTGTGTACAGGTCTACGAGGCAGATGAGCAGGGCAAAGTAGATTTTATCTACGAGTCGCCCTCGGGGAATTTGTGCGAGGAAAGCATAGTCGATGATATCGCGTGGGGTATTGCGGAGGACTTGGGGGTCGTGTATCGCGGTCGTGAGTATATGGAGTACCAGGAGCGGGAAAATAGCGACTATCGCCCCTTTGTGCATTTGGTGGGTATGTGGAATATGCTCTCAAACAACGAGTTGCGCCGCCGCTTTGTAAACGGGGTGCCGAGTCCAAATTCGAGGGCTACGGATGACTTTTTGGAGCGGTACCAAGATTTGCTCGAGGTGTGTGCGATTGACCCATATGACTATACAGACAAGGATGATAACCCACTGTTAGTCGAGCCTGAGACCTTTGACCCAAAAATCATTGGTGAGAGAATGCACGCGCTGATTGAGTACCTCGATGATTACTACTGGCTACACGACTTTACTCCCGAGCAGCAGAAAAAGTACCTATACCTTAGGAAACAGGCGGTCGACCCTAATAATATGCTATCATATTTATATGAGTTTGCCGATTTTGATGATGTGGAGGAACAGTGGCTGGCTGAGTTATCTAGGGCGTACGATATCCCCAAGTTTGCGCCCGCGGAGGCAAGCCAAAAAAGCGCGCCCGAGGTGTTGGCAAAATAGCGAGGCTATTCGGTGCTGCCGCATATTAATTCACTTAGTGAGTTTGCGGTGGCGCTATGTAAACTGTACGACTTTTGAATATTACCGCGTTTCAATAATCTTGATTACCAAATTAGATAGTAGGAGGGACTATGGATAAAGAGGTGTTGGCTAGATTTGGCGAATACGCGCCATTAGCCGATGCGGTGTTTTTAGATGCGCTAAGATACGCGCCGACCGAGCGCGAGTATTTGAGTAGCACCATTGCAGGCACGAAATTTCGTTTTCGAAACATACTCGATGCGGATGCTTCGGGCGAGATTACCCGCTTTAATCTGCACGGTGGCGCAAAGAGGTACAATAGCATCAATATCGATATAAAAGAGTACGATGCTATACTCGAGCCGCCTGAAAATTGGAGTGAGTACTTGGAGCACGAGATTACACCCGATGCCTCTCGTAATTCGGGCGATGCATTTGAGTACAAGCGCAAGCGAACTTTTGTCCACGAAATGCTCCACGCGGTGGCAAAGGCGCGATTTTTCCCTTTTTCCGCCGATGCATATCCGTACAAGACTATTCCTAGCTTTGAAAATCCCGAGAGTGCGATTTGTGAGGTTTTGGGCAACACTGGTGTATACTTTTTTCGCGACAAGGTGGCGGTTGACACGGTGTTTGCTAACGATTTTGCCTCGAGGATGATTGAGGAGGGCGTGGTCGAGGAGTGGGCGACAGATTTATTTGGGCGCCTCGACACGACTACTACACATAGACCCACAGCATACGATTGGACCGTGTATTTGGTGGGTATGTGGAACGCAGTCAGTAACAATCAGCTTCGCCGCGAACACATCTTGGGCGAGGGCGAGGATACGAGGGCGAGTCAAGCGACACAAGAGTTCAAGGAATTGTTAGATAAGTACCTGTCTACGATGCTAAACCCCGAAAACAGAGAAAATTTGCCCGAAATAAATGCCGAAAACTTTGATTTGAGCGCGCATATAACCTCAATTAAGGACTTGATTAAATTTTGCGACCATTATTTTTTGAGCCAGCAACTCGTTAGAATAAATAAAGAGACTAGGCAGCATTATCTAAATTGCCGCAAAGTGGTGTTGAGTGGGCAGCCGACCTATGAATTAATGCAAAAGTACTTTGATACTAAATACAATCTAAAAAATATAAATAAGGTGCAAAACGCCTACTTGAGGACTTTTAGCAAGCCCGAGTATGACTTAACTAAAGTATGGAAAAGGAGGCTCGAGCACTTTCTAAAATACGGACCAAAACATTGCGATGTCGAGGAGATTTTACAACGGTGATTTAAATCGCTAAAAAAATACGAAAACAATATTTTATCTAGATAGTATTACTTAATTATATTTTGCCCGAACGAAAAAATTTTACAAGAGGTTTATTATGACACAGAAAATTACAGAACAATATACCGAGGATGCAATTCAAGTTTTAGAGGGGCTAGACCCTGTTAGAAAACGCCCAGGTATGTACATCGGTAGCACAGATGAGCGCGGGCTGCAACACTTGATTATCGAGATTGTGGACAACTCCATTGATGAGGCGCTCGCGGGCTACTGCGATACAATCACCGTTACTTTGATGAAAAACGGCGCTTGTTGCGTGCGTGATAACGGCCGCGGAATTCCAACAGGTATGCACAAGACCGAGCACAAGTCCGCAGTAGAGGTAGTGTTAACAAAACTACACGCTGGCGGAAAGTTCGGCGGAAAAGGCTACAAAATCAGTGGAGGACTGCACGGCGTGGGACTTAGTGTGGTAAACGCCTTGTCTACCGAACTCGAGGTCGATGTCTACCAGAATGGCAAGATTTATCACCAGGACTACAAGCGCGGTATTCCTCAAAACCCGCTAACAGTCGTAGGCAGCACAAACGAGACTGGCACACAAGTCACCTTTGTCCCTGACCCCGAAATTTTTGAGGTTACCGAGTTTAACTACGACACCCTAAAGACCCGTTTCAAGGAAATTGCCTTTTTAAACAAAGGGCTATCGATTACCCTTACCGATGAGCGCGAGGGGAAGGAGCGCAGCGAGACATTCCACTATGAGGGCGGTATTGTCGAGTTTGTCGAGGCGCTAAACAAAGGCAGAGATACCCTTTTCCCAAAGCCGATTTATATCAACAAAGAGGCAGACAACTATCAGGTCGAGATTTGTTTTCAATATAACGATGGCTACAACGAGGTTGTCCACGCGTATGCGAACAACATTAACACCGAGGAGGGCGGTACCCACTTGGTCGGGTTTAAGAACGCGCTCACGAAAATCATAAACGATTACGGAGTGCAGAACAAAATTCTAAAAGAAACAGACAAACTCTCTGGGGAGGATGTCCGCGAGGGAATTACTGCGATTATTTCGGTAAAACTCACCGAGCCGCAGTTCGAGGGACAGACAAAAACAAAACTCGGAAACTCCGAAATGCGCGGTTATATCGAAAAGGCGATGGCAGAGGAGTTTGGTGCGTACTTAGAGGAAAACCCAAGCCCAGCGCACGAATTGGTGCTAAAATGCGTGACCGCTCAGCGCGCCCGTGATGCAGCGCGCTCCGCTCGCGAACTCACCCGTAGAAAAGGTGTGCTTGAGTCCACCTCGCTACCGGGTAAACTTGCCGACTGCACCAGCAAAAACGCCAGCGAGTGCGAGATTTTTCTAGTCGAGGGTGACAGTGCGGGCGGTACCGCAAAAGAAGGGCGCGACCGCAAATTTCAGGCGATTTTGCCGCTGCGTGGTAAAATTTTGAATGTCGAGAAAGCCAGACTTCACAAAGTGCTCGAAAACAACGAAATAAAAGCGATGATTACCGCCTTTGGCTGTGGAATTAGTAACGAGTTTGATGAGTCAAAACTCCGCTACGACAAAATTATTTGTATGACCGATGCCGATGTCGATGGTAGCCACATTCGTATTCTTATGCTTACATTCTTTTTCCGCTTTATGCGCCCGCTGATTGAGCACGGCCATGTGTACATTGCGCAGCCGCCTTTGTATCGCGTAAAACGCCCTAGCGGCGACAGATACTTCTTTACTGGTGAGGAGGACCAAATGAATATGTATCTTGATAGTTTTGGTAGAAAGAACTACGAGGTGCAGCGCTACAAAGGTCTAGGTGAGATGAATGCCGAGCAGTTGTGGGAAACCACTATGAACCCCGAGACCCGCACAATGCTGCAGGTAACTATGGATGATGCCTTTGAGGCGGACCAGATATTTACCCTCTTAATGGGCGAGCAGCCGGAGTTGAGGAGGGAGTTTATAGCGGAGAATCATGATTTGGTTACTGACCTCGATATCTAGCACGCCAATTACTGCGTTGCTCACCTCATTCCCCTCAGTTACATATTTCTGTATATGCGCCTTCGGGGAGATGAGGGTCGCGCCTTGTACTTGGCGCACTATCTATCGAGGTCACGGGCTCGGGTATCTAACATATTAGATTTGGATAGATAAAGCACCATCTACTTTGTCCTATACCTAAAATTATCGGTCATCCTGAGTGTCGACCCGCAGCGCCTTCAGACAAAGGATCTATTCCGCTTTAAAGCACTCCAAAACAAATCACAAGCAATCATTCAAAGTGCTTAGCCTTATTATATTCTATCGGGTGTGTGCCTACACACTGCCTGCCGTGTGCTTTGTATCTGCGGCACTATCTATCCAAATCTACTACATACCCGAATCAATATTACACAACATCGCCCGCGGGGGCTACCCCGCCGCACTGCGTGCGAGACTACTTGCTAGTCCTCAAAGGTATTGGACTTAAATATGTCGGTGTTGAAAAACTCAGCAAGGGAAATATTGAGTCCATCGCAGATATATAGGAGGGTGACAATCCCAGGATTCTTGCTCTTACCGTAAAAAATTGAAGTTATGGTGCTTGGGTCGAGACCTGCGAGCCTACCGAGTTTATTCGGCGTAATGTTGCGCTCACGACATAACTCTAAAATTCTATCACTAATTGCTTCACTTATTTTCATATTATCCCTCATTGCTTTTTTGATAAGTGTACCATTATAGGCAAAAAATAATCGGGGATATATCCTTGACTTTATATAAAGCATATAGTACACTCTTTTTGGGGTGTAATTATGCAAGAAAAGATATGTTCAGTTTTTGGTCATAAAGAAATAAGTAACAACGATTATGATATTGAGATACAATTAAAAAAAATTTTTGTTGAAATAATTACAAAACATAAAGTAACCACTTTTTATTTTGGTGGTTTTGGCAAATTTGATTCCTTATGTTATAAAATAGTAACGGAGTTAAAAAAAGTGTATACTTATTTGAAAAGAGTATATTGTTTGGAGGATGAAAAATATTTAACAAAATATAGGTCTCAATTAAATTATAACGAATATGAAGACTATATATTGTTGCCCTTGGCTTTTGATTATTGGTATACTAAAATTTATTATAGAAATTGTAGTATGATAGATAATAGTGACATTGTTCTATTCTATATAAGAAATACAGAAAATAGTGGTGTGTACAAGGCTTTAAAATATGCACAGAGACAAAAAAAGAAAGTAATATTAATCTAATTAATTTACAAAAATCAAATATTCGTGCGCACCATTGCTCGAAAGATATAAAAAAGATATAAAAATCATAAAAAAGGATAAAAAATTATGGAAAATCAAGAAAACACGCCTACTATCGGGACTCCAGCCGAGGATATCAAGATTGACAACACTCGTGTCGTAAAGCAGCCCATTGTCGATGAAATGAAAAAGTCCTTTATCGGTTACGCAATGGCGGTAAATGTGTCCCGTGCTATTCCTGATGTGCGCGATGGATTAAAGCCCGTGCACCGCAGAATTTTGTATAGTATGGGCGAACTAAACTTATTTAATGACAAACCTTATCGTAAATGCGCGCGTATTGTCGGCGATGTGTTGGGTAAATATCACCCGCACGGCGACTCTGCCGTATACGATGCGTTGGTGCGCCTAGCGCAGCCCTTTACTATGCGCGCACCGCTTGTCGAGGGACAGGGAAACTTCGGTAGTATCGATGGCGACCCAGCAGCCGCCCAGCGTTACACCGAGGCAAGGTTAAGTAAAATCGCCTACGAAATGCTTCGCGATATCGACAAGGACTCGGTGGACTTCTGCCCGAACTTTGATGATACCTTGCAGCAGCCCGTGGTCTTGCCCGCGCGCTTTCCAAACCTGCTTGTAAACGGTGCTGATGGTATTGCTGTAGGTATGGCTACCGCGATTCCGCCACACAATCTCGGCGAGGTGATTGATGGCGTGATTGCACTCATTAATAACCCAGAAATTGAGATTGATGAGTTGATGACCTATATAAAGGCGCCCGACTTCCCAACAGGGGGTATCATTATGGGGCGTATGGGTATTCGACAGGCGTACAAGACCGGTCACGGCAAGGTTATCACGCGCGCTCGCACCGAAATCGAGGATGATGGCAATCGCGTAAAAATCGTGATTACCGAGATTCCGTACCAGGTAAACAAGGCGCAATTAATCGTGCAAATGGCGAACCTCGTAAAGGACAAGCGAATCGAGGGTATCGCTGACATTAAGGAGGAGTCCGACCGCCAGGGTATGCGAGTCGTAGTTGACCTCAAGCGCGATGCCAACCCGCAGGTGGTACTAAATCTATTGTTTAAGCACAGTCAGTTGCAGACCAGTATGGGAATTATTTTCCTAGCGCTCGCAAACGGGGAGCCAAAGGTACTTAATCTAAAGGAAATGTTGTCGTACTATCTCGAACATCAAAAGGAGGTCATCACCCGCAGAACTAGGTATGACCTCGAGCGCGCCCGTGAACGCGCCCACATTATCGAGGGCTTGGTTATCGCACTTGCTAACATTGATGAGGTTATTCACATCATTAAGAGTAGTAAGGAGCGCGCCGATGCTCTGCACAACTTGTGCGCTAAGTTCGAGTTGAGTGAGAAGCAGGCGAACGCTATTCTCGATATGCGCTTGGCACGCCTCACCGCATTAGAGGTCGAAAAGTTGCAACAGGAGTTAAAAGATTTACGCGCTTTTATTGCAGAGTGCGAATCTATTCTTGAGAACCCGCACAAAGTGCTAGCGATTATTGCTCGCGAGTTGACCGAGATTAAGGAGAAGTACAACACTCCGCGCCGCACCGAGATTAGCCACGATATCGGTAGTTTTGATATAGAGGACTTAATCGCGCGCGAGGATATGGTCGTATCTATGACTAACCAAGGCTACATCAAGCGTATGGCACTATCCGAGTACCACACGCAGAATCGCGGCGGTGTCGGTATGACCACGCACAAATCAAAGGACAATGACTATATAAATAGGCTATTTATCGCAAATACTCACGACAACTTGCTGTTCTTTACGAACCTCGGCAAAGTGTACTCGATTAAGACATACGAGGTACCTGAGGGCAGTAGGACTAGCAAGGGTAGGGCGATAATTAACCTATTACAACTCAACCAAGATGAGCGCGTGACCGCTATGATTTGTCTGCCTATTGATATGCTAACAGGTCGCAGAAAGCCCGATTATACGCTCGTGGATAACGATTACGCCGTGGATACCGAGGGTAATGTTGTATCCACTGAGAACCCAGTTTACCGCGATGTGATTTTGGGCGAGGAGGCTGATGAATATGTCGATGCAGTGTCGCCCAATGGCTACTTAGTGATGACCACGCGCAATGGTTTGATTAAAAAGACCCCAATAACCGAATTTTTTAACATTATGAAAATCGGTAAGCGCGCGATTAGCCTCGATGAGGGTGATGAACTTATCAAGGTCGAGCGCAGTAAGGGCAACGATGATATCTTGATTGCCAGCAGCAATGGCAAGTGCATTCGTTTTAATGAAAAAGGCTTGCGCCCGCTCGGTCGTAGCGCTCGCGGCGTAAAGGCTATGCACTTAACCGAGGATGCAAAACTCGTGGATATGTGTGTCGTAAAGCCGGATATGGAGGTGCTGACCATTACCGCAAACGGCTTTGGTAAGCGCGCTGATATCGCCGACTATAGGTTGCAGTCGCGCGGTGGTATGGGTGTGCGCGCTGGCGAGTTTAATGACAAAACTGGCGACCTCGTGGGACTTAGACAGATTGAGCCGAATGATGATATTATGCTGATTACGAACAACGGTATGACAATTAGGCTGAAATCTAGCGATGTGCGCAAGGTGAGCCGTACCTCGATGGGCGTGCGTATGATGAAACTCCGCGCTGGCAACTCGATTGCTAGTATCGCGACTGTCTCTGGCGATGCAAATGAACCTGAGGAAAACGATGGTCTGCCGACCGCTGGCGAGTTTGCCGAAAAATTTGAGCAGGAGAGCGCTAGCGACACTGCTGGTGCCGAGCCAAACGCTGCTCTAGATGCAGAAACCACAAATGAGACTACGAATGCTGAGACCTTAGAGGCGACAAACCTAGAAAGCACCGAGGAAACTTCCCCAGAGACCAACATCGAGAGTCCTGAAAACACAAGCAACTAATAAGGGTCGGCACTCAAACTGTAATGGAAATTACTAAATATTTTTAGCCACTTTTAATTAACAATAAAAGCCCTAGCGGCTTTTATTTTTTTGCGTGTGCGGCTACGCACCGCCCACGCGCCGAAAGAGTCATTCCTCTTAAAAATCAATAAGACTAATAATGGTAAATAAAAAGCAACAAATTACAAAAAATCATAAAAAATCGCAAAAAATCGTAAAAAATGCAGAAAAAATACAATTTTTGAGCTAAAATTGGGAAATTTAGTATAGATTGCTTTTTTAATTTGTAAAAAGTGCTAGATTTTGTTATAATAATTTTAATATAGACAGAGGGGAGGAGAGTATGGAAAACAAACTTAAAATTGATGGTGTGGCGACAAAAAAGGCCGCTGAGTCGCCCGAGTTTAAAGAGGTTATGGTTGAGGCGCCAAAGCAGGTTTTTCGTTCTGCCTTTTTCAATGGCTACAACGAGTATCCTGTATATGTCCGTATGTGGGACAAGGTAGAGGAGCCAAAGGGAGTTGTGCTGATTGTGCATGGTATGGTCGAGCACGGGCTAAGATATGATGATTTTGCGCGTTTTTTGAATAAAAACAATTATATCGTGGTGGCGCCCGACCTGCGTGGACACGGAAAAACCGCTGGCGCGCCCGAAAATGTTTGCAAATACAACGGTGATATTTTCGCGGACACCGTGCGCGACCTCATAAAGTTAGCGGACACGCTATTCGAAAAATATAATTTGCCGCTTTTTGTGCTGGGACATAGTTATGGTAGTTTTCTAGTGCAAAGTTTTATCGAGAATTATCACGAACACACCGCTGCAATTTTGGTCGGCAGCAGTTGCTATCGCGGTGATATGCAAATAGTCTTGGGGAAAATGGTGGCTGACATCACGGGCGCCTTTAAGGGGAAAGATGCGCCAGCAAAGATGATTTATAATATGACATTTTCAAATTACGGCAAAGGGTTTACGAATAACAACTGGCTCACGGGCGATGAAAAAATCTTTGATGACTATCAGCACGACCCTTACTGCGGCGGGGTTGCTAGTGCCGAATTCTATCGCTCCTTTTTTGGGAATTTGAAAAAAATCTACAAGGACCAAGCACTCAACCGCATTGACAAGGACATTCCGCTACTTATTACCAGCGGGGAGCGAGACTTGGTGGGTGGCAAAAATCACAAGTCTATTGACAAACTCGCGCCTCTTTACCGCGAACACGGTATTCAAGATGTGACTTACAAACTATGGGCAAATGGTCGCCACGAAATACTCAATGAAACATTCCGCGCCGAGGTCTATGACTATATTCTCAATTTCATAAACGAGAAAAACAAGCCAATCGCTAGTGCAGAAAAATAGTTGAATAGATTTAAATTTAGACTAAATGTGGCAATCACTAGCGCCGAAACGCTTAGCAACAATTAAGAGTGTTTGCTTGCGCGCCAGCCCAAGTGCTCTCTGCCACTTTATTTTACTACAATTTTATGGTTAGTTTGATATGTTTTAAGAGGTTTAGAACCTTTATTCAAGGGCTCCAAACCTCTTTATTTAATCTTAACAATTTTAATCGATTTTAAGTTTTTCAACTATATAAATTTAGGTAGTTAAGTGTTAGTTTTTTGTAGGGATAGGTGATAAAAAATGGCACATAGTAGGCAGTTTTCCACACTGACTAAAAAAATCACAGATTTTTTATTCAATTTTTTAAAATTTTTCGAACATATGAATTTGCCTAAAAATCTATACTAATGATACATTTTTGCAATAAAAAATACCACATTTACAATCTTTCACCTTGCAAATGTGGAAAAGTGGAAAACTTTTAGCGTTCGTTTACTTTATTAATTTTCTTGTTCTTTTGTTGCTTTGCCTCCATACGCTTAGCTTTCTTTTCCGCGCGGCGTTTTTTCTGTTCGGCTGCCTCATCTTTTGTGACTTGGAAATAGATATACAGGCTATTGCCAATTATACCGATTCCCAGCACGACTGTTGCTAGCCACATCCAAAAGTGATTTATGAATAGCGAGGTAAAGCACATTGTCAGCACCGTAAAGAATGCTATGGGCATAGGCACAAAGCCGAACCCCTGTAATAGTTTTTCAAAATTGCGGTCAAAAAAGTAGTTAACCCAGAATACGACAAAACCTATAAATGACACAATCACCAGCCAAAACCACGCTGAATTTACAATTTTGGCGGTGTTAAAGTACTCTTGCGCCGAGCATAAGAACACAATGCACCCAGCGAGACCGAGATAGGTGAGTATAGTTAAGATTACATTTTGCCCTTTTATTTCTTTAGGAATGTTGACAGGCTTTAAAAACCAAATTGCGATAAACGGCGCTAACACTAGAATCGAAATTATTAGCCCTATATATGAAAACGAAAAGTAAATAGGCATAGACAACTCCTTTTGAAACATTATACCACAAAACTGACAAAATCAAAAGTATTTTAACATAAAAAATAATTTTGCCGTGAATAGTTTGTTTATAAAATTTGCGTGCTAACTTTATGCGTAGTTGCATTTAATTTAAATAATAATTTAGTTTAATTTTATTAATTATTTAATTATATTCTTTCAAAAATTGGAGTAAGTATTATACCATTTATTTAAATGTGGGATTTACTTAAAAAATAATGCATAGTACCTAAAAAATGCAAAAAATCGCTATTTTTGTGTAAAAAACAATACTATGCAAGTATTTTAACAAAAAATGCACCACTTTTTTATAGGTTTTGCGGTGCATTTTTTAGATTAATTTTAGTTTGTATTAATACAAAAAATCATTATATTTTTAATAATTTTTTGCAGAATTTTTTAATTATTTCTTTTTATTTATTTTGATATTTAATAAAATTTTTTAGTATTTTTTACTGCATTTTTTGCAGGCGGTCAAGTGTGCTGTTGAGGCGGGTGAGACTCTCATCTTTCCCGAGTACTTCCATAATTTCGGTAGCGCCTCCGACAGTTACGAGATTGCCTGACACAGCGAGGCGAATCACCCACATAATCGACATAGGCTTTAGCCCTAAGGCGGTAGCGACTTCGTTTAGCGTGCTAAACAATGCTTCGTTTTTCCAAGCCTCGACTTTGTTTAGTATATCGATACTTTTTTTCAAAATTTCGCGAGCGTTTTCTAGGGTTGTTTTTTTCTTGTCGTTTGCGAGTAGATTGATGTCAAAATCCTCTAGCGCCTCAAAAAACTTGATTTTTTCTGGAATTTCGCTCAAAATTTGCACACGCGGCTGCAAAAGGCGTAAAAGTGCCTCGTAGTCTGCTAAATTGTGTGTAAGTACTTGGTCGATGTAGGGTTTTGCTCGGCTACCAAATTCCTCCAAACTCAAATTAGCGATATATTTTTCGTTCATCCACTTTAGTTTGTCGTAATCAAAAATCGCCGCAGATTTGCGAATGTCATCAGCATCAAATTCGCGCACCAAGTCCTCGAGGGTCAAAAACTCCAATTCATCATCCTTGGGGTGCCAGCCGAGGAGTGCGATGTAGTTAATAATCGCCTCGGGTAGATACCCGTTTTCCACTAGGTCGGCAAAACTTACCGAACCGTGTCGTTTGGAGAGTTTGCTAACCTCGCCATCAGCATTTCGCCCCATAATTAGAGGGAGGTGGTAGTATTCAGGAGTCTCCCAGCCGAGGGCTTCGTGAAGCACGACATACTGCGCCGTACTTGTTAGATATTCGCTGCCGCGCACCACATGCGTGACACCCATTAGGTGGTCATCGATAATGTGGGCGAAGTTATATGTGGGGTAGCCATCGGACTTGATTAACACGATGTCTTGCATAGTACTGTTTTCTATAGAAATATCGCCAAAAATGTGGTCGTGGTAGGTGGTAACTCCCTCCTTTGGCACGCGCTGGCGAATGACATAAGGGGTTTTTGCCTCGAGTTTTGCTTTGATTTCCGCAGGGCTCAAGGTAGCGCAATCGCACTTGTGACCCTCGGGGCTGTCGTTTTCCTCATCTTTGTCGCAAAAGCAGTAATATGCTTTTTGAGTGTCCAGTAACTGTTGCGCATACTCAAGATAGATATCCTTGCGCTCGCTTTGGCGATAGGGACCGTTTGGCCCGCCAATGTCAGGACCCTCATCGTAATTTAGTTTAGTTGTTTTTAGAGTGTTGAGAATAATGTCCTCGGCTCCAGGGATAAAGCGCTTGCGGTCGGTGTCCTCAATACGCAAAATAAATTTTCCATTATTGTGTCTTGCTAGTAGGTAGGAGTATAATGCAGTGCGTAGGTTCCCTATGTGCATATACCCTGTAGGACTAGGAGCAAAGCGCGTTACAATTTTTTTCATTTTTTCCTCCAAATTTAATAAAAAAGCGTAAAAAATCGATTTTTTTTGCTATTTTTTCGTGTTTTTTGTGATTTTTAGCAAATTTTCGAGATTTTTTGGTGCCTTTTAAATTAAGATATATTTTAGCAACTTATAGGTGCTTTGTCAATAAGTATTGCACGAAATTTTGCACTTTAATAAACGAAAAATTACTAAAAAATTAAATTTAAAATTAATTTATTTTTTGTTATTTTTAATCAATTTGTTTTTACTTTTTTGATTAAATTTGTTATACTATAATTAATTAAACAAAAAGAGGTTGTTATGTCAAAAAAGTATGTTTTTGATTTTACCGAAGGCGGTGTTGGCGACATTGCGCTACTTGGGATTAAGGGTGGAAATCTCGCCGCTATGACTCAAATGGGAATGCCCGTGCCTGTGGGCTTTACGATTTCGACTGAAGGGTGCCGAAAGTTTTTAGATAACAAAGGCGCGCTCACCAATGACTTTTTAGAGCAGATTTGGCGTGCGATAAAGCGTATCGAAAACGAGGTGGGGCTGTATTTAGGCGATGGCGAAAAGCCTTTACTCTTTAGTATGCGCACGGGTGCTGGGCAAAAAATGCGCGGACTCGCGCGAACGGTATTGAACATTGGATTAAACGATGAAATTGTCTCAAAAATCTTGCGTTCTACCAAAAATCCCGTGTTTGCGTGGGAGATTTACTGTCGCTTTATCCGCGATTACGCGACAATAGTCGCAGGGCTCGATACAAACGAATTTCGCGAGGCAGAAAATCGCATTCGTATAGATAATGCAGGCACTCCCGAGCCTGAAATGCTCCAAAAAATCATTTCGCAGTTTAAAAAAATTTATAGAAAAGAAATGAAGGCTGCATTCCCGCAAGATGTTCGTAGTCAGGTAATCGAGGCGATTAGGGCGGGGCTAAATAGTTTTGAGAGTCCGCGTGCGCGCGCGTACAGGCGTATCAATAATATAGCAGATGATGTCGGCTGCGCGGTGACAATTCAGGCTATGGTGTACG
Organism: uncultured Christensenella sp.; assembly: GCA_949287685.1. GTDB lineage: Bacteria > Bacillota > Clostridia > Christensenellales > UBA1242 > UBA7867. The sequence continues at coordinate 18,281 of CASEHF010000003.1, read as the reverse complement.
GCAACTATGATATGGAGAGCGGAGTCGGAGTAGCGCACTCTCGAAATCTAATAACCGGTGAAAACGAGGTGACTGGCGAGTTTGTCCGCCGTTCTCAAGACAAAAACCTCTTAAAATCGCGCATTACATACGATATGGCGGAAATAAAAAAGGCATATCCTGCTGCTTATACCGAGATTTGCGAAGTGTGTCACAAACTCGAGCATTATTTCCAAGATGCCGTGTCGATTGAGTTTTGCCTGCAGTCGAACAAGGTGTACTTAATGCAGGTCGAGGCTGCGGAGCGCACGCCACAGGCTGCGGTAAAAATCGCAGTCGACCTCGCCGCTGCGCGAGTATTTACCCGCAAAAAAGCGTTAAAACACATCGATGCCGAGGGTATTAAAAACTTGCTGCAGCCTGTTTTCTCGAGCGAGCGACTGGCGGCGGCGCGAGTGCTAGGCGAGGGCTTGTGTGCGTACCCAGGTTGCGCGAGCGGCGTGATTGCCTTGTCTCCTGAAATGGCGCTCGAGTACGCGGGCGAGGGCAAGCCCGTAATACTAATTCGCGAAAGCACAAATCCGCAAGATTCCGAGGGAATCGCGGTGGCTGCGGGATTAATCACTCTTAGCGGTGGCGCAAACTGTCACGCGGCAGTTGTTTCGCGCGCTATTGCACTACCGTGTGTGCTGAATTGCAAGCGCCTCAGTATTAACGAGAATACACACTCGATAAAACTCGGCGGTATCAACTATCACGAGGGTGATATGATTAGTATGGATGCGGGGCGTGGTGTCGTGTACGGTGAGGCTTTGGCTTTATACGAGCCAGAATTAACTGGCGATTTAGGCACAATCATCGACTGGGCGCGCCCTAGTGTCTCGATACCGATTTATGCAGATGCCGATTCTCCTGAAAAGGTCGAGCGCGGGCTCAAACTCGGTGCCGAAGGTGTAGGGCTTGTGCGTACCGAAAATATGTTTTTCAAGTCCGACCGTATAGGCACAATACGCCAGTTTTTGCTGGCTACCGACAAAAAAACGCGGGAAAGCGCCCTAAAAAGCATACTAAAGGCGCAAACTGCGGACTTTGTGGACTTGTTTAACGCGGTGGGGGATAACGAGGTAACTGTGCGCCTAATGGACCCGCAATTCCATAAGTTTATTCCCTCCTCACAGAATGCTTTGCGCGCGATTGCCCGCGATATGGGGGTAAGTTATGACTCGATTCGCGAGGTGGTAGGCAACCTCACTCAAACGAACCCGGTGCTAGGTATTCGTGGGTGCAGGCTATTAATTATGTATCCCGAACTTGTGAATGCGCAAGTCACCGCCGTGATTAATGCAATGCTAGAGACCCGTAGGCGCAAGCGTAAAACTCCAAAAATTCGCTTTTTGGTGCCACTTGTGTCGCTAGTGCCAGAATTTGAGGCGGTGGCATACGAGATAAAAAGGGCGGTAGAGGCGCTCAGTGACAAGATTAAGTTTGACTTTGCTTACGAAATCGGCTGTATGATTGAGACCCCGCGCGCGTGCTTGATAGCAAACAAACTTGCCGAGGTCGCAGATTTTGTGTGCTTTGGCGTAAATGATTTGACTCAACTCACATTTGGCTATAGTCGCGATGATTGCACAAAGTTTTTAAAGGAGTATTACGCTGACAGCCTGTTATTTACTGACCCATTTGCGACTGTCGATAGGGTGGGTGTGAGCGAGTTGATGGAAATCGCCGTAAACCGCGTGCGTTCGGTAAAACCCCGTATGCGCATTTGGCTCTTAGGTAACCAGACCGCCGACCCCGAGACCTTGAGACTGGCTAGTCGGTTGAAAATTGATTGCATCAGTTGCGCGCCGAACAAGATTCCTTCGGCAATGCTAGCAGAGGCGCAAATAAAGGACTAGGTCGGTACTTTGGGTAGTAGATTAATGAAAACGGTACGCCTTTGGTTGATTTTGTCGTAGAGGCGAAAATTAAAAAAGTAAATATGAATAAAAAACCGCACTGTCTATATAGTGCGGTTTTTGTATAAAGACAAATTTTACACCTTGGTTTTAGGCGTGGCTGCTGCTTTTTTCTCAGAGGAAGCCTTGCGTGAGTTTAGGTGGTAAAGCCTGTCTTTCATCTTTTTTAACATATCGGGGTACTGGGGTAAAATCTCAGGATAGGGGCTAACCTGAGCGTTTGGGTCCTCGATTTTTAATATGATATTTTTCATAAATTCCTCTCCTTTTATCTACATTATACTAGAATTGCGAAAAAAAGCAAATGTTTTTTGCTATACCGAAAAATTGAACACTGTGTCATTTTTTCATACAAAGTCGACTTTTTTACATAAAATACGACATTTGATTTGTATATTTTCGCTTGATTTAGTATAATAATACATTATGAAGAGAATTACAAAGATAATTTGCACGCTCGGACCTGCGTGCGATGATGCCAGCATTATGGCGGAAATGAATAAAGAAGGTATGGATGTCGCTAGGCTAAATATGAGCCACGGGACATTGGAGTCGCACCAGGCGCTGATTGACAAACTCCAGCCCTTGCGCGATGCGGGTAAGGTCAAACTGATGATTGATACCAAGGGGCCAGAAATCCGCATAGGTACCTTTCGCAATGGTAGTGTGATGCTTGTCGAGGGCGATAAGTTTACCTTTACTAGCCGCGCGGTTGTTGGTGATGAAAAGATCGTGGGGCTGCGCTATCCGCAATTAGTTTGTGATGTGAAAGCGGGCGACAAAATTTTTGCCAATAACGGAATGATGATTTTCAGTGTCGAAAGGGTCACTAGCACCGATATTCATTGTCGCGTGCTGTTTGGGGGGAAGTTGTCGGACCACAAGGGACTAAATGTCCCTGGGCTGGTGCCGAGCACTCCATATCTTTCGGAAGCGGATAAAATCGACATAAAGTTCGCAATTAAGAACAAAGCGGACTTTTTAGCGATTAGTTTTGTCAGCAACAAGCAAAATGTCCTCGATATCCGTAAGTTTTTGGCGGAAAATGGCGGCGAAAACATCAAAATTATTTCAAAAATCGAGAACGCCTCGGGAGTCAAGCACGCTGCGGAGATTCTCGATGTTAGCGATGGGCTAATGGTGGCGCGCGGTGACTTGGGGGTGGAGATTCCGCTCGAGAAAATTCCGCCTATACAAAAAAAGTTGATTTCGCTGTGCAATGTTAAGAAAAAGACCTGCGTTGTGGCTACTGAAATGCTGGAGAGTATGACAAACTCGACTCGCCCGACCCGTGCAGAAGTGAACGATGTGGCGAACGCTATTTATGATGAAACGACCGCCACAATGCTATCGGGGGAGACTGCCTCGGGTATCGACCCCGTAAATGTAGTCCGTACGATGTCGAATATTATTATTGAGGCGGAAAAGCACATCTACGGAGTCAAAGTGGCTCTATAAAAAATAAAAAATATGCTTAAAAAATCAAAAAAAATATATAAAAAACGCTTTTTGGGTTGGTTTAAAGTGTGTAGTCATGCCCGCGATATGGTGTTTAGAGCGGAATGAGGGGGCTGGCGCGAGAGTATGCGTTTCTCATTGTGGTAGTCATTCACGCGCCAGACTTCCCGCAAGCGGGAAGGCATCCTGAGCCTCGACCCGCAGCGCCTTCAGACGAAGGACCTATTCCGCTTTAAACAACCTCAAACTAACCGTAAAAAATCACACGAAGCGTGTTGCCTTATTTACATTATATCGGGAGTGCGCCTATGCACCGCGCTGAGGGAGACTGTCTCGCTTTTTTGTAAGGGCAAAAACAAATAAAATTACGAGAAAAATAACAAAAATACCCCAAAAATGTTGAAAAAATGCTAATATTCCACCTAAAAATGAGGAATTTAGCACGACTTTGCCTAAAATTTGGTTGGCTGGTAATGTGTTAGTCACTGCGCCATTATCGCCTTTTGTGGTGATAGCTTCGGGCGAAATTGCGGTAATGCGATGAGCGGTTAGCCGCGAAGCATCTATATAGCACACAATGTCGCCGATTGCATATTCCGCTTGTGGACTAAATAGGACAAAGTCACCTTTTTGGAGCGCGGGAGACATACTACTACTCTCGACCAAACCAATCCGCCACACTCCCGCGGCACATAAAATCGCGAAAATTGTGAAAAATACGCAAAAAATCGCGAAAAAACCGTAAAAAATATGTATTTTCATAACTTTTCACCCTAACAATACTATTTTATGCTAATATCAACCACTTAATGACCTCAAAATTTGTGAACGGAAAATCGTAAATTTAAAGTGATTTTATTGATTTTTTAGTTGCAGTTTTGGGGCGTTTTTATTTTGTTATGCGGACAAAAATAACTTTATGATTTTAAATCGGTTATTTTAGACTTTAGTTATTGAAAAGAAAAAAGATTTTAGAATCTACTAAAATCTTTTATGGGGTGAAAATCATTTTCGTTTACGGGTGCCAAGTCGTTTTGTATTTTTTTCTTGTAATACGCATATTTCCCGCCATCCTGTATTTTATAGTCGATAGGGTCGGTGCGGTCCTGTCTATACAGTCTCGAGAACACATACTCGTATTGTGGTTGTAAATCGTTTGTGTAGCGGAATAAGTCTGCTTGCTTCCGAGTAGATGCATTTAGACACGGTTTTATCAAGGCGCGAGATTCTGGTAATTTGTCTTGCAGATTTTCGCAATGGTCGGCATAAATCCAGTTTAAATTTGCTTTTTCCGCCTCGATTAGACTAAAGTAATGCGGGCGCAGTGCAGACAGTTGATTGTTTGTAACGAGGAAGTAGAGTTTGCCGAAATCTACGAGTAGGTTAACTTTGTTTCCTAATAGATTTGAATATAATAGGGGGGTGAGGATATCTATAGTCTCGGGCTCGATTTTGTGAATGCTCTTGAGGTACTCGAGCGTGTTTAAGAACCTATAGGTCATCGCGCGCTGTGCGTATCCTAAAAAGCACGCCTCTTGCTCCTGCATAGTCGTAAAGGCTGTGTGTCCCTCTTCGTTTTCGAGCGCGTATTTAGGGGCGTAAAAAATATTTGCAACATCGGCATTAAAAAAACTCTTTAAGTCGACAAAATCGCCTGCTTTTATGTACTTTTCATCTACTCCAAAGCGCCGCTTTTCTTTTGGAAGTGTCGCCATTAGGTCGCCCATTCGCGCGGTTGGGGTAAAGTCAGTCATCACACCTACTTTCTGGGTGGTGCTTTGGGCTGGTGGCTTGGTGCCGAGTTCTGCTAGGTGTATATCGAGATACGCACGCCAGTTGGACACAAAGTCAGGGCTGGGCTTTGTGAGAGGAAACGCATCTATTGCCCTATAAATAGTATCGCGTATTTGCGCATCGCTGAGGGCGTTTTTGTGAATAAAGTCAAGCATATATTCCTCATTTGCGAGCGTGGTCGTAAAGTTTGGGGTGTAGGTAATAGGCAAGCGTGCGACCTTGTTAAACTGCTCGCTGAGTTTGATAGAAATATTGGCGCGGGAGGGCCCAGTAATTATGCGCTCGACTACCGCGCGTGCGGCTAGATTGCATAATAGGTAGTAGTCGCGCTCCAATATGCGCAGGGTTAGGTTTTCCGCCTCTTTATTCTGCGCATAAAACATTAGGTTTTGGTAGTCAACCCCTACAATGTTGCGTAGATTTTTGAGGATTGTCCCTTGCATGGCGTAATCGTTGTCAAAATAGGTCTGTTCAATGGCAGCAAGAACGATAGGAGACAGTCGCCCCTCGTAGTATTCGAACTTCGCCATTCCGAGTGGGCCTGGGCCGAATGTGGCGGTACTCTCTTTTTTGCCTATTAACCAGCGCGCTTCTTTTGGGGTAATCAGGTTTTGATTTACCATTAAAAAACTGGTGCGAGTGGGGTTTTGGTATACATTATCGAGCGGTACAAAGGGCTTTTGGTAGTAATACTGCGGAAAGACCTTTGTTTTGCCGTGAGTGTATTCACGCATAGTGTCACTTCCTTTTTGTTTTTCCATATTATAACACACTGCGCCTAACTTTTCAATACCCTAGTAAAAAAAGTTGCGCCTTAGGAAAATGCTTATAAATACAAATTTCATTTCCTAAAGCGCAATCTTTAAATTACTCTAACTTTATACTAAATAGCCTAGGCTTTTTATTTAGATTTAAAAACTAAAAATTTTTAAGTTTAATTATGCTTAACTATCATAATCGTATAATACAAAACTATAATTATATCAGGATAGAAGTCTCCTAGTATAGTCATACATAATAGGTGTTTTAACTATCGTAATCGTATGGAATTTTATTTTTCTTTTTACCCTCAAGGTTCATAATAAAGCCGTTTTCGACCTTGCACCACCAATCTTTATGGTTTTCGGGCAGGTTCCTATATAAGCCCTCATCAGTCATACCGCCCTCCTTAAACAATTCCAAGTCCTCAATTTTAATGGCGGTGTAAATATCATCCTCTAATTTAAATATATTGTCCTCAACGCTCATAAATTCCCTATCGTATACGCGCTGGTCTTGGAAATTAACACAAAAACTATTCCACCGAATATCGGCATCAAGTATAGTCCCTCGCATACCTTTTTTTACGCCTTCGCTCTCATACTTATCGTTAATTACAATTACATCATCTAACATTCTCATTTAGTTTACCTCAGTTGCTCTTTTAAGTTGATAAAATTTTACATAAAAGTTTAAATTTGTCAACACTTTTTTACTTTTAATAAAAAAAGGGGGCTTTATGCCTCGATAAAGACACCCTTTTCGCCCTCGCTAAATTCGAGAGTCTGGATATTGCAAACGGCCTTGATATCATCTGCACACTCGCGCACAAAGTCATCATAGCCTGTAAGTGTTACTTTGTTTAGTTCCTCTTTTATGCTTAGTCCTTGTTGCGACTTAAATCCGCGAATTTGAGAAATTATATCGCACACGATGTCGCCCCCGCGAGTGTCGTGGGGTGCGCCGAGGTCGAGGTAACGGCTAATATGAATAGATTTTTCGCCCTCAAGTGTGGCGTAATAACTTTGATAAATCTCCTCGGTAATATGCGGCATATAGATTGAAAATAATTTTAGTATTCCGTTTAGCACCATACTAGCGGCGTACTGCGCGGATTCTTTTGCCGCCTCGCCGTAAATCTCGGGTTTATACAGGCGGTTTTTCGCGATTTCGATATAATCATCGCAAAAAGTCCAGAATAGTTGCTCGAGTTCGTTTAGTCCGAGTCCCATTTCGTACCTATCTAGGTACGCCATAAATTTTTGATAAGTCGTGCGGTAGCGGTCGAGTATCCATTCATCCATAGGGAGGAGTGTAGTAGGTTGCGTAGGGGTGTATTCCTCGAGGAAAGATAGCACAAAGCGGCTCGCATTCCAAATTTTTTGCATTAGTTTAAAGCCGTTTTTGAACTCCTCCTCCTTGATATACACATCTTTACCGAGGCTTGCATTACTTGCCCAGTATCTAGTTACATCGGCAGAATACTGCTTAAATGTTTCTAATGGGGTAGGGGTGCCGCCCGAACTCTTAGATTTTGACAACTTATTACCCGTTGCACTCAGTCCCCAGCCGCTAATCATCACATCGCGCCACGGGAGGCTCTTAAAGTGCAGTAGCGACTTCGCAATGGTATAAAAGTCCCATACGCGTATGTTGTCGTGCGCATTCGGGCGGAGGTCCATAGGAATATAAGCGTTGTCTAGTCCCTTGTTAGTAATCAAATCAGTGCAAATCTGCGGAGTGAGGGAACTTGTCGCCCAAGTGTCCATTACATCGCGCTCAGGCTCAAAGTGCGTACTGCCACACTTTGGACACGGGTGCTTTGGAGTAGAAGCCGTGGGGTCTACAGGGAGGTCGGCCAAATCTGCCAAAATCACTTCGCCACAGTCGGCACAATACCACACGGGGAAAGGAATCCCGTAAAATCTTTGTCGACTGATACACCAGTCCCATTTTAGCCCCTCGACCCAGTTTAAAAAGCGCTTTTGCATATGCTCGGGGTACCATTTTACTTGCTCGCCAGCCTTGTATATCTCATCTTTGTGATTTAGCATTTTGATAAACCACTGCGGCTTTATTAGTAGTTCAATTTCGGTACCGCAGCGCTCGTGAGTGGCGACTAAGTGGGTGAGCGGTTTTTGGTCGTAGAGTAGCCCCTCTAATTTCATTTTTTCAATGATTTTTTCGCGTGCCTCTCGTATCTTTAGTCCCGCAAATTCGCCCGCCAACTCGGTCATACGGCCGTTGTAGCCGATTGCCTCGAGTACGGGTAGGTTAAATTCCTTTTGCCACTTGGCATCTGCCTCATCACCAAAGGTACAGCACATTACAGCCCCAGTGCCTTTTTCCATATCTACATCGGGGTTCGCAAGTATCGGCACCTCGCGGTTGTATAGCGGACTAATAGCGGTCTTGCCAACAAGGTTTATACGCGCCTTGTCCTCGGGATGTACGAACACACACACGCACGCAGACAGTAGTTCGGGGCGGGTGGTAGCAATTTTTAGTTTCTCGCCGCTTTCCTTTACGGTAAAGTATATGTAGTTCATCACGCTCTCAGTCTCGACAGTGTCGACCTCGGACTGCGCAATTGTGGTCCTACACTCAGGACACCACAGGCTCGCGCTGTTGCGGCGCTCGATTTCACCAGCCTTGTATAACTCGATAAAACTGCGCTGGCTAATCTCTTGGGTGCGCGGAGAAATTGAGGAGTACGCGTGGCTAAAGTCCGCACTGTGACCTGCGCTCGAGAATACATTCTCGTAGACTTCCTTCATTTGCTTGGTTGTATCTAGACAAAGATTTATAAAGTCCCCGCGAGTAGTTTCTGCCATTTTTACCTTTTTTTCGCGCTGTACATAGCGCTCGGTAGGGAGACCGTTGTCATCATACCCAAAAGGGAAAAATACGGACTTTCCTAGCATACGCTGGTGTCTAGCGATTACATCGATTTGCGTGTAACTAAACACATGGCCTAGGTGAATTATACCGCTGATTGTAGGTGGCGGGGTGTCGATGGTATAGCGGTCCTTTGCCTGCGGGTCGAATTTGTAAATTTCGTTTTCACGCCAGTATTCCTGCCAGTGCTTTTCGCGCGAGTTGAAGTCATATCTTTTTTCTAACATAGTGATTCCTTTCTTGTCTAAAATGTAGTATAGTTTAATTAGGGCTAGGCAAGTTTATTAAAAATACCACTTAGCCTATAAAAATTGCGACATAGTGATTAAAAATTGCGACTATGCCGCAAAAATGTGTTTTTTAATATTCGAATAAATTTTAAATTAGAGGTTTAAAAATAGTTTAACAATAAGATATTTATTAAAGGTTTAATAATCAAATTTTTGTTAAAAAGTTGTTTAATAATCTAGGAACAAAGTCTTTTTCAAACTAGATAAATTGGCGGTCTTTTTCGGGGTCAACCTCGTGCATCCATAGGGAGTGGAGGTTACAGTATGCATACACGCACAAGGCACGCTCGTTTGGGGCGAGGGTAAAGGTAGTATCGGGCTCCTCATTTGGGTGTAGGTAGTGGAATTGCCCGCCCATAGTGGTCTCGAGATAAACCCATTGAATGTAGTGCTCATCTGTCATTGGGTGAGGCACGACCCCAACACTTACTCCTACGGAGTTATCGAGTAGCGCTACCACAGGCACATGCTTTTCACTAGCGCCATCGGTAGTGTTTGCGATTAATTCCTGCATAGGCTGTCCACAGCACACTACAGGCACGCCGCTATTTAAAATTTTCATAACGATATTGCCGCACACGGGGCAACGATAAAAAGTAATATTTGTCATATTTTTTCTCCTAATCGATAGATATTTTTAATATTAGCACAATTAAAGTGTTTTGTCTAGTGAAAAGTTAATTTCGTACCTTTCTTTTGTGTTTATACTAAACTTGTGCTAGTTAGATTAGTTGAGTTTGGGGAGGTTGTGAAAAACTGCGTTGATAAAGCGCCGAGTTTTGCGCTCCGTGTCCGCGGTTATGTGAATGCTCGCATCGGTAAAATATGCTTTAAAGATTTCCTCCGCTTCAAATCCGTATAGCACTAACACGAGGCGTTCTTTTTCGGTAGTAACCGCTATGTTATAGATATAGTTTGCATCCATATTGGGGTTGGCGGTCGCAACCTTTAGGGTAGCAATTTCGGCGTTTTTTAATTCGATGGTCGCGATATATTCCTCCGCAAACAGTGCAAAATCGAGGCTAATTTCACGATTGTTTACCTTGATATCGCTAATTACGCTGTCTATAAAGGCGGGGAAATGCCCGAGTTCGCGCTCGACTGTGTCGTAGCCATTAAACATTTCTTTGTAGGTTTCAAATTCTTCCATTTTACGGTCCTTTTGGTGTTTTTTAGATTGAAATGCGTTATTATGATTTATTATTGTCTTTTTCGGTTATGTCGTTTGGGGTGCTTTCGCTAACTTGGCTAGTATTTTGAGTATCGTGGCTAGTAGTTGTGTCGGTGTGGGGCTCTGTACTATTCTGCTTTTCGTTGTTGTTTATCTCGGTATCTTTTGCGGGTGTGCAATTGGTATCTTGACTTTGATTTGTGCTTAAATCACTCTGTACGGGGGCGTTTTCCTCAGGGCTTTTTTGAGGCGGGGGCGGAGGCGTGTCGGTTTGCAAAGTGCGGTCGTGCTGGGCGATATCTTGTATATTAGGCTCGGTATTTTTTGGCTCAAAAATCAGCATTTTGCCGTTATCAATCACGGTAAAGGCAGGCTCTTTGGGCGGTTCATCTTTGCCACTTTTGTGTCTAAAGTACAGCACCGCCGCTAGTATCGCACCGAAAACAAGGGCAATACCGATACCGAGTAGGTACCACGCAATTCGGTTTTCATTGAGGTAGACATCGCGGTAGACATATATATGCGGGACAGGCTCACCCATTGTGCAGTGCCAGAGGTGGGCGGAGTATGTGGTGGGTGTCGGGTCGGTGACCCCGTAGTTTGTAATCAAAGTAGCCACCTCATCGGCGTTAGACTTGATTTTTAGACTGCTCGGGTATGCGCGTACGATATAGGTGTCAATTGCGTTAAACAGTTGATTAGTAATCGTGCGGTCACCCCCAAAAAAGCGTTCCGCAAAGGCGATGTTGATACCTTCGATTAAATCGGGGATTAGAAACATCTCGACCAACAACTCACTACTATCTGTTAAATTACTATCTGCGATTACTTCTTGACTGACAAAAATACCCTTTTTAATTGTGGCGGGGGTGGAGGCTACCTCCTCAGGACTCGTGCCTAAAAAGGCGCACAGCGCATCGAACGAGGAGAATGTGAGCAAGATTTGATACACATCACTGCTATTTTCGGCTATTCCGTGAGTTAACTCCACACCTGTAGTGTCGCGCCCCGAGAAAAAGGTGTCGCGGTAAGTGTTCACCACGCTATTAATGGCGCTCATAACCTCGGTTTTATCAAGGTCATAGGCATCTAGAACGGTGTCATCGAGGGTAATCGCGTAGGAATAACTACGCGAGCCATCGGCATACACAGTGGTTAGAGTGGTGAGTTGCCCACATCCTGTGAACATAATGCTCGCTACAATGATTAAAAAAAGAGCAAATAGAGTCGTGTTTTTTGTTTTTGTCAAGGTTATTTCTCCGTAAAATATATTTTGTGTAGGGGGCGCGGTTTTGTCAGCGACAAACGATGTAAAAAGTATTTTTAAGCCTAGATACACCGCCTAAAAGCGCTATTTTTGGTGACCGTACGCCTTAAATTGTCGCGATGAGTGAGGCTGGTTTGTCCTAAACTATTCAATTATATAGAATTTAAGGGGTAATGTCAACTCTGGAGCCAAAATCGGATAAAATTACAGGATAAAACGGAAGTCAAAGCGGCAGGCTAAATAAAAATCTCAATACCACTTATTCCATAAATCTAAATAGATAGGCAGGCACACTGTGGCGAGATGAAACTAGAGCGTTTTTAAAAGTATTAACGCGATTATTTTAAAAATTCCGCATTAATGTAATAAAAATGTATTGATTAATGCACTAAATTATGCTATAATAAACTTTACAAAATAATATTTTACATAGAGCGTGCCACGCTCTTTGTTGTTTTAGGAGAGAAAAATGGATAAACAAAAAATTAGGAACATAGCAATTATTGCCCATGTAGACCACGGTAAAACCAGTCTAGTAAACGAGTTGTTGAAGCAGGGTGGTGTGTTCCGCAGTAATCAAGAGGTCGGCGACCGCGTAATGGACTCAAACGAATTGGAGCGCGAGCGCGGCATCACTATTCTAGCCAAAAACGCGAGCATACATTACCGCGACTACAAGATTAATGTCATAGACACCCCAGGGCACACGGATTTTGGAGGCGAGGTCGAGCGCGCCTTGAAAATGGTAGATGGCGTGCTGTTGGTTGTCGATTCCTTTGAGGGGACTATGCCACAGACTAGATTTGTGCTAGAAAAGGCGCTAGCCCTGAATCTAAAGGTGATTGTAGTAATAAATAAAATCGACCGCCCCGATGCTCGTATTGCAGAGGTCGAGGATGAGGTGCTGGAGTTAATGTTTGATTTAAATGCAAACGATGACCAGTTAAACAGTCCTGTAATTTATGCTTCTGCAAGGCTGGGGATTGCTAGCAAGGATAAGGATAAACAAGGCACCGATATGCAGCCTCTTTTTGAGGAGATTATTAACCACATTCCAGCACCCAGCGGAGATGAGACAAAGCCTCTGCAACTACTCGTTAGCAATACCGAGCATAGCGACTTTTTAGGCAAACTCGCCGTAGGTAAGATTGAGAATGGTAAAATCAGTGTCGGGCAGATGGTGGCGATTGCAAACTACTTTGAGCCTGAAAAGGTGGAGCGCGTGCGCGTGCAACAGTTGTTTATTTACGATGGTATGAAAAAGGTCGAGACAAATGAAGTCACGACTGGCGATATCGCGTGTGTAGCAGGGCTCGGGGACATTATGATTGGTGACACAATTTGTGATACCGAGAATGTCGAGCCGCTCGAGTTTGTAAAGATTAGCGAACCGAGTGTCGAGATGACTTTTATGGTAAACGATAGCCCTTTTGCAGGAAAAGAAGGGAAGTTTGTCACCAGTAGACACCTGCGCGAGAGGTTATACAAGGAGACTATTCGCGACCTCTCTCTGCGTGTCGAGGACACTGATTCGACCGAGGCATTTCGTGTGCGCGGTAGGGGCGAAATGCACCTGTCAATTTTAATTGAGAATATGCGTAGAGAGGGCTATGAATTTCAGGTTTCTATGCCAAAGGTTCTCATTAAGTACGATGATGCTGGTAAGAAAATGGAGCCGATTGATAAGTTGGTTATCGATGTGCCTGAGGAGTGCGTGGGTACCGTGATGTCCAAAATGGGTGTCCGTAAGGGTGATTTACTCGAAATGCGCCCACAGGGCAGCAGGACAAGGCTCGAGTTTTTGATTCCTAGCCGCGGATTGTTTGGATACAAGTCCGAGTTTATGACCGATACCCGAGGCGAGGGCGTTATGAGTAGCGTGCATTATGGCTACGACTACTACAAGGGTGAAATCGAGCGCAGACAGTGTGGCGCTTTGGTCGCTCACGAGACTGGCGAGTGTATAGGCTATGGGCTCGCAAATGCACAGGAGCGCGGCACTCTATTCGTTTCCCCTGGGGACAAGGTGTATGCTGGAATGATTGTGGGTGAAAACCCTCGCGGTGATGATTTGGTCGTAAATGTGTGCAAGCGTAAGCAGTTGACTAATATGCGTGCTGCGGGCTCTGATGATGCGCTGCATTTAATTCCGCCTAAAAAGATGAGTTTGGAGAAGTCGATTGAGTTTTTAAACGATGATGAATTGCTCGAGGTAACTCCACAGAGTATTCGCCTCCGCAAAATCATTCTCGACCACGACAAGCGCGCCCAAGCCCGCTACCGTGCGAAAAATGCAAATAAATAAGGTAAAAATTAATTAATAAATATACGCGCTAGCCAAAGTTCAAAAAAGGCTTGAGCTGGTGCACTGTGCCTGCGCACCGCCTACGCACCGCATCTATTCCTCTTAAATCATCTCAAAATATAAAGTGTATAAATACAGGAAGTGTAGTTTTTATACTAGTCAACAAAATGCGCCAAAAATCATAAAAAATTATACATAAATTAATAATTTATTTAAAATCAATATTATTGCTCATAATGTTGATTTTTTTTATAAATATGATATAATAAATATAAAGAAAATCCATATTAAGAGAGGGTATGATATGGAAGATATAATTAAAATTAACGACTTAACAAAAGACTATGGACACGGCCGTGGTATTTTCGATATAAATTTATCAGTTGCTAAGGGCGAAGTATTCGGCTTTTTAGGACCTAATGGTGCTGGCAAGTCCACAACCATCCGCCACATTCTGGGCTTTTCCAAACCCGACAAAGGGCAGATTTTGGTGTTTAACAAAGATTCGTTTAAGTACTACTACGAGATACTTAAATACATAGGTTATTTGCCTGGAGAAATCGCACTGCCTGAGGGGCTGACTGGCTGGGAGTTTATTCGTATGATGCGCGACTTAAGACATGCCTCAAACGATAGAATCGAGTTTTTGCTCGAAAAGTTTGAGTTTGACCCAGTGGGCGAAACAAAAAAAATGAGCCTAGGGGACAAGCGCAAACTCGCAATAGTCGCTGCGTTTATGAACGACCCCGAGGTATTGATTCTCGATGAGCCTACGAGTGGGCTAGACCCCGTGATGCAGCAGGTGTTTGTCGACTTCATAAAAGATGAGAAAAAGCGCGGCAAGACTATTTTCCTTTCCTCGCATATATTTAATGAGGTCGAGGACACTTGCGATAGAATCGCTATTATAAAAGATGGGCGCATTGTCTCCGAGTTTGCGGCAAAGTCTATAAAGCACAACGAGAACAAGACCTTTAGGGTGATTTTTAGCAATTTAGAGGAGTTACATAAGTTTGAGCAAGAATTCCCGCGCCTTAGGAAAAACACGGACAAGGCAAAGCGCATAGCCATTTCTAGTGTCAATGAGGGCAAACTCGAGGTGCAGGTGGCGGTAAACGATAAGCTAATAAACGAGTTAATTAAGGCTATTTCGAAGTATAAAGTCGAGGAGTTTATAGAAAACAAGTATACTCTCGAGGACTACTTTATGCATTTTTATAAAGAGGACAAAGATTTTGGGGGTGTGTTTAAATGAGCAAAGAAAAAGACAACCCAAGTAACACAGATAGCGCTATTGTGGTAAATGATTTAACAAAAGACTACGGTGGCGGGCGCGGCATATTTGATTTAAACTTTGAGGTAAAAAAGGGCGAAGTATTCGGCTTTGTCGGCACAAACGGCAGTGGCAAGACGACGACGATTCGCCACATAATGGGGTTTTTAAAGCAAGACAAGGGCGATGTGAGGGTAAATGGGCTAGATGCGTGGAAAAATTCGTGCAAAATCAAAGAAAATGTCGAGTATGTGCCAGGAGAAATCGCTTTTCCAGACCTGCCTACGGGTACGGAATTTTTGCGTAGTCAGGCGGAACTATTGGGGCTAGAGGATATGAGTTACGCGAATAAGCTGATTGAGAGGTTGCAACTCGACACCTCGGCAAACCTAAAGCGTATGAGTAAGGGTATGAAGCAAAAGACCGCGCTAGTCGCAGCCCTAATGGCAAATAAGGAGACTCTAATTCTCGATGAGCCTACTACAGGGCTCGACCCGCTGATGCGTATTACATTTCTAGACATTTTGCACGAGGAAAAGGCGCGCGGCAAAACGATTTTTATGAGTAGTCAAATGTTTGATGAACTCGAGGATTTGTGTGACCGAGTGGCTATGATACTGAATGGGCGTATTATAGATATAGTAGAGGTCGCAAAAATCAAGAATCGCGGTTTTAGGACTTTTAAAATTGAGTTTACGGGCGTGACTGACTACAGGAATTTCAAACGGCGCAAGTTTGAGATTGTTCGGGACCAAGAAAAATATAATCAGGTGACCATTAAGGTGGATAGCGACAATGTAAACGAATTATTTAAGGCGCTAACTCACTATGATGTAAAATTTATTAGCGAAGTTAAATACGATTTGGAAAAATACTTCCGCGAGGTATTGATTAGGCAAAGGGAGGAGAAAAATGTTTAGCAGTGCGTTGTTTAAACAATCGATGAAGGCTAACTGGGTGAAGTGGCTGGTGGTGACTGTCGCCACCTGTGTAATGTTAGCGATTGTCATTGTGGTTTTGGGGAACCTAGGTATTAATGATATTCGTGATTCATTAAAAAATGTCTTTACCCAGGCAGATCAAGAGTCGTATCTAAAGGAAAACTCGGTCGATAGTTACGAATTATATCTAACGACCGTAGATATGTATAATGAAACTAATGGGCTGAGCGCTATGCTCGGTATGGTGACTTCGCCCTATGATGAGCGCGTGCAGGCGTACATCGAGGCAAACGAGGGTGCTGAGCCTAGTGATGAGCAAAAGCAGACTTTTATTACCGAGACCGTTACGGAGTTTGTAAACACTTGGGGTAGCATCATAGAAAATATGGGCTACTCGCTAGAGGAAATTACTCCTATGCTCGAGGGGCTATTAACCTTTTATAGTGCCAACACTTCGCTATCGGGTATAGATTTGCTAGAGGGGTATATGCTCGCCGAGATTTATACACAGGCGTACGACCGTGAGGTTGCAAAGGAGGATATGACCCCAGAGGAGGCTGCGGACAGAGCGGAGCAGGCGCGTACTTTGGCTAGTGATGCAATCGCGCAGTACAAGGCAGACATCGAGGCTGGCAATATTACCGCAGCGGGGTTTGATATTTCTTATTACGAGCCTATTGCCACTCATTATGTAAACGAAATGATGTATGACACCGTTCATGATATGCAGATTTCTGAGGGCGCTACCGAGGATGAGGCAAAGCAATTTGCAGTGTCCGTAAAGGTCATTTCGAATACGGCAATTTCTACATATACTCTATGGCTTGCGGAATACGAGGCGGACAATATTAATGCAGGACTAGATGCGGCAGCCACTGCAGAGCAAAAGGCAGATGCTCGAGATGAGGCTACCAAGAGCATTTCCGACCAAATCCCCGAAAAAGTAGGCGAGGCGCTTGCAGAACTCGGGAATATGGATATTTACGGACTGATTATCGGGTCAATTTTCTACCGAATTGCGGGCTTGCTGCTGCCAATGGTATTCGTGATTATGGTGGCGAATGGCTTGCTCGCTGGGCAGGTGGATAGTGGCTCTATGGCGTATGTGCTGTCGACCCCGACAAAGCGCCGTACCGTGACCGTTACGCAAATGACATACCTAATTGTCGCATTACTTGCGATGTATTTACTCCTGACTGCGGTGAGTGTCGTGTCCGTGTGGGCGGTCGGGGGAAATAATTTTGCTATAAATTATGGCGAAATACTCCTGTTTAACCTAGGCGCATTCCTCACAATGTTTGCGATTGCGGGCTTCTGTTTTATGTGTTCAGCGCTATTCAATCGCACAAAATACTCTATGAGTATCGGTGGCGGAATTACCATATTCTCGCTGGTTTGTACGATTTTAGGTTTGTTCGGCTCTAATGTGGTGCCTGGCGCTATGCGAATCGAGGCTATGAACTTCTTTAACTACCTATCGGTGATTAGCTTGTTTGATACCGTTGCTATTCTCGATGGTGGACTGAGTTACCTCTGGAAATTTGCAATACTGCTAGGTATCGGTATAGTTACCTTTATTATCGGTGTCTTTAGGTTCGATAAAAAAGACTTGCCACTATAAGGGCGACTTGGATATTGTATCCTTAAACTCGTTTTGCTGGCGGGCGTGAGAGTGAGGCTTGAGCCGAACGGTGCGAACCCTTGGGTTCGAGTCCGGCCTTCGGCACAAAGAAAGAACACCTCTTTTTGGAGGTGTTTTTTGGTGCCGAAGGCCGGACTCGAACCGGCATGAGATTGCTCTCGGCAGATTTTGAGTCTGCTGCGTCTGCCAATTTCGCCACTTCGGCGTAAGATATTTATTAGTATAACATATTAATTAATGATTAGCAAGAGTTTTTTGATTTTTTTTAAAATAAAATCTAAATATCAATTTCGATATATTAGGATGTTATGTAAGCCGCGCGCTGAGCTCGCGTACCGTATCTATTCGCTTAATATAATTTAATACAACAAAAAAATCCCGCTAAATACGGGCTTTTACTGTCTTGTTTTTTGAAAAGTTAAAGAGGCTTCCGCGGGCTAAGGTATTGTCTATCCGCGGCTACGCCTTGCGGTAGACCACTGCGCAAGCCACTCAAAAACTTTTGTGCTAGTTAGCGCAAGTGACCTTGTCCTTTTTATTGCA
>CASEHF010000002.1 GCA_949287685.1 uncultured Christensenella sp. | reverse complement strand
CTTGAGTTTACTATAAATGTGTTTGTACCTATTTCGGGAATTAATCTAATCGCCTCCAATGACTTAAACTTGCTTGCGGACTGGGCAAATATTCAGAGTTATTACGATTCACAGCGCAGTACCGCTGATTTAACGGTCGAGGTGCTACCAGAAAACTCCGAGCGAAAGGCTAGTAGTGCGGTTTGGACTGTGCGTAGTGAATCGGGCGGCTCTACTGATAAGTTAACATTGAGTAACGAGCGCGGCGCCACGACTACAATCACAGCGCAGCCCCTAACTAGTATGCAGAGCCGTATCACTGTAGAGGTAACTGTTACTATTACGGATATTAATGGTATTGTGTTCTCGGAAACTGAGAGCGTGACTATTACAAAGGTAACCTTGGTGACAGAGTTGCTACTGGGCGGGTATGGTGACCAAAACTCAGAGGGACTATATTTTGAGTTGTATAAGACAAATGCGCGCTTTGATTTAGACTTAACCGTTATGCCGAGTAACGCTACAAACCCGAATGTGGAATATATAATCTTTGATGCAGACAAACTAGACAGCCCTCGTGAAGGCTCAAATATCGTACGGCTGGATTCTGGTATGCGCGATTCAAACGGGCAGATAATTTACGACTATTACGAAGTGTTTACCCGTACTAACACCTATAATCCAACACAGTACGAGAGTTATACCGCTTCAATTAGGCGAGATTCAAATACGGGAGACTTTTATGTAGAGCCCAAAAACGCGGGATATGCCTTCCTATTTATCGTGCCTCAAGATATTCTCGAGGATAGCGCCGAGTCTATTCAAACCTTAACTCCGCAGTTACAAAACCCCTCGAACAGTCCCGTTATTCGCCGTATTCCTATCACGGTAGCGGATGGTGTAAATGTTAGATACAGGCTGTATAATGCCGAGGATGTAGCCGAAATTGGGAAGTCAGAGCGCGGTTTATCGAGTAATTACTACTTAATGAACACGATTGATATGAGTAATTACCTTGCGCGCAACCCAAACTGGACTCCTATCGGTGATGCTACGACTCCATTTAGCGGTTCCATTATTTCAATGGGATGCGAGAGTGGTAACGGCACAATACAGAGTATAGTAGGGTGGAATATTCGCAAGGAATTAACCGAGGCGGACCCTCAATACTCCGCATCTCACTCGATGTACTATGGTATTTTCGGTGTAGTGACTGGTGAAATTAAATATGTAAACTTTTATTTAAATAGTTATACGATTGTGCAGACCACGAGTCGGCGAGATTATTCGGGAGTCGCCAGTCGAAATAACTATGATTACGGACTGCTAGTCGGTAGGCTCGCATCTAGCGGTGAGCGTATAGGTACTCTCGACCATGTGTCAGTAAATTGTAACAATGTAGTCTACGCAAACAACAATTCGCAGAGTGGTACGGTTGATTTGTGGTTTAACCTAGGTGCTATTGGTCAAGTCGGGACAAACTGTGTCGTAAACAATTTTAGCGCGAACATTACTGCCACAATTTCTAGTGATGCATTGAAGGTAAGTTTTGGCGCGATTGCTGGGCGAAATCTAGGAGTAATCGGGAGCAATCTAACTACCGAATACACAAACTTTGCCGTTAGCAATGTAACGGTTAGTAACTATGTAGAGAGCCAGCCAAGCGTACTGTATTCTAATAGTGTACTAGGCGCGGCAGTCGGTAGAAACTATGCCGAGAGTGCGTTGTATGGCGTTAGTGTCGATGGCTCGATTAACACAGGGCAAAATTCCGACATAGTCCTAGGTGGAGTGGCTGGAAATAACGAAGGCACTATGAGCAATATTATGAGTAGCGTAAACCTAACAGGTAGCGGAATTTTGGGAGGTATCGCTGGGGTTAGCCGTGGTACGATTATCGATGTAGCGTACGAAGTATACAGTACGGCTGAATCGAACTGTGGAATTAACGGCTATGGTATCGTAGGCGGGCTCGTGGGTAGATTGACCGCTGGTACAATATCATATGCAATCGTACAGGGCTACAATATAATCGAATCTAGCCCGAATATACTTGGACACGATGCGGTATTAGGTGGGCTTGTAGGTGAGGTTGCACTCACTGAAAATGCAACAATTCAAAATAGTTTTGTCAACGCGGGAATTGTAAACTCTAATGGTACTTTAGGCGGATTAATTGGTAGGTCAGTGGGTAATTTGACTATAACAAATGCTTATGTGCGCGGAGTATTATCAGGGGAAGGGAGTACTATTGGCGCGCTTGTGGGTATAATTACAGACAATCTGCTCTCCACAAACGCTGTTTATGCTGAATTCACTAGCGATGTGGATTTAAGTGCTACAGGTAGTGGTAATTTAATCACAGCCGCAAGCAAGACTATAATTTTGGTAAACGACCCGAGCGCGTTTACTGGTTCTGAAAACCTAATTTACTTAGACAAAAACAGTGCAAATGCGACAACTTTGAGTTATTATACATCAAACGGCTTTGATATTAATAGGTGGAAGTGTTCCGCTGAGATAAATGGCGGATATCCATATTTGCTTCGTGCGGATGGCTCTGACTTTGTACGCGTAGTGCCAAACGACTTCTTTATCAACGCACGCTCGTTTGACACCTTTACAGACAACAGATTAAATAACATTATAAATGTGCCAAACGAAAACGATACGACCGACACGAAAAAGTTAATTATATTCTATAATGAGGACAATCCAACCTATAATTTGAGCGATTTGTTTACATTTTCTAGCGACCCTGTACTTAATGTAAACGATGTGCGTATGCAAATTGCTTGTTCGAACACAAATGTGTTGCAACTGTTTACAGGCGTAACATTTAGTGATGCGCGCATTAGAATAGTAGGCACGGGTACGGCGGTATTGAGTTTTGTTAGCCTACAAAATAACAATGCACGCGACTATGTTCAAATCGCAGTAATCAATGGTTATGAGTACTTTAATCTTTACGAAGGTGCGGATAACACGGGTACTTTGATTCAAAACTCAACGCCCTTTCACGAGTTCCGCATTAAATATGGCGACAACGAGCGCGCTTATGTAGAGTACATAAATAATGGCGAAGTGCAGGACAGTGTCGATGGCGGACTAAAGTTCACGGTGGATGATAACACAGTAATTAGTTTTGGACTGGATGAGTGGACTGTCGAGGGGGACAAGTACGCATATTATCTATATGGCGAGAATAATTTTACAATAGTATCGCTAAGGTATTCTGCGACTCCGCTCGCCGTTCGCGTAACACCGTTCTTGGTGGCTACATTCTTTGATGTCGAGGAGGATGGCACGATTACTTCCTCATATTCGGCATACATCGATATCGATAATAACGAAATGTCGCTAAACTATGACACGGTAGTATATCGTGGGGCAAATGGTATCGCTATGGGGCTTGCAGATGAGACTCAAGTTTATGCTGATGATGCGCTGGTGGCTTCGGTTACGCTGTTTACCGATGACTATGTCGAGGGCGATGTAGTGTTAGACCATGTCGGTTACCGCGTCACAATTTACGGTACCCAAGATGAAATTATCAACACCGAGACTGGACTCGAGAGCCCTGATATGGTTGTGCGCTTCGGTACACTCGAATACGATGATGTAAATAATAGTCTAGTGATTCCGTATACAATTAGGCTAACTACCGCCGCACGCGACAACCTCGATTCAATTATGAGGTACACAATTACATTCTGGGCAAATGACACCGACAACAACCCCATTGCTACGATGACCGCATCGCTAAGTTGGAGTTTCTACCCGCAGCAGATTGACTACATAGGCATAGCACACTTTAGCGATGCCGTGAACAATGGCTCGAGGTTGCAACAGGCAGGGCAAGAGGCGACCAACACGCTAATTGCGGGGCAGTATGGGTTGCTCGTAGTGCAAGTTTCTCCGTACTTTGCGTACTACGATAGAATTGAGATTACCAGTGACCATGTAAACGGTGCTAGGATTATGTTCGACCAGCGCGTATTGTCATATGATGAGAACAATATCGCGACCTACTGGAGTTGGCAACAAGGTGTCGAAATTATTGAGAGCGGTATTTCACCTGACAGAGTTAGCAATATTGATGGCACCTTTGATGGCTCGTACTATATCCGTACGATTATTTCCGAACTCGTGCCAGTGGGTACGAAATTTACCGTAAATGTAAATATCTATGCTGATGATGTGCTGCTCGGTACTATGAGTCTACCGCTGACAGTTGAGCAGCAGGATACATTGCGCCTAAGTTATGAAAACTATAACTCTAATGTAAATTACGCATATGTAGCCGAAGGCACTGGGCTAGTCGCTGGTATGAATACTCTCGAACAGAACGAGAACGAACTAATAGTCGAGGTCGGCTCCTCATTTGAGAGTTTCTCGCTAGATGTCGATGCGGTAAGCAAAAGTTTTGGCGCGCAAATCGTATTCCATGAGGGCAAGTACTACCTGTACACTGGTACCGTACCCGTAGGGGAAATGATTACAGTTACCCTAACAGGTAGGCAGAATATGTCGGGTCTCATAAATGAGATTACTAGGGAACTTAGATTTTTAGTCGTAAACTTCTACATTTCGAGCATACAAGATGGATTAGTAGATGGTATGAGCCAAGCGACCTCCCTTAGATATGCATATGTAAATGGCAGGACCTACGACTTGCGCATATTCGAGGGCGCGACACTAGATAACCTCGAGACTATTACTTCCATTACCTTTAACCCAAACAACGACACTACTAGACAGCAAATAATGGATGTAATTAATAGGTTAAACGGTATAGGTTCTCGCCCGTATGCAGGGTGGTATGCTTATATTCCGCAGAGCGATGGCACTTATGTTTGGTCACTTGTCGACCCTGATGCAAGTTACACCGATGACACTTGGCTGGATAACAATTACCGCATTTTTAATGACATATTGAATGGTAGTTACACGGGTTACACACTAGAGGCTAATGGCGTGTCTAATAGTTCAAAAATTAGGTACGAAATGTACTATGATTACGAGGGCGGAATGTTTACGCTACTCAACCGCTCGCAGATTGCAAATAGCACTCGTGGTTTTTCGACAAACGATATTACGCTAAACTTCTTCCAAATCACTTCGCAAGAGCACGCACAACCGATTTACACCGAGCGCGATTTAATTAATATGCAGTCTGGACTCGATTATATATTGATGAACGACATTACAATCACGACTAACTGGACTCCAATTTCTACCGAGATTAGCAGTCTAAACGGTAATGGCTACACGATTCGCTTTACCCCAGCAAGTATCAGTACTAGTGGGCAGAACTTTGGACTATTTGGTACAGTTGCCGAAAATACCGTTATCAAAAATGTAAACCTACAATTAGGTTCGCAAAATTTAGCGCTACCGATAACGGTATCTAGCCAATCTGACCTAAACTTTGGTTTTATCGCGGGTACAAACAATGGTACCATTCACAACTGTTCAGTGTGTGGCTGGTACGAGGCTGGTAGGACCTCTGTAGGTGTTACCGTGCCGACCCCGACAAATACTGAGGCACTATTTAATATAGCGGGACTCGTAGGCACAAATAGTGCTACAGGAGCGATTTCGAACAGCCGTGTAATTTACACCGACATCACGGGGTATGGAAAACTCGCTGGCCTAGTCGCTATAAACGCGGGCGCGATTGCCTCATCGTACTACACGGGCGGCGTGATTACCAATGTCGCTAGTACGACAGGGGACAATGTCGCCACTGCGGGACTTGTGGTCGAAAACGGACAAAATGCATCGATTTTTGGTAGTTTCACTGGTGGCGCATACACGAGTTACAACGCGGAAACTGGCGAAAACACCCTAGTTGAGAGTACCCGCACCGAGCGCGATGCCTCCATTTTGTCGGGTGCTAGGACTGCGGGCTTTGTCTACTCGAATAATGGTAGTATAACAGACAGTTACTCCTCTATGCGAATTTTATCGATTGAGGCAAGTGGCTTTGTATACGAAAACGGCGGCGTTGGCACAATTAATAGATGCTATACTACGAGTATTTTGACTGATACGAGTAGTGAGGGAGTTACTAGCGTAAGTATGCCGTTTATAGGTATTTCAGGTACACAGGCGACAACTAATAACAACCAAAACCCCAACGGAATAGTAGATTGCTACTTCTATGACACGGGCTTTAGTGCAAACGCACTTCGACTAGAGGAGGCAACGAGCCTAACCCTAAATCAAATGCTAGGCAATAGTGGCAAAAATGTGTTCAATAACTTCATTTTCTCGCGAGATGGCGAGAGCGGTAGCGAGTTTACAGGCAACTGGGTATTTGTATCTTTAGAAAACGAATACTTCACTCCTGATAGATTCGTGACACAAAAGGGCTTGCAGTCGCAAATGAACTTCGGTCCTAAACTCGTTAGCACGAGCCTAATTGCGACACCTAGATTAGTACTAGATGAGGAGCGCACGACTGAGAATCCCGACACGGGCGCGATTGAGTACTACTACAATCAAGTGTCTAGTCCGTACTTTATTAGCGGGAAAAACGCAGACTTTAATACCGATTACTCGTACGACCCCGTGACTATTACTACAGCCCTGCAGTTTAGTCAGGCATTCGATACGAGCCTCGAGAGTGTGGTCACATACGACTATACTGAGCACGACAAGACAGTGACTAAAATAATAGGCGATGTCCGTTTGGCGCGCAATATCGACCAGAGCGATATTTCGGTCAACACAGCCCTCTTGAGTCCTAGCGTAAACTATGCGGGTATTTTCGAGGGAAATGGCTTTACCTTTGAGAACCTCAACCTTGCCGTAAATGATGAGAGCGTAGACAGATACGGTCTATTCGGTACAATTTCGCGCGGCGATAGCGTGCGCAGTGGTGAAATTGCGCATATCGGTACCGTAAAGAACCTAAATATCGAGGTAAGTATGGTGTCGTGTTCACTAGTTGACTATGTTGGCGCACTTGCGGGCGTAGTCGAGAACGCAAACATCTACAACATCGCGGTTACTGGTCAGTCTGCTCGTGTCGTAGGGAATAACGCAGTCGGTGGTGTAGCGGGGCTACTTACTGGCACTACCCGCGCTAACCTAATTAGCGCTAATGTAGGCGTTACCGCGAACTACAAGGCAGACACAAACCTAGTTTACAACATTGATATTGCTAGAATTTTAGGTGGCACTGCAAACTCAATTACACGAATGGGCTTTGCTGGTGGTGTGTTTGGAGTGGTTGACTTGACTCAGTTTAACGAGATTAAGACCACTACAGATATGGATGAGGCAGTGCTAAACAATATCACAGCCTACGGACAGCACACCGTGGTGGGTAAAATCGCGGGTGGTGTCGCAGGAGCACTGGGTATGCACTCTGTTATGAATAACGCAACTACGGAAATCGACTCTAGTTCGCGAATTATGGGAAATTCGTACTCTGGTGGATTAGTAGGGCAGAATAACGGTGTCATTCGCTATGGTAAAGTGAACTATACCGAAACAGTGCAGGCGGCTGTCGACCTTGCAAACACAGGTGAGGACACGACTACAAATGCGAGCGGCAACACGATTACTGTAAACAATACGATTTTCGAGACCGAGCAGAATAACTTAGGTACTGGTGGTATTGTGGGACTCAATATCGGTTACACAGCATCAGGCTGGCCGAGTGGTACTATATACTACACCAGTAGCAAGGTGCGCGTGCGCAATACTCATAGTGCCAATGTCGGCGGTATCGTAGGTGTCGCGATGGGTGGTGATATTAGAGCCGTGTTCGCGACTGGTGGCGTGTACGGAAATCGTACTGTATACCTTGGCGGAATTGTGGGGCATATTAGTAACTTTAGTGAAATGGCTAGTATTCCAGAGGGGTTAAGCAATCCATTTAGTGAATATAATAATATGCTCACGACCCTAGACTACTGCGTGGCGTTAAACAACTACCTTGCTAGCGACTATAACTATTATCACGAGATTGATTACCAGGGCACAGGCGCCCAAGGTGGACTCGTGGGATACTGCTTCAACGCTGGCATGATTTACACGACTCATACGAACGATACTGGCGATTCTAGCACTCCGTACTACGAGTTAATTAACAGTATTAACTTCTATGTAAACCAAATTTATGATAGGGTTGTGCTAAATACTGTCATAGAGGAGCAGGAGACTGGAAACTTTATCAACCTCGATGCAGTCGGCAGATTTGAGCCTGGCACGAGTGCAGAGCCCGCGACTGGGCACACTCGTGGCTATATGCTAAATAACTTCGATGAGATTTTCGGCGGTTGGGATACCTATAGCATTTCAAATGAAAATGGCATTCCATCAATCGATATCCAAGATGTACCCGAGATTATCTATATCTATAGTGCGAGCGACTACAGGCAAATGTATTGGCACCCCGATGTAGACTATGTGCTTATGGCGGACATTGACTTTTTAGCAGAAAAAGTAGCAGCAGTCCCCGTGGGCTCGGAGAGTGCGCCATTCACTGGGTCGTTTAACGGGAATAATCACACCTTATATAACATACCGATTGTTATGACTGGCGCTATGAATGCAGGCGTGTTCGGCGCGACCGATGGCGCGGTTATTCAAAATGTCAATATCGTGAACTTGTACCTATCTACCGACCTTAGCGAAGGAATAATAGGCTATGTCGGCGGACTGGTGGGAGTTGTGCGCGATAGCACGATTACGAATGTAAACATTACTCGTGATACTGAGACCTTGGGCGCTTATCACGGAATCGACAGTACCGCTACCTATACGGGCGGAATGTTCGGTAGAGTGTACGCAACTACCGAGGGAGCGACCAGCATAACAAACTGCTATGTGGATATGGACATTACGGCTAGAGACAATACATACACCGAAGTGGTAGACACATACCTTGGTGGCTTCGCTGGCGAGATTTATGGTAATGTCACAGTAGAAAACGCCTATGCGGAGGGTATAATAAATCAAACTAACACGAGCCTAAGTAATGTAGTAATTACGCATTACATAGGTGGCTTTGTAGGGCACACTACCGCTAGCAGTATCTCTAACGCAGTCAGCGCGCAAAATGTGACTATAAATAATGTGTATCGCTCAGTATACGCAGGCGGATTTGCAGGGCGCTCACAAAATAACACGATTGAGTCAATCGACAGTGCTACAAATGTAATCGTAAATCTAAACAATCTCACCAGTAGTTACGCACTCAATGTCGGTGGCTTGTTCGGTAGGAGTGAGGGCGACAGCGTTTACTACTTCGCAAATAGCGGCGATATCGAAATCAACGGAAACTATAATGTCGATGTTGACTCCACGAGTGTAAGTTCGATTCACGCGATTGCGGGAGTAGTGGGTGTAAACCAAGGCTCACTCATTCAGTCGGGTTATTCGATTGTGTCAATATTTAACAACACTCGTATAAACAATATCGACCTTGCAGTCTTTGAGGGCGATTTGGCTAGCAGTGTATATTGCGATGCATACCTAGGGCTGACCGTGCGCGACCGACTGGGGCTAGGGCGCAATAGTAGAGTCGTACTAGGCTTTAATATTGCGGACCACCTAACATCACCTACGGGGAATAGTTACGCAAGGTTAGTTGTCGACAACTGGTCGAACTTTAACCCTAGCATTACACGCTACGAGGCCTTGTACTCAAATACGGTGGCAGCAGGCGATTCAAAGCGCGCACCAATTCTGGTTAGCAACACTAATGACTTCAACGCAATTGCCGAGGATGAGGGCGATTTATACAAATACTACTTGCAGACAAGTACGGTAATCAGTGGTATTAACCTAAACACCACTCGCACACTTTACGGCTGGTACAATGCAGGTGGAAACCATTTGGTAGCAAACGAAATCGACACCCTAGACTACACGGTATTTAGTGAGTCCACAAACCAAAACTACGGAGTATTCTCCGAGTTAAGCGAGGTAAATAGCAAAGGTTCTATCCTCTCGGGTGCTAAGATACAAGTTAGCGTGTCTACAAAACTTCCTAATGGCGCAGTATTTGGAGGCGCTGCTAGTGTTGTAGGTAGCAAAGCAAAGATTTTCTCAAGTTATGTAATAGCCGACCTTAGCCTCGGGGTATCTAGCGGGAGCGCAAATATCGGCGCTTTGGCTGGTATCAACCGCGGTCAAATTATCGGTAGCGGTGCAGATGTAGACATAAATCTATACGGTAGCGTATCAAATACCGGCGAAAGTCTAGGTACTGGTGGTAGCGTGAATTTGGGAGGTCTAGTTGGCTGGTCTACAAACACGGACACCCGCTTAACCTTTATCGATAGTTATGCAATCGGTAATATTGCTAACCATAACCCAAACACAAACTCAAACATAGCAGGACTCGTGGGGCGCGTGGCTGGTGAGAGTGGCGAGACATTAAACTTCTACAACGAGAACACCTACACAGCCGTTATCTTAACAGATACTACAGGACAGGTTGGTACGAATGCAGTGGTCGCAAACTATAGCGGCGCTACAAATGCGCAAGGCGTATATTACGAGCGCTCGGCTTCCGTAAACCCGCTGATTAACTTTACTTCCTTTACGATTGCTAATCAGCGCGGGGACAGTCCATTGTCTTTAGGAAATGCCTTTACGATAGACACATCTTTAAACTACGGACTACCGTACTTTAAGTGGCTGAGTGAAGATGACTTAAGAGACACGGGTACAGGTTCTATAAACAGTCCGTATCTAATTAATTCTGCGGGGCTGCTTGCTTGGGCGTTAAATAATGCAGGTGCTAGTTACTATGCCCTTGAATGCGATATCGATTACACATACCTCGCTAATATCTATACGCGTACGACCGCATTTATAGGAAATCTTGATGGCAGAGGGAACTCGATTTTAAATGTAACTAACACCTTAATCGGCACGCTTTCGGGCGAGATTAGCAATTTAGCAATACTAAACAGTACCGCGAGCGTATCTCTTGCAAATACTGTTTCGGGGCTCGCTACCTCGATTTATACCGATAGCAGCACGGGGGCGGTGATAGGCAGCGGAAACATTACAAATAGTTTGTCTAATGGTGCAACATTTGGGGCAAACGCAAGCGATTGCTTTACTTCGCTACCGACTGATATTTCGACTCTAAATGGCAACATTTGGGTATACACTGGTAAGACTGTAAATGGTGCAAAAGCCTACGATTTGCGCGCCTTTGTGCCTACAATCGGCGAGTCCGCTCGCTTTGGTGCTTCGGTGTCGTTAAACGCAAACGAATATGTCATTTCGAATATTGATGAATTCGAAAGAATTGTCGAGTACATAGGCGACCACGGCGGTACTGACTACTATATCCGCTTTACCGACACGGTATTCTCGCTAAATAATAGGTATTTGCCGATGCTAGGTGATACTAATACAAACACCGATGTATTCCTAACTGTTGGCGGCTTTAGCGATGGACTTATTGAGCGCGTAGATAGTACGAGCGACTTCGCAAACGGTCTCAGCAATAGTCAGGTGACTAGACTTGAGAATATGGGAGTCGTGCTTCACGGCGGCAGCATTTTTGGGCGCACGAATGTCAAGTATTCTAGTGCGACAACGGGGCTCGATTTAGTGCTGCAGGATGTCGAGATTTACGCCGATGGCAACGCAAGTTTAGTACTCGAGACCTTTGACCGCGACACAATTACGAATGTCGCACTTACAAATGTCAATGTATACACCTCGGGCGAAATTAGCGTTTATGGCATTGGTAACACGATTATGACTGGCGCTACCGTGAATGTAAATGCAGTAAACTTCGTAGCAAACGGTATTTTAGCGCTGGTGAACACGAATAATGGCACTCTAAACCTTAACAGTATCGCAAATACTACGATAAATAGCCAAAACCTTGACAATATTACTCTCGGTGCTACTACAAATGCTGGTACAATTTCAATCGGCAATGTAACGGCTAGTATCGTGGCGAACACGAATGTTGGTGGTGTCGCAATTAACAATAGCGGCACTATTACGGGAGTGACTGGACAGGGTAACCTAAATCTAACTATTACATGCGCTAATATCGGCGCCGTAGCGGCTAGCAATGCAGCCACTGGCACGATTTCAAATCTAAACCTTACGGCGACAGTAAATGGTGATAATAGTTACCTAATTACTAGAGAAAACTTAGGTGCTATTAGTGGCGTAAACATTTTAGCCAGCACGATTAATGGAAATAATAGCGCTGCATTAGTTGGTGACAATTCGGGTAGTATTAATGCTACATTTAGCGGTCTAGTGACTATTACAGGCGAGAATATTGCGGGACTATTTACGACTTATACACAGGGCGATGTGCTAATCACCTTGAATGCAAATATCGACCTTGTTGGCTCGGCAGTTAGTGCCTTTGCTATCACGGGGGCAGAACTTTTGACCCCAGACACTCAAATCACAGGCAGTGGTGCCATTACACAAAATACCACGACCGTACTTTACCCCGAGCCAATCGTTTACCAAATTGTAGCGGGCGAGGGCGGACAGGTGCAAATCACTAGCGAGGAGGGCGAAACAGTCATCGCAGTGGCTACGCCAAACGCAGGTTACGAGTTTGTGGGCTGGCAGAACTCTGCTGGCGAAACTGTAGGTAGTGAGTTAACTCTCACTATAGAGAAGTCCGCTATCAATGGCGACACAATCACTGCAGTTTTCCAAGTGGTGACCGAGCCAGGGCCCGAACCAGAACCTGAGCCAGAACAACCCACGACTTAAACTTTAATATTAAAATT
This sequence comes from uncultured Christensenella sp., assembly GCA_949287685.1. Taxonomy (GTDB): domain Bacteria; phylum Bacillota; class Clostridia; order Christensenellales; family UBA1242; genus UBA7867. Next base: position 50,953 of record CASEHF010000002.1, on the reverse strand, counting down.
TAACGCATTTTAGGTGCTGTAGGGCATATGCAGTTAAAAATAGACCTGTAATATTGAAGCGCGTATGGCGAACATATGTAATTAAAAGAGATTTTTATAATCTTAAATATGTCTAAGTGCGCTAAGAGGCTTTGATGTAGGCTTAAAGATGCCTAAAATGCGCCAAAATGATAAAATTATTTTGATTTTCACAAAAAAGCAAGTAGTAAAACCACCACTACTTGCTTTTTTATAATGCTTGTGCCTCATATGTCTAAATGTGCCAAAGAGAATTGAAACATCTCGAACCAACCGTAAAATTGTAATAGGAAAAAGCGGATTGGCTCCTTCGGTGCGTAGGCGCACTCCCAATAAGAAAGTGCATAGTCGCACACGCGATATGGTATTTCAAGCGGAATGGTGGGGCTGGCGCGAGAGTATGTATTTCTCATTGTAATAAACATTCACGCGCCAGACTTCCCGCAAGCGGGAAGGCATCCTGAGTGTCGACCCGCGAAGCATTCGATGAAGGATCTATTCCTCTTTAAGTGGCAGAGAGTACTGGGCTGGCGCGAGAGTATACTTTTCTCATTGTAATAAACATTCACGCGCCAGACTTCCCGTAAACGGGAAGGCATCCTGAGCCTCGACCCGCGAAGCCTTCGACGAAGGAGCTATTCCTCTTAAAACACTCTAAACTAACCGTAGACAACCATTCAAAGCGAATAGCCTTACTTATCTATCGGGAGTGCGCCCACGCACCGAATAATTTATTCCGCTTTACATATTTCCGCAATTTTAATAAAATTAGAGGGTTATTTACAGAGTTTGTGTTGTTTTTTTGTGATAGATATGATATTATATTATTACAATTTTTTAATTTTAAGGGTGAAAAAATGGCAGAAAATGAATTTGTACAAGAAATTGCTGATATCAAGAGCGATTTTCCGCAGTGGTATACTGATGTAGTTTTAAAGACCGAAATGGCGGATTACGGCCCCGTAAAGGGGACCATGGTTATGCGCCCATACGGCTATGCGGTGTGGGAGAATATTCAGAGCGAAATGGACCGCCGAATCAAGGCAACGGGTGCCAAAAACACTTATTTCCCTATATTTATACCATATAGTTTTTTAGCAAAAGAGGCAGACCATGTCGAGGGCTTTGCGCCCGAAGTGGCAGTTGTCACATACGCTGGCGGGGAGGAACTTAGTGAAAAACTTGTTGTTCGCCCCACTAGTGAGACAATCATTTGTAATATGTTTGCAAAATGGGTGCAAAGTTACCGCGACTTGCCTATGATGATTAACCAGTGGTGTAATGTCGTGCGCTGGGAGAAAACGACCCGACCGTTTTTGCGTACTAGCGAATTTTTATGGCAGGAGGGGCACACTTTGCACGCGACTCCCGAGGAGGCAGAGGAGGAAACACTCCGTATGCTCGAGGTTTATCGCGAGTTTAGTGAAAATGTGCTAGCAATACCTATGTTTGTGGGGCGCAAGAGCGAAAAGGAGAAGTTTGCGGGCGCTGATGCTACTTATTCAATTGAGGCAATGATGCAGGATGGTAAGAGTCTGCAGGCTGGTACCAGTCACAACTTAGGGCAGAATTTTAGCAAGGCGTTTAATATCAAATTTTTAGATAAAGATGGCACTCACAAGTTCTGCTATCAGACCAGTTGGGGCACGAGTACACGCCTTATGGGGGCGTTGATTATGGTGCACGGTGACCAGCGCGGTCTAGTGTTACCGCCAAAGGTCGCTCCATATCAGGTGGTTATTGTCCCAATTGCCGCTAAAAAAGCAGGGGTAATGGAATGGGTGACAAAGGCAAAACAGACTCTAGAGGCTGCGGGGATTCGTGTATATCTTGATGACCGTGACCAGACCCCGGGGTGGAAGTTCAACGAATGGGAGATGAAGGGTGTGCCTCTGCGTATCGAATTTGGTCCAAAAGACCTCGAGAATAACAACCTCACGATGTTCCGCCGCGATAAAAATGAAAAGTTTACAGCGCCAATTTCTAGCGACTTACCCGCACAAATTAGCAGCATACTTACAGAAATTCAGCAGTATATGCTCGAAAAGGCGCGCGCTTTCCGCGACAGCCATATCCGTGTTTGCTACAATCATGAGGATTTAGTGAATGCTGTCAACGAGGGGAATTTCGTAAAGGCTATGTGGTGTGGTGACCGCGAGTGTGAGGAAAAATTAAAGTCCGATACCGCAATTACTACTCGCAATATGCCAGCCGACCAAACTCCGTTTAGCGACACTTGCGCTTGTTGTGGTAAAAAGTTAGACAAGGGCGAAGGCAAGGTAATTTACTTTGCCAAGGCGTATTAGATTAATATTTTCATACTTTTCAAATATGACAAATATTAAACATTTTTGTAAAATATGTCTAAACAATTTGACAATTCTTAATAAAAATATTATGATTATTATGCCTTGGGAACCGCCACAAGGTCTCGAGCTATACCGAGCGAGTATGGTACAATGTTTATGTCCTTGCAAACGCAACTACTAGTGTAGTATTACACGAGTGGGTGCGTTTTTTATATACTGTCTAATAATTAATTTTGTATTAGCGTGTTTTATGTAAGTCGATGCATAGTGTTTAAAAACAACAAAAAACTCAAAAAAATTGAGTTTTTGTGCTTTGATTTTCGTTTGTTTTGATTTTTGTATAGTTTTCTGCTAGTTGTGCAAAGTTTTGCCCGAGTAGGGTTACGCACGCCTTATCAAGTGTCATTTCATGGGTGTTATTTAAATAATTTTGGAAATTTTCGAGCATTTCGTGGCGAGCATCGGGTGCGTTTTCAAACCTCTCTATCCACTGGTCTGCCACAATTCTACCCACCACATAGCGGAACATATAGGGGCTATCTTTATTCTCTTGCGCCATAACTTCGAGTCTTTTTAGTAAATTATTTTGCCCGCTTTCTTGCAAATCTCTCACGAGATTATTTACGCTTTCGTAGGTAATGGGGTAAGTTAGGTTAGAAATTATACTCTGCTCCTCGCAAATTAGATTAATCTCATTTAGCAAGCTGTTGCGTTGTGCGTTGTTATAGTTGCTTAAATCTTTCGCGGTATAGAGACCTTTGCTCGCTAAAAATCGATTAAACAGTCTTTCAGTGATTAGACTCTCTATTTCGCAAATGCTATCTTTATCAAAATTCTCCTCAGTCGGTTTCCCTGCTCGTATATTTTCGATTAAGCGCAAATTTCTTGAACTTATCGCGTGACTCAATTCGTGCGCGGTAGTCCGCAAGTCATCGACTGAATCGTGATAATAGACATCAAACTGTAAAAATGAGCGCCGCCCAGAGTGCCAAACACGGCTTGCGCGAGTATCATTATATCCAGCGAGTGTGAAATTTATATGTGCGTTACCATCGCTATCAATAAAATATGGATGAGTCTTGTCTAGGATTTGCTGCACTTCGGGGGCCTTTTGAGGCATATATTTTGAGAAAAAATCGTTCATATAGTCCGCTATAACATACTCATTAAATTTAATTTTCTTGTCCTTTTTGCACGGGGCAAAGTTAAGTGTTTGCTTAACTTGCTCTAGTAATTCAAGAATTGACTTTTCATTAGCATTTTTAAAGTTTAAAAACTGATTAAATTGAAATAAATGTGATTTTTCGCATTTTTGGTTGAATTTTTCCACATTTTCTTGATTTATTTCGATTTTTCTCATATTTTTCTCCATTTTTAAACCTATTAATTGCTTAAGATAGAATGCTATATTGCTATTATAAAATAGTGTATCATAAAACTATCTAAAATTCAATAATTAGGACTGTATTTATAAAATTTAATATGTTATTAAATTATATATTTTAAATAAAAAGTGCATAGAACTATGAAAAGCGCGTTTTTTCGCATTTTTTTTGCGAAAAAACAGTACTATGCACGAATGTTTATTATAATTTTATATTTTTTAAAATCTCGGTCTCTTCTTTATTTATATTAGTTATACCCACATCTGAGTATTCTGCCTTTCCGTTAAAGTTACTACCGCCAGTCACAATTAGTTTGTTTTCTATTGCGTATTTTAACAAAAATTCAATATCCTCTTTCGTGTGTGCTGGGTGATAGACTTCTATACCATCTACCTTATTTTTGATTGCTGTGTCGAGAATAAAGTTTAGATTTGATTTGTTTTTACTTCTACAGGGCTGTGCTAATACAACAAAACCGCCGACCGAATGAATGAAGTCCACGACTTTTTTAACTGTTGGGAACACTTGGTTGAGATTCACATACAGGGGGAAATCTTTTTGTTTGGCGCTGATATTATAAAAGTCACTCATTGTGTTAATACCGAAATTTTTAAATAAATCAATATTTTCAGGGTATTTTATCATATTTTCGTAGATATATTTGTGCCCAAAATCAACTTTTCCGTTGAAAGGGCTCGATGTGTCAACTTTTAAACCGTTTTCTGAGGCACAATCAAGTAGCAAGTCCTTGATTTTTGTTTGCCTTGTTTCGAGTGTACCGTATGTCTCGTATGACCAGTTAAATGTTTTAATTGGGTCAAAATTGTATGCTAACAATTCAAATGTTAAACCGTTTTCGCAAACATCACATTCCATACCGGTAATAATTTTGCCACTAAATAGGCTAGAAGTGTCATAAATCTTGTTAATCAGGTGAAAAAGGCAGGTGTCAAAATCAGTAATAGAGATACGGTCCAAGCCTGCCTCCTCGCATTTTTTTAGTACTCGCTCCCAGTTCCACTCGCGATTAGCACTAGCGGAAAAATTGGTGCGTATATGCAAATCATTTTTCATACATCCTCCCAAAATTGTTTTGGTTATTTTAGCATATTTTCATTCCTTTAGCAATGTATTTAAAGCAATAGTTTAATTAAAATTTGCGTTTTTTCGCATTTTTTTTGCGAAAAAACAGTACTATGCAATGAATTTTAATCTGTTTTTGGTGTTTTTACTTCATTTTTGGCGTTTGAGTCAACCTCAACTTTGGGTGAGGAGGTGGGTGTATCTGTTGCGGTAGTTTTTTCGGTTTGTTCAGTAGCATAGAGGTTTGGATACTTTTCTCGCAAGTGATTTTGTAAATCTTTTTCATCCTGGTCAGATACACCCTCGAGTGCATCATACTTTTTATTTATTCGTTTTAAAAAACTTATCCAAACTTGAATTGTGATAATTGTAATAATAGCAAACGCTAACCCTACGGGGTACCACTTTAACCACAGGAAAAACACTAGCGTGAGTGCGAGTAAAATAGCCACCGAAACAATACTAGCAATTACGCTTGAGGAAAAAGTCTTGTCTTTTTTCGGAGGATTATTGCGGTAATTTTCTAGCATTTTATGTTCTTTGAGGGCTCTATTTTTGGCTTCCTCCACCTCGCGTGCTATGTCCCTTGAGGGGGTGTCATCATAGTCAATTGTCGCATCAAAAAACTCAACTTGTTCGGTATGTTGCTGTCTGTTTGTTGTTAATTTTTGCAGCTTTCCCGCAGAATTTGTAGGTCTAATGGCTGATTTTTGCGACTTAGTGCTGTTTTTAACTAAAGGCGTGTTATGCATTGTCACTTTGATGGTGCCATCAGGTTGTGCCTCTATACTAGAGACATTGCGGGGATTTTTCTTTTTATTTTCCATACTTTTTACCTTGAATTATTTTTTTAATTTTGCACTTAAGGTATCGAGCAAATCTAGGTTGTCACTGCTTAGCGAAGCGGGTATTTCGCCATTTTCAAAATACCATTTTGTATCATCGAGTTTTTCATCGGAAATTTTTGATAGTTCTAGTTTAAAGTATGTCGCCTCGGATGTCGCTACGACTTCGCCGCTAGGTGTCTCGAGGTACCCGACACCCTTAAAAAGCCTGCTATTTTCGCTCACGATTTTACCCCAGCAGTATAATTCAGTCTCTAGCGGGGTGGGTTTGAGATAGCGCACTTTAATCTCGCCAGTCACGCCCCACTGGTCGGGGTTTTTAATCATTACCGCTCTGCCGATTGTCTCATCTAATACCGCGCAAATCATACCGCCGTGCATACGACCTGGGAAACTTTGATGAAAGTCCTCGTTGTGAAAAACTCCACAAACTACATCGCCCTCGCACTCATAAAAGCGCACTTTTAGGGATGAATGGTTATCAAGTCCGCAGACAATACAGGCATTGCTATTGTTTTGTTTTTTTAATACTTTTAGTTCCATCATGTTACTCCTTTTTGTGTTTGGTTTTAGTAAAAATTATAAAAAATCGTAAAATTGGGCTAAAAAATGCGAAAAAACATTAAATTTTATTATTTTTCACACTTTTTAGGTTAGTTCTAAATTTATAAGCCGTTATAATCTAGAGTATAAACCTTACCTAATTATATACGAAAAATTTAAAAAAGTAAAAGCAAATTGTCTATCTAGTGTTATTTGAACAAAATAATTTTTTTGTAAAAATTGAAAATTGAGAAAATACAAAATTATTAAATAAAAAAAACGGAGCAATAACTCCGTTCCATACTTAGAGTATTTTTGTTTGGATTTTTTTGTAAAAAGCACCTTTTAGGGCGCATGGTGTACTCGGGCGTACGAGCGGTCTAAAAGTGGCGCGTAACGCAGTACTTGTGGAAAAGGCAAACAAAATGGAGCAGGTGAAGGGAATCGCTCCGTTCCGCATTGCTCCACTATCACGCCGGGGCACTGAAAACTCGCCACTGGCGACTTTTCCTGGCGTGCCCGTTCGATTCCCTTTGTACTGAGTACTCATAATAAAAAAACGGAGCAATAACTCCGTACTTGTGTGGAGCAGGTGAAGGGAATCGCTCCGTTCCGCGTTGCTCCACTATCACGCCGGGGCACTGAAAACTCGCCACTGGCGACTTTTCCTGGCGTGCCCGTTCGATTCCCTTTGTACTGCGTACTCATAATAAAAAAAACGGAGCAATAACTCCGTACTTGTGTGGAGCAGGTGAAGGGAATCGAACCCTCATATCAAGCTTGGGAAGCTCGTGTTCTACCACTGAACTACACCTGCGCATATAAAAATATTATATGCAAAAACTTTGATTGTGTCAAGTGTATAAACAATAATATTGATTATATATTCGAATTTTTTTATTAAAAATAAGGATTTAGCGCAATGTGCTTTTGTAGTTTGGTGGGATAGTAACAACAAAAAGTGGTATTTGCCACTTTTATTAAAAATTTTTCGTAAAGTATCGAGAAACTCACAACCCCCAAATAAAGGTGGCGATGGTGACAAATGCCATTAGGAAAATCGTAATATATATAAAGATATTGTCCATTGCACGAGGGCGTTTACAACTGTCTAGTTCGCTATAAATCATAGTGTTAATTTTGCTGTGTCCGAGTTCACGCTCAAGGTGCGGAATGGAAATTTCGCCACTCTCGACCTTTGATTTTAAATCAGTGGCACTGGCTTTGTTAAATAGCGCGTAGAGGTGAATTTCATCCTCAAAATTAATGCTTTGCTCGTACTCGGTGCCTTTTACGGAGTTGTATAAATTTTTCTTGAATGAGTGAAACTTCGCGCGTTTTTGTTCAATAAACAATCTCGAGAGCAAGATTGTGGTCAAAATAATCACAGTTGCTAGAATCAAAAAGGATACGAGGAAACTAACGAAAATATTACTGTTTGCGAGGAAAGAGGAGAAGTTGTCTAGCACATTTCCACCAAACCAACCGTATGCGCTCGAGTAATCAGTGTAAATGGAGCAGAAGTTCACAGTGCCGTGGATTATCATTGCGGGAAAAATACTGCGACTGATAAATGTGCAAGCCCCCAGCACGAGTCCCACGACAAACGCGTGTCCAAACTGCACTACATTCATATGTGCCAGCGCAAAAATGAGTGCGGTGAGTAAAATTGCGCGCTTTAGCCCGTTGCTTTTCATACTTCCTAGCAATAGTCCGCGATGCGCAGTTTCCTCACAAAAACCAGGCATTAGGGCTGTCGTGATAAAAGTGAGAATAAACGCCGCCCAAACGGGTAATGAAGTAGTGGCGGTACCGCTGGAACTCGAGTAGCCGAGTATGCCAATTAAAGTATTCCAAAACGAGGATGCGCAGATTACCACAAAGTACATCAACACCCCGAGTGCAAGCGAGATTAGTACGGACTTAAAGGAAATTTTTTTGAAAAAGAAGTGCAATGCGGTTTGTTTTAGGCTCTGTTTATTTAATATCATCCACATCACTATAGGGAAGCCCGCGAGTATCACGACTTGCACTAGACTCGAAAACAGCAAGTCGCTAAAAATCGGGTCAATTGAGTTAAACACCCCCGTGCTCCAAAGTATTCGAGCGCCGAGGTATAACACGATTGAGATAAAGTAAATCAGCCCCGCGTAAAACACTTTTTTATCGCTAATTAATGGATTTTTTGCTTGTGTAATGTTGTTTTTCATATGACTCCAAAACTACTTAATGAAAATATTATTAAAAAGATTATTCCTGCAATTATAGGTGGCAAAATTATTCGATTTCGCGGACCTTTTTCGAGTAAGGTTTGAGTATCTTGTGTATCGGGTTCAGCAATAGCGTTTGCTTTTTTCTTTAGAAGTGTCATCATTAAATATATTAGCGCAACCGCTCCGAGTACTCCCGCTACAGCAATCAGCACTTCCCACCACACAAACTCCGCACCGCTATCTCGAGTAAATGCCATAATTAAAACGGTAGTCGTGTTGTTAAAAAAGTGCATAATGATACTTAACCAAATATTGCGCGTGTAATACACAACTAGTCCAAAAATCACGCCTAGTATAAAGGTATAGGGCAGTTGTAATAGGTTCATATGCATTAGACTAAATAACAGTGCGCTAATTAGTACTGCAAACCACATTCCGTACTTTCTGAGACCATTCAGTATCAGCCCGCGGAACAAGAATTCCTCGCATACAGCGGGTATTAGCCCTATAGTGAATATTGCTAAAATCACATACCCAGCGCTATCAAGTGGCATGGGTAGGCTCGCATCTAGTGAGTACCCCATTAACCCGAGTAACTGCTGCCATAGGTCGATAATAGGGAGGAATAGAAACACGCACGCGACTCCCACAATCGCAAGGATTAGGTAGATGTACCACGGCGTTTTTGCTCTAATTCCGCTAGCCTCGACAAAGTCTACATTTTGCGTGCGGCTGATTAGGTAAAATACAAGGAGGAAAGAAGCCTCAGTCAATATAGATACGATGACCAAAAAGGCTGTGTTGTTAGCGAGTGCACCCTCTGTCCCTCCGCACGCAATAATTATAATCGAGGCAATTATCGAGATTATGAGCGGTGCGCCGAGCCCCCAGAGTCCGCCTAGTGCCGAATGTCTAATGTTATATCTTTTGTCCATATTGCACCCCGTAAAAATTGCATAATGTTATTATATCAAATAAAGGTGCATATTTCAATCATTTTCGCAAAAAAGTACATTTTTCACGCATTATTGGCATTTTGTTTGCGCAAAACTATGAATTTTAGAATTTGGTAAATTACTATAAACACAAGTATTAGCATAATTATTGTGAGCATCAAATCGATATAGTCCTCGAGCCAGAAGCAAAATATTGCGACAAGGGAGCAGTCTATAGTGTTTGCTACAGACAGGGCAAGTATACTCCGCCAGAAATCGAGTTTTAACACCGAGCAAAGCGCTCCTGCAGTCCACACGCCTGAGAGCGGAATGGGTAGTGCGCAGAATACAAATGCTATTAAAAACCTACCCCACATCGCACTTCTCTCGGCTTTTTTAGTGGGGGTAGAATGTGCGATAAATGAAATGCTGGTATTGGGATTAGTAAAGGCGACTTCCGCGGGGGCGGGGCTAGAGATTGTGCTTTTTTTGCGTGCTTGTGCCTTTTTAAATTCGCGTTTTGTTTTTCTAATTTGCTTTTTCTCTTGCCTTCTTGCTAGCCACTCGATAACAGCGCGGTCGCAGTGTGCAAAGAGTTTTTTAAATATTTTGATTTTTTCTAACAACTTGCGAAAAGGCAGAAAAATCGCCACTGCTACAAATGATACAATAACACCACCTAACACTGTCGCTAGCCAAGCGGATACGGCAGAAAGTGCAGCATCGCCCCACATACCCACGCTCATTCCGAGAGGAATTGCGCCCTTTGACTCGATTAGTGGCACCATAGATAGCGCCATTGTGATTAAAAATACCAAAAATGAGGAAAAAGCCATAAGGTATTATATTGCTATTATCGCGCCAAAATAACCGCGCTAGGCAAAAATGATAGTCAGTACGCCGATAATCACGAGATAAGGTACAAAGTAAATGAGATTCATTTTTCTAACAATCTTTTTCATAACAATCAGCCCGAGTAGTGCGCTAAAAAATGCGGTGACAAACGCAATTATAGTGCCGACTACATTTATATCATTTAGAATCGTATTATAGTCGGCAAAGATTAGTTGATACACGAGGCTAGCGAGAATGATTGGTATAGACATTAAAAAACTAAAATCTAGCGCACTTTGTCTCTCAACTCCCGCGACCAACCCAAAGGCTAGGGTTGTGCCACTGCGGCTAAGCCCGGGGAACACAGCAAATGCCTGGCTAATTCCCATTACAAGTGCAGATTTATAGGTAAGCGGGCTAGTTTCGGTGCGTTTTGATAAAATAACCGCGACTCCCAAAAATAGCGCAGTTAATAAAAATCCAACCCCTACCATTACGATACTATTTAATACGGTATTTACGAAATTATTAAACAGTAGCACAAAAATTACTGCAGGTAGTGTCGCCACGATTAGGTAGCGCATAGTTAGGCAAGTGGGGTGGGTGATTAAATACCAAATTGTCTTGCGGTAGTAGAGGATAACTGCCCCTAGAGTGGCTATGTGGAGTAAAATGTTTAAAAATAAAAAATCTCCCTCCATACCAAAGAAATATTCGCACAAGACTAGGTGTCCACTGCTCGAAATGGGCAAAAATTCAGTAATGCCTTGGATTAGCCCTAATAGTATCGGTAACCAAAATTCCATAATGCCTCCAGACTATATTATATACTGAAAAAACTAATAAATTACATATTGTGTAAAATCATTTTATTTACTTGTGAAAATTTGTTAAATTTGATATAATAAATAAAAGAGAGGTGAGTAGTTATGGCGTTTAGGTCTGGATTTGTGGCAGTTTTAGGAAAGGCTAATGTGGGTAAATCTACCTTAGTCAATGCACTGATAGGTAAAAAAGTATCTATTGTCAGTCCAAAGCCACAGACTACTCGAAACCAAATTTTAGGTATAGACAATGGGGCGGATTACCAAGTTATTTATATAGACACTCCAGGGATACACAAGTTAAAGAATAATCTCGACCGCGTAATGCAGCAGGCAATCGATGAGGCGACTGTCGATGTAGATTTAATACTATATGTGCTAGATGGTAGCCGTGATTTCGATGAGGCGGATATTAGATTGCTTAAAAAGTATGCAAGCAGTTCTGCGCCTGTGTTTGCAGTTGTAAACAAGGTCGACCTTGGGTCATTTGAGACTATTTACCCGCGCTTAAGTAAATTGAATGAGATTGAGGGGATAGAGGAGGTTTTCGGCGTGTCCGCGAAAACGGGGCGAAATCTCGAGGACCTAAAGTCAGCGATTGTAGGCAAACTTAGCGACACGGTCGAGTATTTTCCGCGCGATGTTTACTCGGGACAAGATTTGGATTTTAGTGTGTCCGAGTTGATTAGAGAGAAAATGCTGTGGCTACTCAGTGATGAGATACCGCACGGGATAGGGGTCGAGATTGATAACATTACTAAAAACGGCGATTTAACTAAAATTTCGGCTACAGTCTACTGCGAGAAGGAAAACCACAAAAATATTATAATTGGCAAAAATGGTGCGATGTTAAAGCATATTGGTACCGAGTGCCGTTTGGCTTTGGAAAAAATGCTAAAATCGAAAGTTTTTTTAGACTTGTTTGTAAAGGTAAAGCCAAATTGGCGAGATAGAGTAAAAGTTGCATAAAACCGACTAAAAGTATATAAACTAAACGAAAAGAGGTGATACAATGCGAGAGATAGAATACGAAAACGAAGTGATGAACAACAAAATCCTTGATAAAAAGGTATTAGACCTCACATGGCGGCAGTTTTTAGAAACGGGTGCGATTATGGACTATTTGCTTTATTCAAAAGTTAAAAGTGGGTACTTTTTAAACAATGCTAGGCAAATGGACAATGCGGCGGAAATAGCCCCCATTATTGAGCTGAAAGCAGCCGAACAAATAGAAAAAGGAATAAAAAACGATGCAACAAATGATAACTCAAGGAGTCGTGCTGAAAGCGATCGACTTCAGCGAGAGTGATAAAATAATCACAATTCTCACCCCTCTACATGGTAGAATTACCGCAATTTTAAAGGGTGTAAAAAAGGTCACCGCAAAGATGAAATTTGCCTCCCAGCCCTTTTGCTTTGCGCAGTTTAAATTAGTAGGCAGGGGCGAAATTCCCACAGTTGCAGGTGCTACGGAGATTGAAAATTTCTTTGACATAACTCAAGATTATAATACTATGATAGCAGGTAGCGCGATTCTCGAAATGGCAGATGCGGCGAGCGTGATTGATGAACCTAGCAACCTACTATTTTCGGGGCTAGTACACGCACTAAAGACTCTTGCCACAATGGATGCTGATCCGAATGTTGTTTTGATGCGATTTGCACTCGGCGTGTTCAAAATTTCGGGCTACGGGATGAATCTAAGGACTTGCAAAACTTGTGGGAAGCCACTAAATAGTGATATTGTTCGCTTTGATGTCGATACGGGCGAGTTTGTGTGTGTGCATTGCTGTAAAAACCGTTATATTCCGGTGTCCTCGCGCACGGTTGAAGTGCTGTATAATATGTCGAGGCTTGAGTTTCCAGAACTCGATAATATTGTAATTACTTCTACTGAAGTGGCTGAGTTTCATAAAATCATTCAGGCAAATTTCGCGCTCCGCTTTGGTAGACAGTTAAACAGTATAAAGTAGGAGGGTGTATGTTGGTTTATTTAGGGGGAACCTGTAGCGGGAGCGTTTGGCGCGAGAAGTTAACCGCATATTTGCTGCCTGAAATTTCGGTTTATAATCCAGTCGAAACAATTAGAGAATACAATTTTTCTGACAATTCAGAAATTAAAAGTCAAGCCGATTACATATTGTATGTGCTAACGCCTGAAACACAGGGCTTTTTGTCAGTTGCTCGGGCTGTTGATATGAGTAATAAGCACCCTGAAAAATTGCTATTCTGCTATCTTGAGAGTTTTGGGGAGATGCGCTTTAATTCTCATAATCTCGGCAGTATGCAAGCAATTAGTAATATGATTTTAGAGAATGGTGGGCGGGTTTTTACGAGTTTGGAGGGTATTGCCCAGTTTTTAAATGCCGAGGCTAAAAACAGGTAAGAAAGGCTCAGGATGCCTTCCTACGAGTGGAAAGGTGCCCTGAGCCTCGATCTCAGTGCGTAGGCGCAGTGCGAAGGCGCACTCCCTATATTAAAGGGTACTAGGTGTTGGATATATATACTTAATATACTGTATAAGTGGGGAAAGTGAGGTGTTTAAGCACGCCGCTATAATTTAGGGTCATCCTGAGCCTCGACCTACGCAAGCCCTTTGACGAAGGATCTATTCCTCTTTAAGTGGCAGAGAGTACTGGGCTGGCGCGAGAGTATACATTTCTCATTGTAGTGGTCATTTACGCGCCAGACTTCCCGCAAGCGGGAAGGCATCCTGAGCCTCGACCCGCAGCGCCTTCAGACGAAGGATCTATTCCGCTGAAAAATTCTTGGGTTACGACTAAAAAATAAGTGGCAGATGGGCTGGCGCGTGAGTATACGGTTCTCATTGAAGTAGCCGTTCTTGCGCCAGACTTCCCGCGAGCGGGAAGGCATCCTGAGTGTCGACCCGCGAAGCCTTTAGACGAAGGATCTATTCCTCTTTAAAAAATCCCCAATCTATCGTAGACAAGTATTTAAAGTGAGTGGTCGTATTATATCTATCTATCGGGAGTGTGGCTTTGCACTGCCTTCGTACGACTCTATTCCGCTTAAAATTCCATCCTTTATAAACAAAAATTTAAATATTTAAAATAAATTTATTAATACCTAAGTTGCATACCAAAACATAAAAAATAAGTGCATAGTACCTATAATTTGTGTAAAAAACGCAAAATTTAGCAGTATTATGCACTTTTTAATTTAATTTTAATCAATTTTAATTTTTTCACAGGCGTTGCTTAACCCATCCATAGTACCACCATTTAGGTCGAGGTAGTAGCAGCGCCCTGAGTACTGTCCATCAACTTCACGAATGATATTAAACCCCTGAAAAGTTGAATCGACTTGAACGAGCAATCCGTTAAATGGCATTTCACTGTGTTCCATTTGCTCTGGAAATTGAAATTTTATCCATACGCCCGCTTGCATAGCTTTTAGAGTTAAGTCATGCAAGCTGACCCCGAATGCTGGCATTTCGTTTGAGTCGCGTATCATCTCGAGAAAGGCATCGAGTATTTCTGTGTATTCTTGCGAGTCTTTTTCAAAGGTTTTGCTCTTACCATTTTTATATAGAGTGATGCGATTGCTGTTGGTAAAAAAGTCGTAAAGGCGATAATCCTGTAAAAAGTTTATTGTGCTCATATTGTTCTCCTAATATTATTTTAAAGTGATTTTTTTGCAATTTTTCGCGATTTTTTAATGATTTTTCGTGTTTTTATGTTTTTTTGATTGTCTGTTTAAATTTTATTATTGACACTCAAAAAAAATTATATAAGATTATACCATAAAACTATTAAAAATAAAAACTATTATGTGTACATTATTGACTTTTTCTATGATTGGGGCTATACTTACTACCTAAAATATGTCGTTGGAGGGAGTATGACTGCAGAGTATGAAGCAAAATATAATATGGCGCTTGCAAAAGTACTAGAAGCATTTTCAAAAGGTGAATGTTTGGAGATTTTTAAAACTATCACTGCTTACAAACAAGTTTGGGATGAAAATGCTGGTGAAAATCAGTTTTATCATACAAAAGATTACCGCGATGTGGCTTTGAGACTGGGTAACTTGTTGTTAGAGGGTAAACTGGGCGAAGCTGCTGGGTATACAGATGCTTTATCAATGGTCGCTAGTGATGTTTTGGTGCGTGCGTTAAAGAAAAACAGCAGATTTTTAAGTGATGAGCAGTTTGAAAAGTTGCAAAATTATATTTTACAACTCTGCTCCGATAAGGATAAAATTGCTTTGGCTGAGCCATACCGCGCTGATTTTGATAAAATTCAAGACAGTATATTAAAAAGCAGCAATACAAATATTTTGCTAGAGTTCTATGAGACTTATCCAAAACGCGCAGACTTGCTCAAAATTTATCATCGAATATATATGTTAAGCTACAAGAATAGTGGCAATAAAAAACAGCAGCGAGAAAGGGCTGCAAATTTCTCGAAAATAGAAAAATATTACAAAGATTATTGTGAAAAAGAGCGGGAAAAATATTATGAAAGTCATCGTTAGACTAATTTGATTTTTAATAAAACATCTCTAAAATCACAAAAAAATCATAAAAAATCGCAAATTTTTAAACTTTTTCGCTGTTTTTGCGATTTTTTTGTTTAGTTTTCAAGGCCGAGTTTTTATTTTGTGTCACACGAATAGATAGTGGAATATACTACTTCTATGAATGAAATTGATAGGAAATTTTTTAGCCTAGTAGACTTTTTATCTAGGCTTAGTGAAGAGGAATTAAAGGGATATATTTTATACAAATTTCGAGCATCTCCATTGTGGTATCAGCAGAATATGCAAGCGTACTTCGAGCGGTTTGACTACTGGGGGCGCATCAATCTCGAGTGCGACAATTATGAGTATTTCGAACTTAAGGCGCGCGATATTTTGGCAGGGCTAGATGCTATCGTATGGTTTTATAAGAGGCTGAGTGATTATACATCAAAATCCCTATTGTATGCGATTTTAAACAATTGGGTAAACTGTGACACCGACACCTTAAAGCGTACTGTCGACACTCGTTTTCGCCATTATTTTGACCTTGACCTAATTCCTGGCGCTAAGGGGGCTGTGCTAGCTGATTTGGGTGCGTATGTAGGGGACACTGCGCTCGATTTTATCGCGACCTACGGCGTAAATTACAAAAAAATCTATTGTTATGAGATTACGGAGCCGATTTTTTACAAACTCGAGAGCAATCTTTCGCCTTATCCGCGAATTGATTGCAGGCTAAAGGCGGTCGGTGATGCGACTGGATTTGTCCAAATTAATCAAAATGTCACCGATATCTCCTCCAATCGCACAATTAGTAATGTTGATAGCGGTGTGGAGCGTGTGACTCTTGATGAGGATATTTTGGAGCCTTTGAATATTATAAAAATGGACATAGAGGGCGATGAGTATGTCGCACTAAAGGGTGCTAGGCGGCACATTGAGACTGACCAGCCGATACTATTAATTTCGGTATATCATCGTAATGAACACCTGTGGGAATTGCCCAAATTGATTGAATCCTTTAACCCAGACTATCGATATTATTTGCGCAATTATGTCGGTTGTGTGTATCCTACAGAAATAGTCTTAATTGGTATTCCAAAGCGCAAAAATCGCAAAAAATAACGAAATTTTGCTAAAAAAACGCAAAAAAGTGCACTTTTTTATAAAAAATGCACTTTTTATTTATTTTTCTTTTCAGCGCGGCTAGAGTGGCAAACGAGATAAATAACTTGAAATTTGTCTGCAATTTTGTCTAGCATATCGAGCGCGCGTTGGGTTTTGGTGTCATCGAGATTATTGAATGGGTCATCCATAATGATAGGTGGCATTTCGCCATTAAACAAGGTCTTTGCAAGCGCTAATCTCATACACAACTCAATCACATCGCGCCCGCCGCTGCTGTAGAACTTACTGTCCTTTTTGGAACCGCCCTGCTCGACCAGTACATTTAGCGAGGTGTCTATACTGATTTTATCGAAGTAATCACCGACCAGTTGTTGCGAGTACTCGCGGAAAGCATCTGCTAGGGGAGTGAGGTATCTACTGGTCAAATTTTCCTTTGCCGAGTTGAGGTATTGTCTAGTTAATTTTATAATGTTTAGTTGCTCATCGAGAGTCGTAATATTTTCGCGCAAGTCCTCTGCAGTTGCCAGTAATCTACCTAAATCACTAGCGCGCGCGGAGGTGGAAATAAGTTGGGAATTTAGCGCGTTATTTGAGTTAATTATTTCATCTTTTTGGCGCTCAAAATCGCTAATTTTTTGCTGTAGACTCGCGACATCTCCGCTCGAGTTTATGCTGTTGTTAAAGTCGATTTCCGCCCCGAAGTCTTTTACCTCGCGTTCCTTTTGCTCGTGATAAGAGTTTATGTTTTTCAATTGCCCAAGGCGCGCCTGCAACTCCTGATAGCAGTTCGAATAGTTATTCACATTTGGGAAGTATTGTAGATAAAATTCATTTAATTTTGCACGATATTCCTCAATTCGGCGTTCCATTTCTTGCCTTCGGCTGCTTGAGTTTTTTAACTCCGTGCGGTACTCTAGGAGCCTGCGGCGATTGGTCTCAATATTAAAGATAGCCTCGCGATAATTGAGTGTATTCTCGTGGTATTTTTGTAAAAAATTATTCACAATGTTTTTGTTCTGCTCGTACTCTACTTTTGATTTTTCGATATTAGTGCTTGCGGTGATTTTTGCGGGTATGTTATCTTTTTTAGTGGGTTTAATGACTAAAAATGCACCTAATCCTACAAAAACAACACCTAATACAATAAAAGTGATTAATAGGGGAGTGCTGGATAAAAACGCCGCAAATGCTACAATTAGCATAATTGCCGCTACGAAAAATGCGCCAAAACCGAAGTATTTTAAATTTTTATTTGGTGCAGTTTGCTCGTATACATTTTGCGAAAAACGAAGGTTGTTTTGTAGAGTGTCTAGCGAGTTTGATATGCTATGGATTTTTTCCATTTCCTCTTGTGTAGGCACGCCATTCTCAAAGTATTTTTCGAGAGTGCGAATATTTTGCGAAAGGGAATTTGAGTCAATCTCATCGATTTTGCTTTGAAATGAGTTGATGCTCGTTTGCATTTCGAGTACTCGCTCCATAGTAGTTGCGCTTGGCGGGTTGTTCTTTAAAAATGCCAGTAACTCATCACGACTCGCGGTGAGTTTGTCTAACTCCGCCTTTAGGCTATTATAGCGCTTGATTTTTTCATTTTGGACCTGCAAATCGTTGTATGCCTGTAGTTCTTTTCGCGCAGTGGCAATATTTTGGTTTAAGACTTCAATTTTTGCCAAATTTTCGGCGCACTCAGTATTCAAGGCGCTGGCACGAGCGCTCGCGGTTTTGCACTCCTCAATGTCATTTAGGGTGACTTCGAGTTCGCGCTTTAACTCGTTTAGTTTTCCGCCATTTCCGCGCAAATGCTCGATTTCGGTTTGCCGTTCTTTTAACTTTTCATCGATACTCGAAATGCTGTCAAAATCGTTGTTTTCGATTAGTTTGCCCAAGCGTTCGCGAATGCTCTCCGTGTCTGCTATTTCTGCTGCGCCGCGTTGAATAAAAGTGCTGCGCATAAAGGTGTCTGCATTGATACCTAATTTCTTTTGCACGAAGTCCGGCTCATCGATGCGCGTATTTTTTGTGGTGTCGTATATCGTGACCTTGTCCTTTGATTGCTTGTCCCCAAAAAAGCGCTCGATTCGGTAAGTTTTGTTCTTTATTTCGAACTCCAGCCAACCTCCAAAGGCGCCCGATTGCCACGGAGTGTATTTTGCGCGCTCGTTCTCATCTAGGTTTGTTCGCTTGGTGCTAGGGAGCCCGAATAACATTGCCTTTATAAAACTAGCGAATGTCGATTTACCCCAGCCATTTTCCTCTAAAATTATATTTAGGTGGTCGTTAAACTCGTATTCGAAGTGCTGCAGTTTTCCGTAGTTTTCGATGTAACAACGCAGTAACTTCATACATCCACCTCCCGCCCAGCGAGAGCATTGAGTCCTAGATTGATTACTCGCTCTTTTTCGGCTGTGCTCAAATCGCTTTCCTCCACCATACGCACAAATTCGCCAGCGATTGATATATCATTTTTATAGTCGCTAAAATCGATATGTAGTCGGCTCGAGTCGCGCACTTGGAAGTAAAAATACCGCGTGTCAAACGAGGACTCAATCAAAGATAACGATTTTTCTGTGTTGACCGTATATTCGCCAGTTAGTACGATTCGCACGAGCGACTCTGGAGAAATATCGAGTGTCGTGGATATTTTGTTTATGATTTCTCGAGTAGTACTTAACCCCGTTATATTGACAGGAATTTCGTAAAGCATTCGCCTAGCAAACGGCACAAATTTCCGTGTCATTTTGCCGTTATTAATATCGAGCAGCACAAAGCCCTTTTCGCCACATTCATCAAAACCGCGCCCCTCGAGACAACCACTGTAGCAGTAGGTGGCGCGATAGTCGAGTTTGCCCTCGCGGTACGAGTGAATGTGTCCAAGCGCTAGGTAGTCGATGTTTTTGTTTTTTATCATATCGAGGTTTACGGTATCAGGCTCGTTTACATTACTTCCGTACTTGTCTAGCCCGTGCAGTACTACGATATTAAAGTCGTTTGGTGAAAGGTTGAGACTACGATATAAAACCTCATTATCAGTGCCTAAGGTGGCGCCAGTTATTACGACCTCGCCTAAATTGAATTTAGTCCATTTTGTGCCGAAAATATGTAGGTTTTCGGGCAGTTCTCCTGAGAGAAGCATATTGTTTTCATCGTGATTGCCGCAGAGATAGTAGACATCAATTTTGGACTCGCGAATAGTGTCAAGTAAAAAATTTCGAGTCTTTATGTCGCATTCAACCGTGTCCAGTAAATCACCAGCAATAATAATACCAGCCACGCCTTCGGTGACTGCATAACTTACCATTCGGGAAAAGGTGGCGAGCAATTCCTCTTGGCGCTTGCGTGCCTTGTCAACGCTTAGGTGCGTGCGCATACTTGCGCCCAAATGAATGTCGCTACAGTGGATTAACTTCATTTTTCCTCCTAATAACTTTTGGGTAGGTTGTTCATAATTCCATTCATTACGAGGTCGACCTTCTTAATGAGTGCCTCGCGTACCTCGGTTAGCGTGATTCGCCCGAGGCTCATTTCAATCAATGCACTGAGTAATAGGCTAAATAGTATTTCACGGCGCAGATTGATTTGCTCGCGCAATTCCTCCGTAATTTCGATACCTTGGCTAGCCAGACATTCCTCAAGGTGCTTGGTTAGGTTGGTGCCAAATTTATCAAAAGCATTTAAAATCAATTCCTGGACTTCGCAGGACATATTATTGCTAATCTTTTCGAATAGACCCCGCTCAAAAGAGCTTAAGTGCGTGAAATAATCAAAAATATCTAGTACGACCGATTGTACATCAACAGCCTTTTTATAAATATTCATTAAATCTTGCTCAAGGTGGTCTTTGTAAGTGTTGATGACTGTTAGATAACAGTCCTCTTTGTCATTAAAATATAGATAAAATGACCCTCTGGAAATATCTGCACGGTCTGCAATATCACGCACAGACACCTCTGAATAATCTCTAGTCGCAAATTCTCTAGTCGCTGCTTTTATAATCGAGTTTTTTCTGTCAGTTTTTAGTTTTTCAAAGTGTGTTGTTGGCATATTTCCTCCTAAGTGTATTAACGCTAAAATACACTACAATTATATCTTAAAATTGAACACTTGTCTAGTAAAAGCGTGCGACTATTTGTTACTTTTTATTGTTGACTTTTTTATGGTCTCGTGATACAATAACCACAATAAAACACAAATGGAGATATACTATGACAAACACTAAAGACATTACCTTAAATTCACTTTACTTAGCCGCTCGCGAGGAGTATGCAAAGTACGGTTATTCGGAGCATTTTGAGGAGTTATTAGACACTCTCGCTCGAGAGGGGTGGATGGAGTATACTTTTGCTTTTAGAGATAACGAGCGTGTAGCAAAGCGAGTCGCTGAGGTGGGGACCCCTCAGGCTATGGTTGGAGTATTGAGTAGGGTATTAAAGGGCGTTTATGCAAATGATGAATGTCGCGAAATAGTAAAACTTCTCGGTGACAAGATTTTTAAAAGTGGCGACATCGAGGCAAATTTAATGTGCTTTAAGTTAAATAAAAACTTTTTTGATAAAAATCTCGAGGTTTTAAACAATCCTAGCGATTTAAGAACATATAAAAAATATATCGATGCAAAAATAGATACCGTATCCGCGTTAAGTGATGTCGAGGAGTTGGATTTTATAATTGAACGAGTTGGTGATGCGGCTCTTGCGCGTAAGTTTTTGAGTAGAGTAAGCACTTTGTCGATTTCAAAGGAGCAGAAGGCTATTATTTGGGAGCGCCAAGCCACTATTTTTGTCGAGGCAAACGAACCGCATGAGAGTATTTGGTTTTTGCTAAAGCGCCCCGAGTATGTGCCGATGAATGCGTATTTTGATACATTAGAGCAACAAGTCCTAAACTCTAAAAATGGTGACTACAACCTTATGTTTTTGGCAAAGTACCCAAACATTAATTTCCGTAAGCACGAGGATGTGATTTTAAAGAGTGCTAGCGGTATCGCAATTCGCCAATTTGCGGGGCTCTTTGGCGGTAGGGAGGAGAGTGCTACTAAGTCTAAAGAGGTGGCAAACTTGCAAGGATGCATTGAAGCTTTAGCAAATGCGGACAGTGAGCGCTCAATGTACGCTTTTGCGATTCATTATGACCAGTATTCGGACCTCGATTTGAGTCCAATCTATTCGCGCTTATCTCAGTCGGAAATCAAAAAGTATCACGAGTATGGCGCTCAAATGGGTCGAGAAAATGAAATTACTAAACTAATGCGCTAAATTTGCTTTTGTTTTCGCTAGTTTTTGTGATATAATATAAAAAATAAATAGAGGGGTAGTTATGAGTGTCGTTGATTTAAAAGAAAACCCACAGGAAAGTGATGAAAAAACAGTAAAGGCAAGGAAACGCTACACCTTGTGGGGGAAAATTGTATTAGGCATTAGTATTGTGTTGCTAATTGGTGGCTTTTTAGGGTTTGTGTTTTCATCTATAGAAGTTGTCGAGGATTTTCTTGATGACTGCGATGTGTCTCCTGCCATTTTTGTAATACCATTTGTAATTGGGATGTTCGGTATGGTGGGCGGTACTTTTTTGTTAGGTTTGGGGAAAGGCAAGCGGTACACTTCACCAACGCATACCATTATTATAAACGAGTCTAGTACGACAGCGGCTCCAGAAAAACAGGACACGAAAAAAGGCGGCAAATGCCCAAACTGTGGTGCCACATACAAGGCAGAGGATAAGACCTGCAAGTATTGCGGCTCCGATTTGTAGTTTAAAGAAACTTTATTTATTTTCAAGTAATATCTAGTAGTTTACAAACAATAAAACTCGTTTAATTATTATAATATTATTGTGACTTTTTATTGTTTAAACTTATGTTAAGCAAATAGATAAAATATGATTTAGAGGTTAAAATGCTTAAAGGGTTATCATTGTTTTCAAGTGCTGGTATTGCTGAAATGAATTTATACAAGTGCGGTATAGACATACTTTTAGCAAATGAGCTGCTTCCAATTAGGTGTCAAGTTCATAAATTTTGGCATCCAAAAGCAAAAGTTTTATGTGGTGATATAACCAGCCCGAATGTAAAAGAGGATATCATTCAGCAATCGTTAGCCTGTGGGATAGATTTTATACTAGCAACTCCGCCGTGTCAAGGCGCTTCTTTAATTGGAAAGAATAAGAATAATGAAGAAATGTTAAATGATAGTAGGAATTATTTAATTTTTTCAGCTTTTGATATTATTGATAGTATTAAACCAAAAGTGGTTGTGATTGAAAATGTTGCTAGATTTTTAGATATAAAATTTCCTTATAAAAGTAGTATGGAAAATCTAGAGTCTATATTGAGAGATAAGTATGGATTTTTATATGATATAGATGTTTCAGTTTATAATGCGGCTGATTATGGTATCCCTCAAAATAGATTAAGAGCAATAATTGTTTTATGTAAGGATGGGTATAAGTTCTCTCATCCCAAAAAGAATTTAAAACAAATTACTGTAAAAGAAGCTATTGGGGATTTACCTATATTAGAGGCGGGACAAAAATCTAATATAAAAAATCACTATGCGAGGGAGCATTCTGCTAAGCATGTATTGTGGATGAAACACACTCCCACAGGTAAATCAGCAGTGGAAAATACGGAGTTTTATCCACAAAAGGATGATGGAACAAAATTAAAATGTTATTCAGCATCTTATAAAAGAATTGATTGGGACAAACCCGCACCGACAATAACCATGAGGAATGATGCTATCTCATCTCAAAGTAATGTCCATCCTGGTAGACTGTTGGAAGATGGTACTTATAGTGATGCTAGAGTACTAACTTTGCGGGAGTTATTTATTTTAAGTTCTATAAATCCCGATATTGATATTCCTAAATTCGCTACTGATATTCAAATTAGGCATATGATAGGAGAAGCCGTTCCTCCCAAACTTATGGAAGTAGTTTGCAAAAATATAAAAAAGGTAGAAAACTAATGAAGGGATTATCTTTATTTAGTGGGGCTGGCATAGCTGAAACGTATTTCAAAGAAAGCGGGATTGATATAGTAGTATCTAATGAATTATTAAAAAAAAGAAATGATTTGCATATTTATTTATACCCTGATTGCACTTCAATCTGTGGTGACATAACGAATAAAAAAGTTTTTAACTCTGTTTTAAAAATGGCGACTGCAGAAAAGTGTGAATTTTTAATTGCTACTCCTCCTTGTCAAGGTATGAGTAGCTTAGGTAAAAAAGATTATAACAATGACAAGAGAAATTACTTAATTTTTTATGTTTTTGATATAATGGATAGGGGTGATTTTAATTACATTTTAATTGAAAATGTTCCCAAATTTTTAAAATTATATTTTCCATATAAAAACAAATTGAAAACCTTACTAGAAATTATTAATGACAAGTATTCATCTAAATATAACATTGATTCATTTGTGTTAAATGCTAAAGATTATGGTGTTCCTCAAAGCCGCCCAAGAGGCTTTATTAGATTGTGGAAGAAGGGTTTGGTGTGGGGTAAACCATTAAAACAAAAAGAGATAACTTTAAGGGAGGCAATTGGAGGATTGCCTTCGCTTGAATCTGGACAAGATAGTGGTATTAAATGGCATTACGCAAAGTGTCATAATGATAGGGAAATTACTGCGATGAAGCACACTAGCGAGGGGTGCTCTGCTCTAAAGAATGAGTATTATTATCCAAAAAAATCTAATGGGGAAAGAATAAAAGGTTTTCATAATACCTATAAAAGAATGAAATGGGATGAACCTTGTCCTGCAAGAGCAATGAACAATGGTAATATGGGTGGACATAATAATGTTCATCCTGGTAGGTTGTTGGAGGATGGCACTTACAGCGATGCAAGAGTGCTAACTTTGCGAGAGTTGTTTATAGTTAGTTCTTTGCCTGCAGATTGGGATTTACCTAATTGGTGTACTGATAATCTTATAAGGACTGTTATTGGTGAGGCAATTCCACCAAGATTGAGCAAGGCGATAGTAGATAAAATAGGCAAAAATTAAGGGGGGTATAATGATATCATTAAAAAGAAGCAAAGATAATAAATGGATTTTACAAAAAAACATTAGTTCTTCAGAATTAATGAGTGCCTATGTAGAAGCATTAAAAACTTTAGGTAACAATGTGGATTTTGGTCGAGTGCAACAAGAGTTAAGGGATAGAAATTTATATCGAGGTCGATCAGTTTTTGGGAGTGTTAATACAATGGGTGTTAGGTTTAGCCAAATGTGTTTTTATATGTTTGGTTATAAAATAGAAAATAAATTTATACCATCTCCCATGACATTAAATATTTTGAATAATGATAAAAATTTAATAGAAAAAAGCTCTAATTTTTTGATTAATTTGTTTAGCATGCAATTTCCACAGCCATATAGTCTTACCCCAGCTAATTTTAACATATATTTTGGTCGTTTGATTGTTAAATTATTATTGGATGAAAGAATTGAGCAAAAACTTTATATTGATGAAATGATATGGTTCTTGCCTTTCTTGGAAAAAATTAATGAAATTATATATGATGAATTAATTGAGAGTATTTTGGAATATAGACAGTTATCTTATTTGCAGAAGTTAAGTCTGTTTCAAAGTGTGCGTGACTATCATGATGTTTTTTCCAATGTTACGCATGAAATAAATTACTATTTTTTAAGAATTTTTGAATCATTTGGTGTTTTTAATATTATAGAAGATTCTGCGCATAATAATGGCAATTTATTTTCTTTTTCTCATGGTAGTGGGTCAACAAAAAGAACTGATGCTTATAAATCTAGAGCTAAACATTCTGGATATGTAAAATTAACAGATGCTGTAATGCATGATGCCATTAAACTAAGAGATAGATTTTCGGCATTTGATATTCCCATAAATCAAAATTCAGAAGGAATTTATTCAATACGCGATTGGTTGACTGAATTGTACGAAATTGAGCCTTTAGAGTATTTAAATTGCATTTCCAACAGTTTCTCTCAAAATAAATATACTTTGGATGTGATTACAAAAATGACATATGCTGCAAAATATGGCAGTAGTAATGGTAAAGAATTTGAACAAGCATTAAAACCACTTCTAGAATTGTTTAGGGAAACTGAAAATGTTGAACTAATAGGGGGTGCTGGTAATACAGACCTTTTGTGTGCAATGCGTGAAGTGCAGACAGATAGTGTTTATAATATGAATGTGGATGCAAAAACTAGGAAATCTGCACTTGAAGAAATCAATGCTCGTAGAATTGAGGACCATATTATAAAGCATGGTTCAGATTTTTGTCTTATAGTGGCACCCAAGTTTTCTAGGGGTGTGCGTAGAGATATAGAGGGGCATAATATTGTTGTGATTCGAGCTGAAGAGCTTGGTGCATACTGCTATCGTGAATGCTTGTCATCTCGAGATGGTTATGCAGATTTTACATCAATTGAAAAATTAATAAGAAATAATTTGGGTGATGATATAACTAAACAAATACAAGATTTAATTCAAAGTAGATATGGCATAGATGTTTAGTTGTATTTTAACAAATAATTAATTTTATTACAAATTAAAAACAAAAATCACAGGTGGAGATGAGTGGCTTCTAAAAGATAGACAACTTTAGGAGCATTCCTCATCAAACCTGTGTTTTTATTTAAAAGATTAAAATTGGTGTAAAAATGCGATTTTTTGGTAATTTTTTTTATCATTTTTGGTTAATTTTCTGTATTTTTCGAAATTGCATAGTACTTGTACACATTGCATAGTACCTTGGCAATAACCAAATTCTCGATAATTAATATTTTAGTTTTGTGCTTTAAATATGAATTTACTGTATGTTGTTAGTGGCTAAGAAAGTGTAATACTATGACTATTATGGTGTATAATGAGATGTTATTTCATTGCATAGTATTATGATTTTGCAAGAGATTTTAGGCGTGTTTTTGCATTTCTATTTTTAACAAATTCATAAAAACAGTATATCCATATCAAATATTATAAAAATTATCTAAATTCATAAAAAAATACGAAAAAATACCTAAAAAATAAGTTTTCTATGGTGTTTTAGGGTTGTTGATTTATTCGGTAGTGCTATTTGTTAATCCTTCTCGACCAATTGTTGTGTTGTCTTTTTTGCGATTATCTAGTTCGGGGATAGGGTGGGGTTTGTCTTGATAGCGATAGTCTTTTCCGAGCTTTTTAATGCTGCGAACGATTACATCGTGGCTGGGTACTGTATCAGTGTCTGTGTTGATGGTGCGCTGTTGTCTAAAGAATAGGGCATCATTGGGTAGTCTTGTATTTTCGATATAATCCTCACCATTACCTGTTAATGTAACGGTGCTTTCGATTACTTTTCGAATATATTCTTTATTTTCTCCAAATTTTAGAAGTTTAGGAAAAGTGGGGTTGGGGATAACATCGGTATAGGCTTTTTTCTCGTATTTTTCTAACAATTCGGAGGCTCTTTTTAAATGCGCCACCTCCATATAAAAATGGTCCTCCCAAACCGCTCTGATATGCTCATCTGTTTCATCATTCATCATTGAATAATATAGATATGCTTCAGTGTATTCGTGTAACACCCAGCACTCGAGCCAGGTCATGTTTGGGTCTTTTAGGGACTCGTATTGCGAAACATGCTGCTCCTCAATCAGTGCTATTTCGCTAAAAAGTTTGCGCCCGTAGTCGTTTTTATAAAAATTCGCTAAATTCATATAAAAATTCATAGTTTGCTGCTCTGCTGCCGTAATGATATTCGAAATTAACACCGATTGCGGATGTGCAGTTTTGTTGTTTAAGGCGCGTTTGATGTTGTCACTGGGGTAGCGGTGTTCGGAAATTGTGGGGCGACCAGGCATAATCTCTGTTAGTTTGCCTACTAAAAAATCACTGTCGATGCCGTAGTCCATTTTTAGCAAGTTTGCAAAGCGGTATAGGTGGTCAAAGTCCTCAAGTAACGCGAAATTTAGAGCGTTTAAGTTATCTTTGTTGTGTTCGTTTTGCGCTAAAACCGCGGTCAGTTCAATTGCTAACTGCTCGTAGGCAATAGTAGTTTCTAGCATATTTTCATTTTTGGGCTTGAGGCTTGCGATACGCTTTTGTTGCTGTTGCTCTTGGGCTCGAATAATTGCTAGTTCTCGTTTAAGTTCGGGAATATTACAGTGTCTAGCAAATTGATGTAAAAACCAGTTGGATTCAAATTCGGTCCCGTTCATTAGTATTACGCGCACTTTTGTGAATGGGTCGGCGGTTTTTTTGTTGTATGGCTTTTCGTACATTTTATCCCAGTTCATAAAGTATGCATTTACTTCTTTTGATTCGACTTCGAATGGATTCATAATTTACCTCCTTATGCTAAAATATTTACCAAAACTAAAATTTTTTAAACTATTTTTTATAAATATGGTAGTGTTTTATCGAAAAATTTAATTAAAAGGGTGCATGGCTGGCGCGGTGTGTGGGCGGTGCGTAGCCGCACCCGCAATACGAAAGAATAAGTCGTACCAACAGTAAATACCATAAAGTTGTATAAACAATAAAATAGCATAAAGTCGTACTCGCGGTGCGTAGGCACACCCCCGATAAGAAAGTGCGTAGTCGCATACGCGATACGGTATTTCAAGCGGAATGAGGGGGCTGGCGCGAGAGTATGCTTTTCTAATTGTAGTGGTCATTCACGCGCCAGACTTCCCGCGAGCGGGAAGGCATCCTGAGTGTCGACCCTCGTAGCCTTTAGACGAAGGATCTATTCCTCTTAAAACATTCTAAACTAACCGTAGACAACCATCAAAACCATGATTTTGATTATTTTCATAAATAATATATAAAAAAGCGAAAAAACAACGATTTTTAAGTACTATGCATTAATTTTTAAATGCATAGTATTGACTTTAAGATGCGTTTTTATTATAATCTTTCAAAAAACAGGTGATAAAATGGATAAAATCGAATTGAGAGAAAAAATAGGCAGTGTATTGGAACATAAGATTGAAAAAATCGTTATCAGTAACCCTATAAAAAAAGAATTGGGTATCCGAGTAGATATTTATAATAAACAAGATTATTTTATGGTTGTGAGATATACTCAAAAGCAATCTTTTACTTCTAATATTAAAGTAAATGAATTGTTGGAAGCATTGCTTGCTTTTGCTGAAAATTTCAAGCAGTTTAATTTTTTTAATAAAGATAATGAATTTATCATAAAAATATCAAAAAATAGCAAAATATTCTTAAATAAATTAAAAAATAAAAGCAAAATTGACACTTTTTCAGGAAATAATCGCACCAAAAACTATATTTTTGCCGAGGGCGAGAATATTGAGCCATTAATCGATATGGGGATTTTTACCAAAGAGGGCAAAGTCGTGCATTCAATGTATGATAAGTTCAAGCAAATTAATCGCTTTATTGAGTTAATTGATGATTATATTAAAAATTACAACAAAAAATCGATAAATATAATTGATTTTGGGTGTGGAAAGTCATATCTAACATTTTTAGTTTATTACTATTTTAAATTTATTAAAAATATAGATATTACAATCACGGGGCTAGATTTAAAGGCTGATGTCATTGAAAAATGCAACAAAACAGCGAAAAAATACAATTATTCGGGCTTAAAATTCGAATTGGGGGATATTAGTGACTACGAGCCTTCAACTTCGGTCGATATGATTATTACGCTGCACGCTTGTGATGTCGCTACTGATTATGCTTTGTTTAATGCGGTGAAATGGGGCGTAAAAATGATTTTTTCGGTGCCTTGCTGCCAGCACGAGGTTAATTCGCAAATTAAATCGAGTTTTTTACCTATAATTACTCGTTATGGCGTTATAAAAGAGCGGATTTCTGCTGATTTTACTGACATTATTCGTTGCAATCTCTTACGCGCTATGTCATACAATGTAGATTTGATTGAATTTATTGGCTTTGAACATACTCCGAAAAACTTGTTAATTCGTGCAAATTTGACCGAAATTTCTAAGAATATTCGCGAAAATTATAAAAAAGAGGCTGAAGACCTGATGACAGCCTTTGGTTTTAATCAAACTCTACATACCTTATTGCTGAAAGAAAAACTTCTTTAATTCAAATATAATACCTTATATTAGTGTGGCTTTTGAGACTGTTTTTAGATTTAGTTCATTTTCATCTCTTTATATAACTTTGTTGATATAATTAAGTATATTAGTATCTATCAGCATAAAAAATCGGCTCCTAATTTTACTTTCCTAATAAATAATATCTAAAAAATTGCAAATTACATTAAAAAATACAAATTTTTCAGTAAATATTAAACAAGAAATATACAACCATATTAAAGCACAAGCACTAGCAAATGTCTGCTAGTGCTTGTATAATATAAGCTGAAAAGTTTTATTGGTGTCTACTTTTTTTGAGGTTGGTTCATTTTTTAGCGTAGGAAATCTAAGTTTAGGTTTTCTAATTAAAAGTGTTGGGTGAATTTTTCTTTTTCAATTTATTGTGCTGTTTAAGTTTCCTAATTATATAGATTAGTGTTATAGGGAGGAGTGGGAGGAGGAGTAGGCTGTATAGTGGGCTTAGGTGGGGGTCTTGTTTCGGGTACACGAAGTAAAAGGTGCCCAAGGTGTCTGTCTTGAATGTTAGTATTCCGTTTTCGTAGGTGTACTCTATCTCTCTAGGTTCTGTATCTAGGGTGAGTATCTTAAACCCTTCCTTTAGGCTCGGTAGGCTGCCTATCTCTATATTTAGGTCTCCTGTCTTTGAGGTGGTCTCTATGTTTAGTGCAAAGATTAGCGAGTATTCCGTAGGGAGTGCTGCTTGTGTGTTCGTTATACTCTCAGCGCTCACCTCGGCAGTTCTATCTATCGCTCCAGACACAGACAGGCTCAACTCCCCGCCAGTGTGTGCGGTAACCTCGTTTGCTAGTATTTGGTATGTGGTGGAGGAGCTTAGGAGGGTATAGTTCTTGCTATTGCAAACAGCCAGTACCTCGTGAGTGCCAATGTCTGCGCTAACCCCCGTAATCTGCACCACGGGTAAAGCGCTTGGGTTGAGGTCTGTACTATCATACTCCAAAGTATACCCTGGAGTCTTAACTGTGCTATCGTAGTAGTATACGGTGTTTACCCAGACCACCTTGCACTCGCGGGGGATAATCGTATAGGTGTGCTTCGGGTTAAGTAACACTATATTAGGGTTGTGGCAAGTGGCGATGATTGTGTATGTGCCTGTTTCGGTTGCACTCGCATCTGTGAGTATTTCAAAGTTGTATCCAAAGTCTATGTATGTGTACTCTGGTCGTATTATATACCCAGTGTATAGGTATTTTGTACTCTCCCAAGTTAAGTATACTTCTCTTTGTTTAATGGTGTACTCTGTACTGCTATTGTTTAGGGTTATGTTTTTGTCTAGGCTAGAGAGTGTAGCGGTATAGGTGCCTGCGTTTATCTCTGTACCAGTCTCCATTAGGTTCAAAGTGTACTGAAAAGGTATAGTATACTCATACGCTGGAAAGTATAGAGTGTTATCAAAAGTATGTACCGTACTCTCCCAAGATATGTCTAGGTTATATGCTATAATTGTGTACTCTATCTCGGGGTTGAGTATAGTTATGTTTTTGTTTAGGCTGGAGGCTATACCTAGGTATGTACCCGTGTTTGTTTCTTTAGTGGGGGCTTGTATATTTGGTGTATACTCAAATGGCAGGGTATAGGTATATGCTGGACTAAAGGGAGTGTTATCGAATGTATGCACACACTCTCCCCAGACAAGAGTTATTGCGTACGGTTTAATCTCATACTCTATGCTAGGGTTTTCTATGAGTATGTTTTTGTCTTGTACACTTGCCCGTGCTGTATACACACCAGTATTAACCTGCGGGCTAGACAGTTCTATATCAAGTGCATACGAAAAGGGAAGACTATACTCAATGCTAGGGATAAACGGAGTATTGTTGAATGTGTGTATGCTTGTGCCCCAAGTAATGGTTAGAGGATACGGTTTAATCTCAAACTGGCACTCAGGATTGAGAATAGTTATGTTTTTATCTTGTGTGCTAGATATTGCCGTGTATGTCCCTGCATAAGTTTGTGCCCCTAGTGATTGTATACTTAGGTTATACTCAAAGGGGAGCGTATACCTAAGTGTTGGTACAAATGGAGCGTTGTTGAATGTATGTACGGTATTTTCCCACGATATGTCTAGGGTATAGGGGTATATTGTGTATGTGTGTGTATCGTTGAGTATAACTAGGTTAGCATCACTAAGGACTGCTTTTATCGTATGCTCTCCAGCATTCACCCCACCACCTAGATAACTTAATTCTATGGGAGTATAGTCTAGATTTGAAATATACGCGCTAGGGTGCTGGGGAGTGTTGTTAAAATAGAGTTTTTGAGTGTCCCAGACAAGGGATACTTCTTTCTTTAGTATGGTGTATGAGCTTTCGGTATAGTTTAAGGTATAGTTTGAATCCAGGACCTCGGGTACAATACTATAAGTCCCTGCATTGGGTAAAGTGGTGGTATCTCCAACCAACGAAAACGAAATAGATACATCACAGGCAGGACTGAGTGTGTATACTATGTCTTTTAGCGGTTCACCGTATACGCTAGATTGCGCACTTATGTCTATGTCTAGCACTAGCGGCGTGATATAAAAAGACAAGGTGCTATTCTCTAGAGTGTACTTGTCTTTATCCTTGCCCACAAGACTTAAGTACGCGGTTTGTGTACCAACTGTCCACCCCGAAACCTCGTACTCAATATACACCTCATCAGTGCCAGTGTCTAGCGGGGCAAACTCAAGAGCGGGGGTTGCGGTAGAGTATGTGTATGAGTCCTTGGCGAGACTAACCGAGAGCACAATAGGCGAGGGTGGAGTGCTTTGGCAACGAAATAAGTCTAATTCCATACGCAAGCATATAGGGCAGTATACAAAGGTTGTGCCTAATACATCTGTTAAATCCTCTGTGTCTGTGCACTCTAGATAAAAGGAGTTATTCAGCATAGGCGTGTTGTATGTGCTTGCGGGAATAGTACTAGGAGCGTATAGTACCGAGGTGTACACATTGCAGTACTTTCCGTGTGGTGAAATAGGGGCTATGTACCCTCCACCTAGGGAGTATACACCACTTATGTATACAGCACTAGATTGTATTGTTAGCGGGGTATCGAGACTGCTGCGGTTCTGTCCAGCCACCCCTCCAAAGTACCTAGACTTATCCGAAAAGTCTCCAGATAACTCAAGAGTTATCGAACAGTTTGAAATAGTACCACCAAACGCCGTTCCCGCTAGCCCTCCTATACGAGTGCCTAATTCTTGGTTGTTACCCGAAATAGCGTTAATAACCTCGAGGTTTTGAATGCTTGCAGTACTGTCTAACACACCAAAAAGTCCGTTATAGTTAGAGCCTGTTTCCATACAACCAGTTATGCTATGCCCGTTACCGTTAAAAGTGCCAGCATAACGGTTTGAGTTAGTTCCAATACCTACCCAAGGAGAGGAGAGATGTATGTCTGCCTCGAGTGTGGCGGATAGGGAAACCTCGCCCGCATTAACCCTATTAGCAAAAGAGATAAGACCTGCTTCAGTACTAATGGGTACAGTGCTGGTGTTTAATAGAACAGTGTTAGTTGCCTGCGTGCTGGTACTAGAAATATTTGCTAGGGTGGTATCGTTTAAATTAAGGGCGCTAGTGTATGCTTGAGTGCTGTATGTTAGATTATATAAAAATAAAACACCCCCAAACAAAAACAATACAAATAACATAAAACCCAACATAAGTACGGGCTTTATTTTGCTAATAGTATGCCCAACTTGCATACCAGCCCGTGTGTTACGAGTATATAGTATGCTAGGTGCCTTGCTGGCATTTTGTGCTTTAGTTAGCAGTGTATTAGCACTAATACTTTGAGTATAGGCTCCAGAATCTATAGACTTTTGAGATACATAACAGGGGTTAAAATAAGTGTGTGGTTGGGTGCTTGGCTGAGCGGTTGGGTTAGTGTCTGGTTGGGTATTTAATGGAGTATTTGATTGAGTGTCTAGGTTAGTGTTTAGTTGAGCGCTAAGTTGAGTGCTTAGTTTGCTGCTTTGTGTGGTATCTAGCAGAACACTAAGCTGAGTGCTTAAGTTAGTGTCTGGTTGAGCGCTTGAGTTGGTGCTTAAGTTAGTGTTTGATTGAGCACCTAATTGATTACTTGATTGAAAGTGTTGGGTGGAGTTTTTCATAGTTATCCCTCTTACAATATTAATACCACCCATTTTTGGAGTATTATATAAAAAGCAGGGGAGTTTGAAAAGATGTATTTAATAAAAAAACAGACTAAAACCTACAAAAATCCCGAAATTCCGCCAAAATCCCCCAAAATTAACCGAATATGGTCCCACATATCCACCTAAAAACAATTTACCAATTACCCCAAATATAGTCCTATATTGCCACTTTAAATGATTGCTTGTGAGTTGTTTGGAGTTGTTTTAAGAGGAATAGATGCGGTGCGTGGGCGCAGTGCGAAGGCGGTGCGAAGCCGCACACGCAATATATACATATTAAATAAGGCTATTCGCTCTTAATGTTGTCTACAGTTAGTTTGGAATTTTTAGGCGGAATAGATCCTTCGACTAAAGGCTTCGAGGGTCGACACTCAGGATGCCCCTAGTTTTAGGCGCTTGCGCGAGGTCGACTATCTACACTTCACGAGTTGGATTTAGAGTGGATAGTCATTTATTCGCTTAACCAATAAAATTACTGTCATTCTGAGCCCTGCTTACGGAGCCTGAGACGAAGAATCTATTCCGCTTCATACTGTTTGGGTGACTGTTTAAGCGGATGAGATTGAGATCCTTCGGGCAGCGTATTGCTAGGTGTTCCTAATGGTACCTTTCACTCTATGCTAAGTTACGAAAAGCGCTGCGGGTCGAGGCTCAGGATGCCTTCCCGCTTGCGGGAAGTCTGGCGCGTAAATGACTACTACAATGAAAAAAGTATACTCTCGCGCCAGCCCAGTACCATCCTCTTATTTTTTAAGTTATAGCCTAAGTATTTTTAAGAGGAATAGATCCTTTGTCTAAAGGCGCTGTAAGCAGGGCTCAGGATGACAGTACTTTTATTACAGCGGAATATACAACTAACTACACTTTTCGGGTCTACACTCAGGATGACCAGCAAATTAATAGTTTTATGAGTAATCCAATACCTTACCTGTATTAAACAATTTAATCATTTTTGTATTATTTTTAGTTTTTTAAGTATTTATTTGATTTTTTTTAGATTTTTCGGTATAATGAAACTATAAAATTGTTAGGAGTGAGTATGAAAATAAAAATTACTGCAGATTCGAGTTGTGACCTCGGTGCTGATTTGATAAAGAAATATAATTTTTCTATTTTGCCCGTACACATTTTTCTAGGAGAAAAGGAATATAACGATGCTCGCGACATTTCGCAAGATGAGTTTTACAAATTTTTAAAGGAAAACCCCGTTTTGCCGCGCACTTCGGCATACAATCCTGCCGAGGCTACTGAATTTTTTGAGGAACAGTTGAAAAGTGATGGTGGTTACGATGCTATAATTCACTTTACGATTTCCTCAAAACTCAGTGTTTTGTATCAAAACTCGTGCATTGCTGCGCAAGAGTTTGAGGACAAAGTGTTTGTAGTCGATTCGATGTCTCTGTCTACTGGGGTCGGGATGCAGATGCTATATGCTCACGATTTGGTAGAATCGGGACTTAGTGCTAAAGAGGTTTTTGAAAAGGTAATTGCTCGCCGTGACCGCGTGCAGGCAAGTTTCGTAATTGACAAACTCACATATTTGCACAAGGGTGGTAGGTGCTCTGGTGTTGCTAAAATCAGTGCTAGTATTTTAAAAATAAAACCTATTATCGTTTTACGCGATGGCGAAATGAAAGTTGCTAACAAGTTAATGGGTAACTTCGACAAAGTGGTTACAAAATATGTAAACTATATATTATCTAACTATGCAGACATCGACAGAAAGCGCTGCTTTATTACGCATACGCCAGTTGATAGTGCGGTGGTGGATAGTATTCGCGAGCAAATTAAGGACAAGTTCGATGAAATTATTGAGACTGAGGCTGGGTGCACGGTAGGTACACACTGCGGTCCAAACACAATTGGTATACTATATTATCAAAAGTAAAGATATTAAAAAACGCCTTATAAAAGTTACAAATAGGCTTAAAAAACATTTAAAAATGCTTAAAATTCATAAAAAATCACGCATTTTTTGTGTTTTTATCAAATTTGAGCGAGGTTATTAGCCTTGTTTTTTTGTTGTGCCTTGCTTTGTTTGACAAATATATAAATATATGGTATGTTTAACAAAAAGGTGGAAAACTTATGAAAGATAGTAAAGAATGGAACATAGAGGTCGCTCATTTAAATGAGACCATTGAGGTTATCGATAGCGAGATTAATAGATTGGGTGGCGATGTCGAGGAGACAAAAAATTTTGTGAAAGAACTCCGCGAGTACTATATCCATGGTACGCAGATTTTTGGAGATATCGACCCGCAAGAGCGAGTGAGTATCAACGAGCGCATAGACAACTTAGTCGACATTGGCAACCAAAATATAGATAAAATCGAGCGACTAAAACGCAACCGACTAAAGCCGTATTTTGGCAGAGTTCGGTTTGAAGGGCGTGATGTGGATGACTTCTACATTGGTCTAATGGGAATTGAAAAAAACAATCGTTATTATGTGTACGACTGGCGCGCGCCCATTTGTGAGTTGTTCTATGACTGCGGACTGGGTAAAGCCAGTTTTCGCTCGCCCGAGGGAGTGGTACAAGGCGAAATCACTCTAAAACGCCAATACGAGATTGAAAATGGCAAACTTATTGATATGTACGATAAGGATTTAAATCTATATGATGAGTACCTCCAAAAAGTGCTGGGGCATATTAGCACGGATAGACTGCATAACATCGCTAGTACGATTCAGTCCGAGCAGAATGCGATTATTCGCGACTTAATGCACGACCTCGTGATTGTCCAAGGGTACGCCGGCTCGGGTAAAACTACGGTAGCGCTTCACAGAATTGCCTACGCTCTATATAGAATAAAGGACTTAAATTCCGCAAATTTCTTGATTTTTACGCTAAATGAAGCATTTATGTCCCATATTGAAGGGGTGCTACCCGAACTTGGTGAGCAAAATACTCGCAGCGCCACATTAGCACGCTTTGCTGGGCGATTACTTAAATTACCGAAACACTTTGAGGAAAGCGATATGTTTTTGACTAGATACTTAGGGCTCAATGAGGCGGAGCGCGAAGTTGTCAATAAAAAGTTGGATTTGAGTATCAAGGAAAAAGTCACTGAATTTGTTAAAAATTTGGTGGATAACACCGCCGCTACAAAGGGCTTTCGTGTGCAAGGTGAGCCGTTTAGCGCGGCACTTTTAAATAGATTGTTTAATCACGATTTTTGCGACCTGCCATATCTAAATAGGTTAGGGGAAATTGCTAAATATATAGCCAAAAAGATAAAGCGCGCTCACGATAACCAAGCCCTTGTGGTAATCTTAAAGCGCGTACTCGATTGTTTTGGCGCTAAGACAAATATTGAGAGCATTTATACCGATTTTTGTGAGAGTATAGAACTGCCTGCGCCCAATTTAGAGGTGGTAAAAATAGAGGATGCTATATTGATGTGCGTACTAAAGTATAATCTCGAAAATATGGTCGTAAAAATGGATATTCGCCACATAATCATTGATGAGGCGCAGGAGTATCCTGCATTGTTTCTAGATTTTATTCTGCATCTTTTCCCGCGGGCACAATTTAGTATTTTCGGCGACAAATATCAGCAGACAAACCCGCTAGGGATTGGTGACTTAAATCGAATACTTGATTTGCACGCGTATTTCGGTGAAGGGGTTGTTTACACTCTTGATAACACATACCGCAGCAGCGAGGAAATCGTGGAATATAGTTCGCGCATAATAGGTAATCCACGCCACAACGCCTTTCGTATGCTAAATAACAGTCCCGTTGTTGAAAAGCAAATTGCAGGGGATAATAAAATGGTGGCTAGCCAAATTTTATCAATTTTAGAGAGTGAACTTACCTTAAGCGGTACAATTGGGGTAATTACTGGAGATGTCGAATCAGCACGAGAAATTGTGGCGGAAATTAAGAATGTAACAGACAAAGTGTGTCTAATTGATTCCGCGCGCACCGAGGCATTCGAGCAGATTCAGGTTATGCCCGTGCTACTCTCAAAAGGTTTGGAATTCAATACCGTAATCGTGGTAAATAATGGCGGATTATACTCTAGTCCTCTCGGGAAAAATCTCGAATTTATCGCTTGTACTCGTGCAATAAATAAACTTTATGTATTAAAAAATGTGATTAAATAGCAAAAAAAATGCAAGTAAGTAGCAAATTTTAATCACTATATTACACTTTTTGGAGAAAAATATGAAATGTAAATTCTGTGGATGTACCGAGAGTAAGGTTATTGATTCGCGCACTAATGAGGATTCGACTAGCGTGCGCCGTAGGCGTGAATGTATGAACTGCGGTAGGCGTTTTACGACCTTTGAGGAGTACGAAACTATCCCTGTGCTGGTCGTAAAAACTAACGGTGATCGCCAGCCCTTTGACCGTGAAAAAATTAGAAAGGGTATAATAAAGGCGTGTGAAAAGCGCCCCGTTACTTTTGCTCAAATTGAGACAATGGTGACAGAAATTGAAAAAGAAGTTAATAATCGCCTCGAGCCCGAAATTAAATCGAGCGAGATTGGGGAATTGGTGATGAGTGCGATTAAGGGAGTTGATGAGGTGGCGTATATTCGCTTTGCCTCAGTTTATCGCCAGTTTAAAGATGTGTCTAATTTTATTGATTTGCTTAACGACTTTAAAAAAGATATTGAGAAAAATCAAAAAGATTAGTAAAATAAAATTATGGTAATGAAAGGTTATGCGCTTTTAAAGTGTGATTGCAATTAACATAATTTAATTTTAAAATTAATAAGTGTATTTTACCCTAGATGTTGTACACTTTTGGTAGAATTTTATCATAAATAAGATACTAAAGGTTGTGGTATTGCCGCGACTTTTAATCATTAAAGGATGTCATTATGAATAAATGTAAAGATTGTAAGAATAAGTGTTGCGGAAGCAAATTTTTAGGTCTAAAGGAAAGTTTTAAATATCCAAAACCAGATTTATTTTGTCAACTGCTGTTATCTCAAGAGGAAGTAGATAGAATTGTCGAATATGGTGGCAAAGATTTTATTGAACACCGAGATGGTAAAAGTTACATAGCGCTCAATCCAGACAACTCGTGTAAGGCATTTACAAATGGTAAATGTGCCATATACGATGTAAAACCCGATGTGTGTAATCTTTATCCGTATTTCTTTGACCCGTTTTGTGGTATCGTATTGGATAAGAATTGCGAAAAATACGGAGTAGAGGATTTTAATGAACTGACCAAAGAGGAAAGACTGCGTATATTTGATATTTTAAAGAAAAGACTAGAATTTTTTGAGGAAGAGGAATTAAATAAAAACGATGAGGGCGAGTAGCCCTTTGTTAAGGCCGTAGGATGTGACACTACTAAAAGTGAGGCTTTTAGGTAGGGTAGTCCTATGGCTTTATTAATTGAGGACAATACCTAGTTTTGATAAATATTTATTTTTGTCAAGACATATATATAGGTATGAAATTATGTAGCGTAAAAACGGGTGAAGTGACTATAAAGTCTATTGATGCGCCGCTGTATTTTCGGAGGCGTGTTTATTCATATGGGTTGGTGATTGGGACTACAATAAAAGTCAAAGGGCGCGGTATTTATTTTGTCCGCGGGGTAATGCTGGGAATAAATAAAGAGATTGCCGAAAAAATAGTGGTGGAAAAATGAAAAAAATTTTTCTAGTAGGCAACCCAAATGCAGGCAAATCGACCGTTTTTAATATGTTGACTAATAGCAAGGTGCATACAGGGAATTGGCACGGTGTCACTGTTGCGGCTACAACTAAGGAATGTACCATAAACAACGAGAGGTATAGCGTAGTTGATTTGCCAGGGACATACAGTCTAGTACCGTTTTCAAACGAGGAGCGCGTGACAGCGCGAATGATTTTAAACAACCCCGATGCATTGTTTGTAAACATTGTCGACATAAACAACTTAAACCGTGGTTTAGGTTTAGTGTGCGAACTGCTCGAACTTGGGCTAAAATGCGTGGTCGCTCTAAATTTTATTGAGGCGGGTAGTAGGTGTGGGGTAGGTGTCGACACTAAAGCGCTAAGTCGGGCGCTCAATGTGCCAGTATTTCTCCTACCTCATAATAAAAGGGGCGTACAGTCTGCTTTTTTAGATATAGTATCTACTCCGCTTTCTATAAAAGTGCCTAAGTATGTGGAGAAATTCGGTTTAGATAAAATATCTTTTTTACTTACACCGTACTGTGATAAAAATCATCTTAAATACAACGCCCTAAGAATCCGCGAAGGGGCGCTAGATGGAATGTCGTGTAAGTTGCCGCTGAATATTCTGCCGCGATGTAGGAATCTCGAGTTACGGGGTGGACTCGAGTATGTGGTAAATACTAGGCAAGATTTTATCGATAGCATTACCGCAAGTGTTATAAAATCTACCGCAAAAACGCCATACGGATATAGTAAATTAGATAAAATTATCTTAAATAAATATCTAGCCCTGCCCGTGTTTTTTGTGATTATGTTGGGCGTGTTTTATATAACCTTTGGCTTTTTGGGCGGGTACTTAAGCGAAATTACCGAGTACGCGGTCGTAGAAATACTAGGTGGGTGGTCTTTGAGTTTACTTGAAACACTATCCGCCCCCGCGGTGGTAGTGGGCTTTTTTGAAAACGCGGTAATTAGCGGAGTAGGGAGTGTGTTTAGTTTTCTGCCGCAAATTTTATTGTTGCTTTTATTTCTAGAAATGCTCGAGCAAAGTGGCTACATTTCGAGGCTGTCTTGGCTGCTCGACCCCGTGTTTAGTTCTGTTGGGCTGTCTGGGCGCAGTGTGTTTGGTTTGATTTTAGGATTTGGGTGTAGTACTACAGCGATTCCTACCACCGCTACAATTAGAAACGACCGCGCTCGCATAAAGACCGCCATATTAATTCCCTTTATGTCGTGTAGCGCAAAACTTCCCGTTTTTAGTGTAATCGGTGGAGCGGTCTTTGGTGTAAACAATGCGTTGGTAATATTCTCGCTATATCTATTGGGTGTAGTGGTGGCGCTACTTGTTGCCCTAGTGTTAAACCGAATTTATCCTAC
This sequence comes from uncultured Christensenella sp., assembly GCA_949287685.1. Taxonomy (GTDB): domain Bacteria; phylum Bacillota; class Clostridia; order Christensenellales; family UBA1242; genus UBA7867. Next base: position 10,106 of record CASEHF010000002.1, on the reverse strand, counting down.
GCAGAAACAAGAGGAAATTGTCGAGTTTACGCCTTTGCGAGTGCCGAATGCCCGCAAAATTTTTTCAATAGTTGGGCAGAATACTTCGCAGTTCTTGCGTAAACTTATTTTTGTGGTGCTAGGGTGTACAATTATAATTTGGGTGCTAGATAATTTCACTTTTACGCTAAAATTTATTATGCATGAAAATGAAGTTAGTATCTTAGAGAGTATAATAAAAATGCTTGCTCCCTTGTTTAGTCCATTAGGTCTGGGCGTTGGGGCGGTGTGCGCGCTGATTTTTGGATTGATTGCAAAGGAGTTGGTGGTGTCTAGTATTGCTATTCTAAACGGTGTCGCGGGGGCGGGTGTTGCTGCGAGTATTGTGGATAGCGCGAGTGTCGTACATTTTACCCCCGCTAGCGCGTTGGCTTTTCTTACATTTTGCCTCTTATACTCGCCGTGTATTAGTGCGATTGCCCAATTAAAGGGCTCGGTTGGTGGAAAAATAACTACTGTTTATTTAACTTTACAATTTATATTAGCATATTTAGTGGGGGTGGCTAGTTATTATCTAGGATTGCTCGTTTCAGAGGTGGGCGTATCTACTATGAGTTGGTTAATCCTAACTGCAATTTTGGTGGTTTTTTGTGTGGAAATTGCCATTATTTCGCTAGCAAAATCGCGTTGTCAGTCGTGTAATCGTTGTCAAATTGATTTTAAAGCAAAATAAATATAAAAAGTGTTGAAAAATGCTGTAAAATATGCTAAAATTTTTACAAAAAGTTTAGAGGTGCGAAATGAACAAGCCTATTGTCGCGGTAGTCGGTCGCCCAAATGTAGGCAAGTCTAGTTTTTTTAACAGAGTTGCAGGCAAGCGAATTAGTATAGTTGAGGATATCCCAGGGGTTACGCGAGACCGCGTGTATGCTGATGTAGACTGGGCGGGGTATGCGTTTACCTTAATTGACACTGGGGGAATAACTCCTAGTAGAGATGATGAGTGGCAGCAATATATTTTATATCAGGCACAACTAGCCATAGATGTTGCTGATGTGGTACTTATGATAGTCGATGGAAAAGATAGCATTACTCATAGCGATAAGCATGTCGCCGATATCTTGCGCAAGAGTAAAAAACCTATTGTGCTAGCCGTTAACAAACTTGAAAACAATGACACGACCGCCACTATGCCTTTTTACGAACTAGGACTAGGGGAGCCTATGATGATGAGTTGTACCCACGGGACTGGGGTCGGGGATGTGTTAGATAAAATTGTAGCGCTTTTTAAGACTAAAGTCGATGCCTTAGCAAAAGAGGATAGGCTAAATATTGCGATTGTTGGCAGACCGAATGCTGGGAAAAGCAGTATTACAAATAGGTTGTTAGGAGAGGAGCGTGTAGTCGTTAGCGATGTCGCTGGTACTACTCGAGATGCTATAGATATCCCCTTTAAGTACAATGGTAAAAACTACAACCTAATAGACACCGCAGGAATTCGCAGAAAGAATAAAATTGATTATGAGTCGGTCGAGGGCTTTAGCGTGATGCGTAGTTTGGCCGCCATTCGTAGAGCCGATGTAGTTATTTATGTACTGGATGCGAGCGGTGAGATTACAGAGCAAGATGTTAGAATACTCGGCTATGTCCACGAGCAGGGAAAGCCCAGTGTGATACTGTATAACAAGTGGGACCTTGTCGAAAAGGACAGCAGTACGGTAAACAGGTACAAAGATTTATTGCGCGCTAACCTAAAGTTTATGGATTACTTTGTAGTCGAGTATGTGTCAGCGCTCACTGGGACTAGATTAAACCGCATTATGGAGCGCGTGGAGTATGTGTACAAAAACGCTTCTACTCGTATTACGACAGGCTTGCTAAACGAGATTTTGCAGGATGCCTTGAGTACTCAGGAGCCACCTTCACACAACGGAAAGCGCCTAAAAATTAATTACATTACCCAAACTGGCGTTTGTCCGCCATCGTTTGCGATTTTTGTAAACAATCCCGAACTCGTGCATTTTAGTTATCAGCGGTATTTGGAGAACTGTTTGAGGCGCGCGTGCAACTTTGAGGGAACGCCGATTAGACTATTCCTGCGCAAAAAGAATAGGGAGTAGAGATACTTTTGTTTTGTAAAGATTAGAAAAGTTTAAGGATAAATTAGTATGGATGTAGTTTTGTTAATAGGGCTAATTATGGTTAGTTACCTAGTGGGGAGTATTAGTTTTGGGCGAATTCTATCAGCCAAAGAGAAAACCGACATTACGACCACGGGGTCTGGTAGCCCGGGGGCTACAAATATGCTCCGCACTTATGGAGCAAAACTTGGACTACTTACGCTGCTTTTTGACTTAATAAAGGGAATTGTGCCAGCACTGGTCGGCTACCTTGCCTTTGGAGGCGGCGCTAATATTGCGGAGAGTTACATAGGCTTGTATGCGTGTGGGTTTGCGGCAGTGATTGGACATATTTTCCCGCTTTATTACCGTTTTCACGGGGGAAAAGCAGCAGCGACCTCGTGTGGGGTGTTTTTGGTCGCTCAACCCGTTATTGCACTTATTGCCTTTGTGGTGTGCGTAGGGCTTGCGTGCATTGTGAAATATGTTTCGCCGATGTCGCTTTTGTTTATACTTATTAATGTGGTTTGGCAATGCCTGTTTATGCCCGAGTTTGTCTTTGCGCCCGCTACTGACCCTGTGCTGATTTTGTTGATTGTGGCGATAGGGGTCGCGGTGTATGCGGCACACTGGCAGAATATTGCTAGACTCATTCAAGGCAAAGAGAACAAAACCGACCTTTTAGCAAAGATTACCGAAAAGGTTTCTAAAAAATCTAACGAGGGCGGGGCTGTAGAAAGTGAGGTTAACTGTGAGCAAGGGGCGGCGGTAGAACCGAATAATACCGATAATTTAGACACGGGTATAAAAAATTTCAAAAAAGCAGATAAAAGACAAAATATCAACAAAGAGAATTTAGAAAATGCCAACAAAGAAAGTTTAGAGGAAAATGGTAAAGAAAATTTAAAAAATACCGACACTAAAGAACAGGGGGAGTAGTCTATGATTATAAAAATGTTAGAGGCAGATTATAGAAATAAGAGTTTAGAGCAACTGATTCGCGTACGGAACCGTATTATTCGTACTTTGCGTAGGTATGAGCGTACTCATGTATTTAAACAAGAAACCATTGCAAATCCCGAGGGCGTGTATGTTTACGCGACTCCAGGGCCCGATGTCGAGTATTATGTAAACAACGAAAACTTAATTATGATAACTGGGCTAATCGAGCAAAAATTAAAAGAAAAGCAACAAAATATAACATTGTAGACTGCTGTTGGTGTGATTAATTTAGTGAGTATAACTCCACAATGAACTCATATATTTTCAAAATTGAAAGATAATTTATATTTAATTAAAAGGGGTGGATGAAATGACCTATTGGCTGTTAGCGATAATGATAATCGTTAGTTATTTTATCGGTAATGTCAATTTCGGTAAGATTTTATCCAAAGCCCATAATGTAGATCTAACAAAGCGAGGTTCTGGTAACCTAGGTGCTACGAATATGTACCGCACAATGGGCGCAAAAATGGGGTATTTGACACTACTCCTTGATGCGCTGAAAGGAATTGCAGTGAGTCTAGCGGGGTATTTTGTGTTTGGTGGAATTGGCGGGTATCCTGATAATTTAATAGGACTGTATTCGTGCGGACTCGCTGCGATAATTGGTCACATTTTCCCAGTTATAAATAAATTTAAGGGCGGAAAAGGAATCTCTACCACTATGGGAGTATTCCTTGTCGCTCAACCGGTCGTTACGCTGATTACTTTTGTGGTGTGCTTTGTGCTGGTGTGGTTTGTTAAGTATGTGTCGCTTGCCTCACTCATACTCGTGACTGTTGGGGTAGTAGCGCAGAACTTAATGCTACCAGAGCCTAACCTAACGATTAGTATTCTCACATTTGCGATATTCGTGCTGACTTGGTTTGCACATCGGAAAAATATCGAGCGGTTAATCATAGGCAAGGAGAACGAGACTAACATCAAAGTAAAAATCAAGCGCGACCAAAAGAAGCAGCAGGCCGCAATTATAAAGCAAGAAATAAAGGAAGCAAAAATAGAGGAAAAGCACGAAATAAAAGCCGAAAAACTTGTCCACAAGCACGAGAAAAAGGAAAAAAAGGACAATAAAAAATACCTTCGCCACCAAAAGAAGTTAAACAAAAAACACAAGCGAAAGGTAAAGGGCAAGAGTAAAAAGAAAAAGAAAAATACCTAAAAAGAACAGAACTCCATTTGGAGTGTTTGAGAAAAGCCATACAAACTAAACTCCTACCACTACACAAAGAGAAATGGAATGGTTGTCTAAAGTATGGCTTTTTTTAAATTCAAAGTATTATGCATTTTTTAGATAAACCCCATATATAGAGGTATAATTCTGCGCAAAATGGTGTGCATAGTACTATTTTGGTTCACGAAAAGTTTTGGGGAGTCTAGCGATAATTGTCCTAGGGGTCGCCACGCTGCTTAGAGGAGTGGGTGCAGTAGATTCGAGTGCCTCGACCGTGATTTCACTCTCGGTATTAATTGGGCGAGTACGCGGCGCGAAAGTGGAATTTTTGTATTTTTTCTCGGTGTCGTTAAATAGAGATAGTCCGTTGCTCGAATTTATGAGTTGTTTGCTAGCAAATGTCATTTTTTCGCATTGAATTTTAGAAATTAAAAATTTATTATCAAATTCGATTTCAGTTATTCTGCCCGCATCGATACCCGTAATGGTGACTGCTATGGTGTTGATTAGGCTACTAGGTAGACTGTCTGCTACTACGCTCAAACTAGAGCGGTTGCGGATGACTACTATTTCGCCAATACTTAGCACGCGATTTATGGGGAGTAGGTACATTGATTCATCATCTACTCCTGAGATGATTAAGTTTTTAGCCTTGGTATACGATTTATCCATTTGAATGTTCAGTACTGTGCCAACAAACTCGGCATTGTATGCGCAAATGACTTTTGCGCCCACGATTTGTGTAAAATTTTGCATTTTTACCCCTTTTTTAATTTTATATCGCTGGTAGTTTGATTTTTTATCGCAAATGTTTTATAATTTAATCTATGCAGAGCCACTTAGAAACTTGAGTAAAAATAAACTCTCAATTTGCTAAAAATTGGCGAAAAGATATATAAAAGGAGACAATATGGGGTTATTTAGTGCGTTGAAAAAGAAAAAAGACACTGTGTTGCAACTGCCCGAGCAGTCTAGTACGGGGTTTATTCAGCCGATGACATCTTCATTAATCGAAGTAAAACTTGGTGAAAAACTAATTGTAAATGAGGGCTGGTGCGCAGTAATTGTGGTTAAGGATAAGCCCACCGATGTGTTTTCGGCGGGCGAGTATGAATTGACTTTACCGATGATACCAAAGACCACACGCGCGCTAAAGTTAGATAAAAGCCGCGTGGTCAAGAAAAAGGGCAAACAAGAGGTCGTGTTTAAAAACTCCTTTAAATGTGATTTGTATTTTGTGAATATGCGACCGCAAACAGACCAGCCGTGGATGACAGGGAATATCATAAAGGGCAACAAAAAGTTCGGTAGATACCCAATTGCCCTCAGCGGGGTATGTACCTATGAGTCTACATCAGCTGGGGACACTGTGCGCTTGTTTTTGCTCGAATGGGCGAAAATAGGCACTGGTAAGGCACAGGAGCGACTAAATGAGTATATTTGCGAGTTTGCGACTTCGGCATTGGAGTGGAGCAGAGAAAATAACCCCGAGGTACTAAATGACAAGGCGCGTGTTGCTGAAATCATTGCTCCGAGTGTCACTAAAAATCTCGAAAAATACGGTATAAAAATTAGTGATTTTGTGGTTGAAAAGGTCGACTTCGGTAGGGCAGTCGCGGCGCTTTTGGAGCAGGAAAAGCGCGATGCTCAAAAGGAGGACAAGGCGGAAATCGATGCTGAAGCGATTGTGAAAAACATCGATTTTGAGGATGTGAAAGAGCCTGTCACGATTGATGTATCTGGTGGAAAAGCAGAAAAAGAGACAAAAGCTCCAAAAAATTCGCTAGACTTAACTCGCTTAGAGCCCGAGCCCAAAGTGCAGGCAATAGAGGATGAACTCGAGCCTATAGATTTTACGAAACTTAGCGATGCCGAGTTGTTGCAAAAGCAGATTCGACTCAAGAAAAAGCATAAGGAACCGCGCCAGCCAATCGCCCTAGATACTGAAATTAAGACCCCGAAAATTAACAAAGAACCCGAGGAAAAATTGGGGGAAAATGAGAAAAAGTGCCCAAATTGTGGAAAAATTCACGATAAAAACGACCAAATTTGTGATTGTGGTTGCATTTTGGAATAAAATTGGGTAAAATAATAACATTCCATTTTCAAAAGGAGAGAAAATTATGAAATTTAATAAAGATATGACTATGGGCGAGATTTTGGCTGCTAATCCCGATGCTCGCGCTATTTTAGAGGGCTTTGGTATGCATTGCTGTGGTTGTCCTGTTAGTCAGGCAGAGGTGCTCGAGGAGGCGTGCGAAGTGCATGGTATTGATGTCGAGGATGTGCTAAAAGAGTTAAACAGTCTCGAGGCTGAGCCTTGTGGTTGTGGCTGCGGTGATTCAAAGTGCACTTGCGGGGAGGAATGTGATTGCACCCCCGAGGACAACTGCGGTTGCGACTGCGGCGAGGAGAAAAAAGAGTAAAACAAAAATCTGTAGCAAATAAATTAACTGCTGCAGATTTTTCTTTTTATACCGTATTTTTATGAAATTTTTAAACACAATAATTTGTGTTAAATAATTTTATTAGAAAGTGCCGCTTCTATCTGAGCCTCGACCCACGGTGCGAAGGCGGTGCGAAGCCGCACTCCCAATATAAAAGTACTAGGTAGTGAACAAGTACACCTAATATACAGTATAGGTGGAAAAAGTGAGGTGCCTAGGCGAACCGCTATATTTTAGGGTCATCCTGAGCGCTCCCCGCGCAAGCCTTTAGACGAAGGATCTATTCCGCTTAATTACTTTTATTGAGCTGCGCGCTCTCCGCGCCGAAGGATCTATTCCGCTTAAAACACTCCAAACAAATCACAAACATCATACAAAGCGAATACCCTTATTTACATTATATCGGGAGTGCGCCTTCGCACTGCGCTCTCCGCACCGCATCTATTCATCTTTAATTTTTGCGGAAAATCAAAGCAAACCAACGGAAAAATTTGGTGTCGAATTTTTGAATTAAGTTGCGCTTTTAGTTGACTTTTATCGAAAGTATTTTATATAATTTAGTTAAAATAAAAAATAGGAGAGAGTATGATTAGTAAACGAATTTCGGTATTTTTACCAGCCCTGCTAATTGCCTTTTGTGCGCTGTTTTTGTGTGCTTGTGGCGAGCAGGAGCGTGCAGCCCCAGATTTGACACGCAGTAATATTGTGGTAGTTGACCGCACTATTACCGTAAATGGCTTTGAGGATGCCCTTTATAGTAAAGATAGAGGTGCTACTTGGCAAGAGGAAAATATTTTTGTAGATTTGACCTATGATAGTACTTACGGTATTTGCGTAAAATACCCGCGCACTAGGGAATATTTAGAGTCGCCCGTGTCGCAAGTTGTCGAGATACAAGTTGTTAAAACTCCCGCAGCGACCCCTGTGATTTTGAGTAGTAATGTAATCGTGAGCGGAAATAAGGTCGAGATTATAGGCTTTAGTAACGCTCAGTACAGTGCTGATAATGGTGTGACTTGGAGCGATAATAATGTGTTTTCAAACCTTTCGCCGGGGCAGACCTATAGTTTCCGCGTGCGTATATTAGAGACAGCGGACACTGCCGCTAGTGCGATTAGTCGCCCATACAATGTGACAATTGATAAAATGGAGCAAGATGCACCTTTCTTGGATAGTGATAGGGTGGCGATTAACCAAAGCGTATTAAACATTGTAGTAAATGGATATGATAATATAAACTTGTTGTATAGTTGCGATGGAGGTAAGACTAGCCAGACTTCGCGCGTGTTTAGCAACCTTACCCCTGGGAAAACCTATGCAATTTGTATTAAATATCCCGAGACTGCTAGCCAGCAGGAGTCGCCTTGGTCAAACATTGTTTACCGTACTTTTGATAAGTTAAGTCAACTAACTCCTGTTCTTTCCGCTTCAAACTTCGTGCAGGAGGACCACTCACTGCGTATTGTAGGCTTCGAGGATAGTAGTGCAGTATTTAGTATCGATGGTGGTGATTCGTGGAGTGATGTCGATGAAAATGTATTTGATGATTTAGTAGTTGGGCAGTCGTACGAAGTGTGCGTAAAATTAGTAGAGACTGACACCCATTATGCAAGTAATGTGTCGATGATTTACACCTTTACTATGCAAAAGATTTCTCAAGCAGCGCCTGCTCTAACTCTAGACAATATTTCGCAAAATGGTACGACTGTTACGATAACGGGGCTTGAAAACGCTGAATATAGCCTCGATGGTGCATTGTGGCGCGATGCGAATGTGTTTGACTCTCTAAATTATGACCAAACCTATAAATTCTATGTTAGATACAAGGGCAGTGCCGACTACAACGCGAGTCCCGCTAGCAGCATTGAGTATGAGGTGGTAAAGGCTAGCCAGGATGCTCCTGTGCTTGATGCTAGTATGATTTCGCAAGATGGCTTTAGTCTAACTATCACTCCGTTTGAGAACGCAAGTTATAGTATAAATGGCGGCGAAACTTGGTTAAGTAACAATGTGTTTACCGATTTAACCATTGGTGCAACCTATAAAATTGCTGTAATGTTTAACGAAAATGAGACCCAGTACGCAAGTAGTATGTCTAATGTTATCGAGTTCTCTATGGCAAAACTCGAGCGTGAGGCACCTATATTGACACTAGAGAGTATTACACAAAATGGACAAAATTTGACCATTAGCGGTTTTGAGGCTGGCGAGGTAGCGTACAGTATCGATGGTGGAGCAAATTGGAGTGAGAGTAGCACTTTTATTGGACTTGCATTGGATGCTGAATATTCAGTAGTTGTGAAATATGTAGAAAATGCTACCTATCTCGAGAGTCCAGCATCGACACCTGTTACCTTTAAAATGAATAAACTTACCCAAGCCGCTCCCGTGCTCACTTTAGAGAACATCGTTCAAAACGAGTATGATATAACTATTACGGGCTTTGAGGGTAATGCTACTACTGTACAGTATAAACTCGGTGAGGGCGAGTGGCAGGAGAGTAACCAGTTTACAGGTTTAACCTTGGGTCAGAGTTACACCCTATATGTAAAATTTTTAGGCAACGAGATTTACCTTGACAGTGCCGAGGCTCAAATCGAGTTTACAATGGCAAAACTTAGTCAAGCCGCGCCCGTATTAGCGGAGGAGGATGTGACTCAAGATGGACAGAGTCTAGTTATAAAGACATTTGAAAACGCAAGTTATAGTATAAACGGCGGCGATAGTTGGCAAATAGAGCCCGTGTTTGAGGGCTTGGCGCTTGGGCTTGAGTACAAAGTAGTAGTTAAGTTTAACGAAACCGATACCTATGCTGAAAGCGTGTCTAATGTAATTGTGTTCACTATGGAAAAACTCACTCGTGCCGCCCCCGAGTTGACACAAGAAAATAATATTTCTATCGCTGACAATGTGCTGACAGTTATTGGCTTTGAGAGCGAGGATGTAAGTTTCCGCTTTAACGAAGGCGAGTGGTCGAGTGTAAATACTTATACATTTGATGGTAGCGGATTAGTTAATGTGTATGTTAAATACAACGAGACCGAGATTTATAAAGAGTCTGAGTCCGCAGTGCTAAGTGTGATTTATACAGCACCAGAACCTGAAGTGACTTATCCAATTTCAGCGGGGCTTGGTGGTAGTGTCGAGATTACAAATGATGAGGGTGACACGGTTACCGCAGTTGCCACCGCTAGCGAAAACTACGAGTTTGTAGAGTGGTAAAATGCTCTGGGTGAGCCTATTGAGACTAATGTTACTTTGACAATATCAAAGACCGACCTCGAGGGCGAGACAATTACGGCAATTTTTAGAGAAATCACTACAGAACCTACATTAGAGCCAGAGGAACCAACAGTTTAGTAAAAGCAAACTATTTAGAAAAAAGCA
>CASEHF010000001.1 GCA_949287685.1 uncultured Christensenella sp. | reverse complement strand
CTGTAGTAACAGGGTCCCATGTGATTGACACTGCATTCCCAGTTTGCTCAAAACGCAAGCCTGTCGGTGTCCCGTGGCGATACGAGTTAACGACCGAATATGCTGCCGATGGTATACTGTTTATATAGTTAATATCTCCCAAGTTATCGCGTACAATCGCCTGCACAGTCACGCGATACTGACCAGGAGTACTAAACCCGTTTATATAGTTTGCTACAAACTGAGTATCCGTAATCACACCACTTTCGGGGCGAGTAGCGGGCTGTGTGATGACACCTGCATCGTTTCCATCGACTTGAATATTATAGTACTGTGCCCCTTCTACATAACTAAAATTCATAGCAAAATTAAACTTATTTGCTATATCAGTCTCAGTCCTATCGATACTTATAATAACTGGAGTGTCTAGGCGAACTTTATATTCAAAACTAACAGGTTCTGAAGGAGCGGAATCAGTAAAGTACACCGAATAACCACGAGTAGTGACTGTGGCCGCGTATAGTCCTGGCCCCAAATTCCTATCACTCATATAGTCAGATATTTGTAGGTTTGTAGAAGTTACTGTCTGAGTAAACACAGCGCTACCCAACTGTAGCGTATCCCCTAACATCACAGCCTCATATACACGCACGAGATACCCAGCCTGCGCACCACTCACTTCGCGCCACGCTAGCGATGTCACACCATTTGCATCGATTACGCGCACATCTGTAGGAGTCTGCATTTGACTAACTGCGTTATAAGGAGCAGAAAGGTCGCTATAATCACTATTGTGGATGTATTGATTCCCCTCACGGACCGCCTGAATGCGCACACAGAATGAACTGCCAACATCGACCAATTCATCGAGCGAAATTGTAAACATAGGAGTGACTAACTGCGTAACAGTCTTGAAGTCGAAGTAATCCTCACTCTCGATATTTGCATTTGCTAACAAAATTAAGTTATACGATGTAGCAAGATACGGGGTGTTTACATCGTATGGGTTCGTATCACTAACAGCATCCCAGCGAATAACTAAGTTATTCCCCTCTTTATAAATCTCTACCGTGCTAGCATCGGGGGTCGAAAGCGTATGAGTCACGGTATAACTGAGTGTCTCGCTATCTTGACTAGCAATGACATAGTTAGGATTTGTCTTTGGAATTGCGCGAATATAGATGCTATGAGTACCCAAAGTGTCCGTTACTGGCACACCGCTAATAGTAATGGTATTAAGGTCTAGCGAGTACTGAGTGTTCGTAGCGAGCCCTTCGGTAGAGACATAAGTAGCAATCATTCCATCCACATAGACCTCGTACTCGCTAACTGCGGAGTCGATTTCCCATACGAGGCTCTTTGGAGTGCCTTGGCTAAAGTTACTAGCGTTTGGCTCAAGTGAAATTACGGGGGCACGAATTGTGGTTGACCTAAAGTAGTTAGTTGGTTCACTATACTCACTCGCGTGAATGTACGCATTCCCCTCGCCAGTAATCAAATCAACCGAAGTCGCCTGGACATAGAATGCAATAAAGTTAAGTTCACTATAGGGGTATTGATTTAAAATTGTTGAAAAATCGAAATTGTTTGTGTCTGATTTCAACGGCTCGCCAGTCAAAGGTATTGGGTCGCCCTCTGCATCAAATTCCGAAGCGATAATAATGTTATAACTAACAGCATTCGGGACTGCACCCCAGTATAGCACATCGTTACTATCGAGAGACAAACTAGCAGGCGCTAATAGCGTGGTGGAGTATTCTACAAAAGCCGTATCGCTCAAGTACGAATTGTAATCAGGGGTCGAATGTAGCGCGCGAACCTGGAAAGAGTAAATTCCGTAGTCGCTAATATACCGAGAGATATCGACTTGCGTTGCTGTGCTACTAAATACATTTTGCCCGCCGTTTACATAAATCTGGTAATTTTCAGCATTCTCGACAGGGTCGAATGTCAGTACCCGATTTTCGAGGTCAACGCGCACATTTGTAGGCGCATCAAGCCTAGAAGTGAGCGAATTATTCTTTCGCGGAGGTTCCTGAAATATAAAAATGAGTCCGAGTATCAAGCCAATTAACACGACTATCACAACCACGGAAATCACGATTTTTGCTGTTTTAGACATATTATCCCCCTATTTTTAAAATTGTCTAAAAATTTATTACAAAATTCAAGTTTACTTTACAAGAAAAAACAATTTCTGCATATAATCAATTATATAAAATTTAACTAGTTTTAGCAAGCAAATTAGTATACTATCGCAAAACATTGATACTTTTTTAATACAAAATTACCTCGATAAATTCGTTTAACACATCTATTTCCAAAAAACTCACAAAATCCATCCACAAGCATTGATTTTTAGCAAAAATTTCGCTTTTTTGTGCGTTTTCATTGCCTCCAACTCTAATTTTAGGTTAAATTATTTTTTGTAGATTTAACGCTTTTTATGTCAAAAATAAACAAATTTTAGAGAAAAAAGAAAAGGGGCTCAGCCCTTTTTAGTATATTAAAAGTCATCGGAATTAGAGTCAGTGTCAAAGTTAAGCCCATTTGAATTGGTGGGAGCAAATACGGCGGTAATTATTTCGCCTGCGTAGTCCTCCTCATTAATTGCATAACTCATATCGCTAGAAATCTCGCCACTTTTGGAGCCTTCCCAGTACAAAAACTGGTAGCCCGCGTAGTTTACGGCCACTAGCACGGTACTCTCGCCACTACCTACTACGCGCGCCTCACCGCCCTCAGTAGATTTAAGAGCAATGCCATCAATATTCACTCCGCCGCCAGTGTTTTCCTCAAGTGTCGGAGGATTGGTAGTTGTTAATACATTAATTGTGCTGTTGCCTGAAATGTAGTAAAGAGAAAGTTTTAGTACATTCTTGTTGTCGTTGTTATTAGTTAGATAGGTTGCGTACAAGACATTTGAGCCGCAGTTTACAATAGCACCGTTGTAGTACTCAATTTTTGTGGAAAGTCCATTGTCGAAACTAATTGAGTCGATGTACTGCCCTGACTCGGGCGTAATTGTAATTAGGGCGTAGTTATTGTCCGTTTGCTCTACCGTGTAAGTACCCCCTCCGCCCGAAAAATTTACAGTAAAATTTGAAAGCGAATTAGGCTCGAAAACTGCCTGTATGGTGGTATTGGCTGATATACTGAACTGAAGCGGGTTAGCAGTCGAAATGTAGGAATTGTTTATGGTCCAATAACTAAACTCGTAATCAGCGGTAGGCACAGCACTAACTGCCACCATTGTATTTGCTGGGTACGAAGCACTTGCCCCGATTATGGTGCCGTAACTCGAATTATTTACCGAACTAGACAGCGTGTAGTTACTTGATGCCACAGTGTTACGCTCCCACTGAGCGAAGGCGGTTTTTGGAGAGTCCCACATATAATATGTATTGCTAATAATTTGCTCGCCATCCACGAACCACCCCATAAAGGTGTAACCATCGCGTGTTGGGTTTGCTGGCATTGCGCTACCGATTTGATTACCGCAAGTCACGGTTTGTTCTGTTGCTTCAGTACCATTATTTGCGTAAAATGTAAGCGTGGTTGTAGGATGAATTTGGGGTAGAATGATTCTAACCCTTCTATAAGGACTGCCACTTTCCAATTGTACGAAATATGCATTAACTTTTGTATTGTAACTAAAAGTCCATGAACCATTATGATGGTATGAATCTTCATTATTATATATATAGTTACAAACAATATTATTGGTCGTTGGGTAATTCAAACCTATCTTTAATTGTATATTAAAAAAATAACCACGCTCAGATGATAAAATTCCGGTACTATATGAAGTCCAACCACCTAGTACACCTTCAATATATTTGGTAGAATATGTAACTTCAAAAACATATTCACCAGTAACATTACCAGAGTCATCGACAATTTGTGCTATTGAGGTGTCAGTCTTAGAGTCATCGTAGGAGTAATTTAGTCCGCTGGTGGTGATTGTGGAGTCGGGAGCGGTATCGGGGTTGAGGCTGACGGGACTGGTGGGAATGAATAATAGACAACAAGTGAGAATAGTAGCGACTGTAAAAATAGAGGCTAAAACTATCGAAATTACCGACTTTTTACCCAATTTTTGCATATTTCCCTCCTAAATTAACGAAAAAATAAATTTATAAAGCAATTCAATTTTTTAATCTTTAGTCATCTAGCTCGTGGGACTATTTTTGTAATGCAATATATTTAAATAGTCAAAAAGTAAATAAAGTAGATTTGAATACAAAGAAGCATCTTATTAAACGAAATAAGTTCATTTGAGCCAAACGAATTTTATTACTTAAAAGCACTAATAGTGTGGTCATTTTATCTAAAAATAACTACATTTTGTAAAAAAATATTGCAATTTTCGATATTTATACGCAATAATTATCTAAAAATCGACAATAAAAGTCAACTTTTTAAATTGAAAATAGAAAATATTTTTTAAAATTTTTTTATTTTCATAATATTTATGTAAGTTTTTTACAAAAATTTCCAATTTTTACCTAAATAATTCGCAATTTTTACGATTATTTGCTTTTAAAGATCAAAGTTTTAAGAAGAATAGATTATTCGGCGCGGAGAGTGCTCAGCTCAATAAAAGTAATTAAGCGGAATAGATCCTTCGGGCAGCGTATTACTAGGTGTTCCTAATGGTGCCTTTCACTTTACGCTGAGTTACAAGGGGCTTGCGCGGGGAGCGCTCAGGATGCCTTCCCGCTTGCGGGAAGTCTGGCGCGTAAGTGAGTACTTCAATTAGAAACGCATACTCTCGCGCCAGCCCCTCTGCCTCTTATTATTCAAAGTTGTATCCCGAGATTTTTTAGAGGAATAGATTCTTCATCAAAGGGCTTACGCGGGGAGCGCTCAGGATGACAATACTTTAATTATAGCGGAATGCACAACTAACCACACTTTTCGGGTCGACACTCAGGATGCCTTCCCGCTCGCGGGAAGTCTGGCGCGTGAATGAGTACTTCAATTAGAAACGCATACTCTCGCGCCAGCCCCTCTGCCTCTTATTTTTTAAGTTATAGCCCAAGAATTTTTAAGCGGAATAAATCCTTCGTCTGAAGGCTTGCGCGGGGAGCGCTCAGGATGACTAATTATTTATTAATATTCTTTCGCACCTACCGTAATTTTTTAAATCATTTTAGATTATATAAATAAGCTAGCCTAGTAGGTAGCAATTTTCTTGTTTAAAAATTCGCTTGGTGAAAAAAACAAAAAAGCCCGCTTTGGATTGAAGTCTCCCCCGAAGTTAGACAACTTCAAAAGGTTCACCTCAGTCTCAAGAGGACTTTTAAATTTGCAAGTGTTAATTTAGTATTTTATCTAGTTTTAGTCGCTAATTACAATTTAAAGCATACTCCTACCACCCATACAAAATGGGCAGCATAGCACTCCTTATCACGCGACTACAATTAGTCAACTAGAGAAATAATTACCTTTTCAGCGGCATCGCCACGGCGAGGTCCACACTTCACAATGCGAGTGTAGCCACCGCCCTGACCCAATTCTTCCTTGCGCTGTGCATACTTTGGAGCATACACATTAAAGATTTTCTCAATCAAGGGGTGCTTGATATCCTTTGTACGAGCAATGTAATCTGCCTTTGACTCTTTTGGCGCGCGTTGCTCTTGAATATCGTACACATTAGCCATTATTGCACGGCGAGCAGCGAGTTTCTTGGGGCCATCGTTCATAACTTGCTTTTTGGTAGTTACGCCATCAACGATTACATCCTTTTCCACTTTGACAGTGTCGGTGTATGTATTGATAGCCTTGGTTAACAACTTCTCTGCTACACGACTAACGGCTTTGGCACGCGCTAGTGTGGTCTCAACCTTACCAGTCCATAGTAGAGTGGTCACTTGATTGCGGATGAGTCCATCGCGAATCGAAGGGCGCTTGCTCAATTTTAGGTTTCCTGCCATTATAGTTACTCCTTATACTTATTCATCATCGTTTTTAAGGCTGAGGCCAACTTGCTCAATCTTGTGAATAATTTCCTCTAGGGACTTGTTTCCCAAGTTGCGCACTTTTGCCAATTCCTTGTGCGTTTTGTTTGTGAGGTCGCCGACTGTGTTAATGCTAGCGCGCTTTAAGCAGTTTGTACTGCGCACGCTGAGGTCTAGGTCTGCAATTGATAGGTCGAGAATGCGCTTTTGGTCATCCTCCTCCTTCGCTATGAGGAAGTTCTGCCCCTTCATATTCTCAATCAAATCTATAAACAAATCGAGATGCTCATTCAATAGGCGCGCCGCCATACTGGTCACTTCTTTTGCTGTGATAGCACCATTAGTAGTGATTTCCATAGTGAGTTTGTCAAAATTAATGTTTTGACCCACGCGGGCACTTTCTACATGGTACTCGACCGATTTTACTGGCGAAAAAATACTGTCTACGGCGATAAAACCGATTGACTCGCAATAATTCTTGTTATCCTTTGCCAACACATAGCCTCTGCCTTTTGCTACAATAATCTCCATATCGAGAGTAGCACCAGCAGCCACGCGACAAATTTCCATATCCGTGTTTACGACATCCACGCTCTCTGGGGTGATAATATCGCCACCAGTAACGGTGCATGGACCTTTTACGCGAATGTTGAGAGTCGCGGTAAAGTCGGGCTCTGTATTCGTAGTGCGGATAATCAAAGACTTGATATTCAGCACGATATCAGCGACATCGAGGTCCACCCCTGGGACTGCACTAAACTCGTGTTGCACGCCTTGAATACGGATAGCGACTGGAGCAACACCCGGTAGGCTACCTAGTAGCACCCTACGCATAGCGTTACCCAAAGTCGTACCAAAGCCACGCTCTAGTGGCTCGACAGTAAAGTTTGCTACCGCGCCGCGGTGAGACTCCTCATACTGTATAGTCGGCTTGTCAATTTGCATCATATAATAATTCCCTCCCTTATTATCTTGAATACAACTCAATGATTAAGTGTTCACTGATATTTAAGTCGATATCATCGCGAGCAGGGTTTGCAATAACCTTTCCAGTCAGGGTGTTTGAGTCAACCTCCAACCACTTAGGAGCGATGATTTTACTACCCTTTAACTCCTTAAACAAAGGTGAATCCAAGCTAGACTGCTTTACAGCGATAACATCACCAACTTTAACTTGGTACGAAGGAAGGTTTACAATCTTACCATTAACGGTAATGTGTCTGTGATTTACAATCTGGCGGCACTGAGTACGAGACACGCCGAAACCGAGGCGATAAACGACATTGTCAAGTCTGCGCTCGAGCAACGAGAGCATAACCTCACCAGTAGCACCCTTTTGGCGCTTTGCCTCGAGATAATACTTCTTAAACTGGGTCTCGAGCAAGCCATATGCACGCTTAACTTTTTGTTTTTCACGCAACTGCATTCCGTAGCCCGTAGGCTTTTTGCGCAGAGATTCCTCGCCATGCTGACCTGGAACGGTAGGTCTGCGGTCAAGCGCACACTTACCAGTAACACAACGGTCACCCTTTAGGAACAACTTGCAACCTTCGCGCCTGCACAACTTGCAGCTGGCACCTGTATATTTAGCCATTGTTTTTACTCCTTACTTTTAAAAATTAAATTCTACGAGGTTTTGAAGGGCGGCAGCCATTGAATGGAATACCTGATACATCCTTAATCGATGTAACCTCCAACCCCACATTTGCGAGTGCGCGAATTGCAGCCTCACGACCAGCACCTGCACCCTTTACATAAACTGCGACTTGATTTATACCCATATCCTTAGCCTTTTTCCCAGCAGTCTCAGCAACTAGTTGGGCTGCATATGGGGTGTCTTTACGACCACCGCGGAACTTTAGCGCACCACTACTGCACCATGCCACTACATTACCAGCCTGGTCAGTAATCGTAACTAGGTTGTTGTTAAATGATGACTTAATGTGTACGGCACCAGTGCCTAAGTTTTTAGTCGCTCTCTTTTTTCTTGTTGGTTTTTCCATAATATAGAACTACTCCTTATTTATTAACCTTTTTTGCCTACTTTGGCCTTACCACGAGATACTGTCTTGCGAGGGCCTTTGCGTGTACGCGCATTGGTCTTTGTACGCTGACCGTGTACGGGTAAATTACGGCGGTGACGGATACCACGGTTGCAACCGATTTCCATCAAACGCTTGATATTCAAGTTTGTCTCACGGCGCAAATCACCCTCTACGAGCAAGCCACTCTTGTCAATGTAGTCACGGATTTTTGCGACTTCCTGCTCGGTGAGGTCTTTTACGCGCGTGTCGGGGTTGATACCCACATTCTTTAAGATTTCATTTGACTTTACCTTGCCGATACCGTAAATATAGGTTAGACCTATTTCTACTCTCTTTTCCTTCGGTAAGTCAACACCAGCTATACGAGCCATTCGAAATTCCTCCAAAAATTAGTTTGAGTTTTATAATCACGAGGCGCCCGATTTGCCGCGGAGGCTACCTCGATAGTTTTCAAAGTAAAGCAAGCATTAACCTTGCACTTGCTTGTGTTTCTTGTTTTTACAAATTACCATAACCTTGCCTTCACGACGAATTACTTTACACTTGTCGCACATAGGTTTAACAGATGGTCTTACTTTCATTTTGTTTTCTCCTTGTTTATGTTAGTTTTCGTCGTTAGACGGATTGGCAGACGATTTGCGCACATCGGTACGCCATACAATTCGCCCGTGAGATAGGTCGTATGGCGACAGCACGACTGTAACGCGGTCGCCTACTAGCACGCGGGTGCGAGACTTGTATACCTTTCCCGCCATGTAAGCGTTTACGATGTAGCCGTTGGGTAATTGTACCTTGAAGTTCGCACCCGGAAGTGCCTCAATAACAATTCCTTCTGCCTTGATTGAATCATCATTAGCCATACTACTTACTCCTTATTCGACTTTTTGAATTTAAGTAAAGTGTGATATATCATTTGGTCATTAACTTCTAGTCCATCTTTTAGCTTGCTACTTATTTCGGCATCGATAAACTTTGTGCCAAGCAAATGGCGGCGATTTTTCTGCTTCGGTGATTTGATAGATTTCAACTCGCCATCAGCAACAGAAATTCTCTCGCCATTTATTTTAACCACAACATACCGACTGCCCTTGTCATGCCCCTGGGTGGATAGGACAATTTGCCCTAGGCTAAAGGGGGTGTTTTGCATACTCATCATCATCCTCTAATGTGAGGATTTCAACCCCATCTTTTTTAATAAGAATAGTGTTCTCATAATGAGCCGACCACTTGCCATCACGGGTCCTACATGTCCACCCATCTTTTTCAAAGACAACATGCCGAGACCCCATATTGACCATAGGCTCGATACAAATAGCCATATTTTCCTTTAGCTTCGTGCCAGTACCAGCCTTTCCAAAGTTTGGAATACCTGGCTCCTCGTGAATGGTAGTGCCGATGCCATGGCCTTGTAGTTCGCGAACGATACTGTATCCACGGCTTTCGACATAATTTTGCACTGCCTCGCCAATGTCGCCAGTCGTGCTACCAGCCTTGAGGTTTTTTAATGCCGCAAAGAATGATTCCTTTGTAACATCGATGAGGCGCTGCGCCTCGGGACTGATTTTGCCCACCGCGTAAGTACGGCAAGCATCCGTGTGAATACCCTTGTAGTTCACGCAGATATCGACACCCACGATGTCGCCCTCCTCGATAATTACATTCCCGCTAGGTATACCATGGACCACTACATCGTTTACCTCGAGGCAAGCCGATGCGGGATAGCCCATATAACCTAGACACGAGGGTTTGCACCTGTGGGATATGATAAAGTCATATACCCAAGCATCGATATCTTTAGTTGAGATTCCCGCCTTGATAAAGTCACGAAGCCCTACAAAGATAGCCTTCATAACTTCACCACTTTGTCGCATTAATTCGATTTGATGATTTGTCAGCGTTTTAATTTCTCTCATAGAGTAATTATACCATACCTTTTAATTACTTTAAAGGCTTTTTAGCAAAAAAGTCATCAATTTTTTTACAAATTTGGTCAAAAACCTGCTCTTTTGTGCCTGATGAGTCGATTCGGATAAGTTTTCCGAGCGCCTCAAAAGCATTTATTACGGGCACGGTTTCACGCTCGTACTGAGCGAGGCGGAAATTGACTGTTTCCAAATTGTCATCATATCGGTGCTCAAGTTTGGAGCCACAAACTCGACAAATATTGTCTGGCGACTCAAACACGCTCGTGACACTACGACAATTTGGGCAAATTAAACGGTTAAGGGTACGGGTACGCAAGATATTTTTATCCTCAACCTCGAGTGAGATTGCGGCATCAATATCATCAGTATTCATTTTCTCGTACTGGTCCATATTTATAGGCGCCGTATCGATAATGTAACCTGCGTAACCGCTAATGTCCGCCAATTGTGAATTTAGCACTTGCATAACGATATCACTTGGCACAAATCTACCCACACTCGTATATTCGTACATTATCTTGCCGACCTCAGTTTTGTTGCGGATTTCGGCTTTTACAATGTCGCCTACCACGATGTGCTTTAAGTGGTATCTATTTGCAATTTTTCCTGTATTCTGTCCCTTTCCACTTCCTGGAGGTCCTAGAACAACTAATTTCATAAATTCCCCCCAATTTTATGTTTAGACTGCTTTTGTATTTTAATTGACATTTAATTTTACTTCAAGAACCCGCGGTAGTTTTTCATTAGCATTTGCGCATCTAACTGCTTGTCAAACTCTAATGCTACGCTAACTACGATTAGCATACCAGTTACACTAAACGCGGTCATAAGAGAGGTAGTGTTTGGACCTTGTACTAATGAGAAAATTAGTGTAGGCACAATGAAAATTACTGCCAAGTAAGTTGCGCCGAACAATGTAATACGGCTATTGATTTTCTTTAGATAATCGGTCGTAGGTCTACCAGCGCGGATACCTGGAATGAATCCACCGTTTTGCTGTAGGTTGCGGCTGACATCCTCGGGATTAAAGCTAATCTGTGCATAAAAGTACGAGAAAAAGAATATGAATATTGCGTTAAATACAAAGTACAATGGAGTACCTGTACCCAACCAGTTTGACCACCAAGCGTAGAATGCGCTCTCGGGCCAGAACATTTGTGTAAGCAGTTGAGGGAATGTAACCAAAGCGGTTGCGAAAATGATTGGAAGTACGCCATTACTATTAACCTTGATAGGAATCATAGTTGACTGTCCACCATACATTTTACGACCCTTAACCTGCTTTGCATATTGCACTGGGATTTTACGCTCGGAAGAGTCGATAAATACCATAAGTGCAAACACTACAATTAAGATTGCCACAAAGATTAGAATGTTCCAAAGTTGGTCAATATCTGAACTGAACACGCCTTGGAATGCGTTTAGAAGTGCAGAACCTGCACTGGATAGGATACCTACAAAAATTAGAAGTGAAACGCCGTTTCCTATACCCTGGTCGGTAATCTTTTCACCAAGCCATAGGGTGAACATACCACCAGCGACCAAGATAAGACATATTATAGTAGGCACAATCCACACGGGAGTGCCAGCGCCGAATGCATCGAGATTAATCACGCAGTTATCACCGCCATCGCCATAAAATGCGACAACGATTGCCACAGCCTGCATAATCGAGAAAACTAAGGCTGCAATACGGGTGTAGAGTGCAATTTTCTTGCGCCCATCCTCGCCGCTCTTACTCAATCTCTCGAGTGCGGGAATGGCAACTGTGAGTAACTGCATAATAATTGATGCGGAAATATACGGCACGACACCGAGTGCGAGTAGTGAGCCATTGGCTAATGCGCCACCAGACACACTACTTAGCAAATCTAAAAACCCTGTCTCATTTCCAGCGATAGAACTAAAGGCACCAGCCTCAAGCCCTGGAATAGGTATCCAACATCCTATTCTATAAACAAGAATAATGCCCAAAATTATGAGCAACTTCTTGCGAATGTCTTTCTGCTTAAAAGCATTGACTAAAGTTTTAAACATTACGCCTCCTCAACTGTCCCGCCAGCCTTTTGAATCTTTTTGATCGCTGTTTGGGTAAATTTGTCAGCCTTAACGGTTAATGCTTTGGTAATTTTACCATCGCCTAAAACCTTTAGGCCATCTTTTTCGATCTTACTAATGATTCCTTTTTGCTTTAAAAGTTCGGCAGTAACCACCGTACCCTCATCAAAGCAATCAAGCTGTCCAATGTTGACAATTGAGTAAACTGATTTAAACTTTCCATTTGTGAATCCGCGCTTGCCTAGGTGTAGCATCAAAGGCATTTGACCACCCTCAAATAGAGGGCGTACACCGCCGCCAGAGCGCTTGTTTTGACCGTTTTCACCACGGCCAGAGGTCTTACCTAATCCAGAGCCCTTACCTCTACCGACACGGCGGAGGCGGTGCTTTGAATTAGGTGCAGGAGATAAATTGTGTAATTCCATAATATCCTCCTATTGCTCAACCTGTACAAGGTGACTAACGACCTTAATCATACCGCGGATAGCGGCATTGTCAGGCATAACCTTTACCTGATTGATTTTGGTCAGCCCCAGAGCGCGCAAAGTTTTGCGCTGTTTTGGGGTAGTACAAATTGCACTGTGAATAAGTTTAATTTTGATTTGATTAGCCGTAGCAGGCTTTGTTTCTTTCTTTTCCATAACGCGCCTCCTACAAATCTTCCGACTTCTTGCCACGGTTCTCGGCAACCTGCTCTGCAGTCTGCAAAGTCTTTAGTGCCTCAAATGTAGCGCGAACGGTGTTAATTTTGTTATTACTGCGGTGGTTTTTCGCAGTGATGTCCTTGATACCAGCAAGTTCGAGTACTGGGCGAGCAGCACCACCAGCGATGACACCTGTACCTTGCTTTGCAGGCATAAGTTTTACAATACTTGCACCATACTTCATTGTAATCTCATGAGGAATGGTGGTACCTGCCAAGTTTACATGAATCATATTCTTCTTAGCAGCGTTAAAGGCCTTTTCTGTAGCGCTGGCTACTTCGCGAGCCTTACCTGTACCGATACCTACTCTACCCTTGCGGTCGCCTACGACACACAAAGCGCTGTAACTAAGTGTACGGCCACCCTTTATTACCTTTTGTACAGGGCGGATATCAACTCTCACCTTGTCTAGCCCATCATCAACGGGCTTGCGGTCCTCACGCTTGCCACGAGATTTGTTGTCGGAGCGACGCTTTTCGTTTTTATTAACTTCTGCCATAATTTCCTCCTAGAACTTCAATCCTGCGGCTCTAGCGCCATCAGAAAGATTTTTTACTCGACCTGTGTAAATGTATCCGCCACGGTCAAAAACGACCTGCGAAATTTTTTTCTCAAGAGCGCGTTTTGCAATCGTTTCACCGATTATGTACGCCTGCTCCTGCTTTGTCTTGCCCTTTAGAGCGCTCTCGAGCGCCTTTTCTACCGTGCCAGCAGAAACGAGTGTAACACCCTTGCTGTCATCGATAATTTGGGCATAGATATTTGATAAACTGCGGTAAACTACGAGTCTAGGGCGCTCCATAGTACCACTTAAGTTCTTGCGCACGCGTGCGTGACGGCGAGCGCGCTCTTTATTCTTATCGATTTTGTTAATCATAGTACTACTCTCCCTTACTTCTTAGCGGCGGTCTTACCCTCTTTCTTTACGACAACTTCATCAGCGTAACGAATGCCGTATGCGTGGTAAGGCTCAACCTTTTGAATATCGCGAATTGTTGCAGCGACTTGACCGACCTTTTGTTTATCGTAGCCAAACACCTTTATTTCGGTCTGGCTGGGGCAACTTAGCGTAATGCCCTCTGGTGCGTTGAAAATAACAGGGTGACTGTAGCCAATCTTAAATTCAATAGCACCATTTCTATCAAATACTTTGTAACCTACACCGTTGATAATGAGGTTTTTTGTGAAGCCGTTTGTAACGCCCTCTACCATATTTGCGATCAGCGTACGGTAAAGACCGTGTGCAGCATTTGCTTCTCTAGAGTTGTTTAATGCTGTCACATAGATTTTTCCATCAACGAGTTCCACTTTCAAAAGTTTGCTAACTTGTTGCTCAAGTTTGCCGAGTTTACCTGAAACTGTAACTACATTGTTATTAGACACTGCAAAGTCCACGCCTGCAGGAAGCTCAATGGGTTTCTTACCTATTCTTGACATAACTTACCTCCTACCAAACATATGCGAGTACTTCGCCACCCTCTTTGAGAGCGCGAGCCTGCTTGTCTGTCATAATTCCTTTGCTTGTCGAAATGATCGCAATACCCAAGCCATTGATAACTCGAGGGAGTTTGTCAACGCTTGCATAAATACGCAAACCTGGCTTTGAAATTCTCTTTAAACCAGTGATTACATACTTGCCAGAGTTGTCTACCTTTAGGGTGATGTTGATTACTTTGTTTACGCCCTCGCCCTTCTCAGCGAAGTCTGCAATGTAACCCTCATCCTTTAAAATCTTAGCAATTGCAAGTTTTACCTTGCTGGTAGGCACATCAACTGTGGCGTGCTTTGCGCCAATCGCATTACGAATGCGAGTGAGCATATCTGATATAACATCTGTAACTGCCATAATTCCCTCCTACCAACTTGCCTTTTTTACGCCCGGAATTTCGCCACGGTAAGCCATTTCTCTAAAACAGATACGGCAAATTCCGTACTTTTTCAAAACTGCGTGAGGACGGCCGCAAATTGAGCAACGCGTGTATTCACGAGTTGAAAACTTTTGAGGCTTTTTAGCCTTTAGAACCATACTTTTTCTTGCCATTTTTTACTCCTTACGCTTTTTTGAAAGGCATTCCGAGTTTATCTAAGAGTGCCTTTGCCTCGCTGTCGGTATTTGCAGTCGTAACGATGCAGACATCGAAGCCTCTTACTTTTTCTATTTTGTCGTAGTCGATTTCAGGGAAAACAAGTTGCTCTTTGATACCCATAGAGTAGTTACCCTTGCCATCAAATGACTTTGGTGAAATTCCCCTAAAATCGCGGACACGAGGAAGTGCTACAGAGATAAGTCTGTCTAAAAACTCCCACATTTTCTCGCCACGCAAAGTAATCTTTGCACCAATTTTCATCCCCTCACGGAGTTTGAAGTTTGCGACAGCCTTTTTAGCGGTTGTCACAAGGGGCTTTTGTCCTGTGATAAGTCCTAACTCATCAACAGCCATATTAAAACTCTTTGCGTTGTCCTTGACATCACCAAGACCTGCATTTACCACAATTTTCTCAATACGCGGAACTTGATTAATGTTCTTGTAGCCCAATTCTTTTTCAAGAGCAGGTACTACAACTTGCTCGTACTTCGTTTGCAAACGAGGTTTTGCCTTGCTAGATGCTTTCTTGTCGGTTGCAGATGCTTTAGCAACCTGATCAATTTCTTTACTCATTTATTCCTCCGTTAATTACTTGCCCTGAGACTTTGCAGCAGGAGCGCGGCGCTTAGTTGTGCTAGCGGTCTTGTCTGCGGTGTCTACAGTTGATTTTGTGGTTTTGGGAGCGGTTTTCTTTGGAGCAGGCTTTTTAGTCTCTTTTACCTCTTCCGATTTTTCGACCTTTTTAGTTGCAGGCTCTTTTGACTTTTTAGTCTCTTTCTTGGCGCGAGCCTTCTTTTCGCCATCCATAAATGCGCCACACTTCTTGCAAGCGCGGTGCTTTACGCCTTTGTCATCAAACGCGTGACCTATGCGAGTTGCCTTACCGCAACTAGGGCAGATAATCATTACATTTGAAACATCAATACTTGCCTCTGTTTTCTTGATTCCGCCCCTGTCCTTTTGGGAACGAGGTTTTGTGTGCTTGTGAACGATATTTACACCTTCGACAACTACTCTACCCTTTTGCCCATCGGAGGACAAAATCTTACCAGTTTTACCCTTATCTTTACCAGCGATTACGGTAACCATATCGCCTGTTCTTAAATTGCTGTTCATCGAGATTATCCTCCTATAGTACTTCATTTGCAAGCGAAATAATTTTCATAAAGTCGCGCTCACGGAGTTCCCTAGCGATAGGTCCAAACACACGGGTACCCTTTGGTTGTTTATCCTTATCAATGATAACGACTGCGTTGTCATCAAAACGAATCGAACTACCATCAGGTCTACGAACGCCGCGCTTACTACGAACGATGACTGCCTTTACGACATCACCCTTCTTTACGCTACCACCTGGGATAGCGCTCTTTACAGTACCAACGATTATGTCGCCAATGTTTGCTGTTTTTCTAAAAGAACCGCCTAGCACACGAATACACATTAATTCTTTTGCGCCAGTGTTGTCGGCTACTTTTAATTTACTTTGTGGCATTATCATAATAGTTCACTCCTTTCTCTATTTCGCTTTTTCAATGATTTTAACCAATCTAAAATGCTTGTTTTTAGAAAGTGGTCGAGTCTCAGCGATTACGACCTTATCGCCTATTGAGCACTCATTTTTAGGGTCGTCAACAAAGAACTTTACGGTCTTTTTAACGATTTTCTTGTATAGTGGGTGGCGAACATTATTTACAATAGCAACGACACAAGTCTTGTCCATAAGGTTGCTAACAACTACACCAATACGCTGTTTACGACTGTTTCTAACTTGGTTTTCCATAATTTACCTCCACCCTAATTATCCTTTTTTCCCTGTGCTAATTCGCGCTCGCGAAGGATTGTCATAACGCGTGCTATGTCCTTGCGAATTGTGTTTAGCATCATTGGATTTGTTAACTGACCAGTTGCGTGTGAGAAGCGCAGGTTAAAGTGTTCGCTCTTTAGACTTTTGAGTTTGTCCTGCAGTTCTTCTGTGGTCATATCTCTAAATTCTTTACTCTTCATTGCCTGCCTCCTCCTTGGTCACATTTTCTTTCTTTTCGCCATTCAACTTGGCATCGACAACGCGGTCAAGCTCGGCCTTTGAGTAGAACTTAGTAGCAAGTGGAAGTTTGTGTGATGCAAGTCGAAGCGCCTCACGAGCGACCTCTTCGCTAACACCATTAATCTCAAACAACACTCTACCAGGTCTAACTACAGCGACCCAACCCTCGAGGTTACCTTTACCTTTACCCATACGAGTACCGAGTGGCTTTTGTGAGTATGGTTTGTCTGGGAAAATCTTAATCCAAACTTTACCAACCCTCTTCATATAACGAGTCATTGCGACACGAGCGGCCTCAATCTGCACTGATTTCACCCAGCATGGCTCTAGAGCAACAAGTCCGTAGTCACCGTAAGTGATACGATTGCCTCTAAGCGCCTGACCTTTCATACGGCCCTTCTGCACCTTACGGTGTTTTGTTCTCTTTGGCATCAACATTATTGCTCACCCCCTTGTTTGGGAGTCTTGTTTGCCAGGATTTCACCCTTGTAAATCCAGACCTTTACGCCTAGCACACCGTATGTAGTGTGTGCCTCTGCAAAACCGTAGTCGATATCTGCGCGCAATGTGTGTAGCGGAATCGACCCTTGAGCATACTGCTCAGTACGAGCGATTTCGGCACCATTAATACGGCCAGCGACTGCGATTTTGCAACCTTGGACTCCTGCCTTCATAACGCGTTGCATACTAGACTTCATAGCGCGCTTTACTAACACACGCTTTTCAATCTGTGCTGCGATACTTTGTGCTACGACATTTGCATCGGTATCAAGGTTCTTTACTTCCTTAATGTTAATGGAAATTTGCTTTCCATCAACGAGTTTAGCAAGTTCCTTTCTCAATTGCTCGATGCCAGCACCCTTTTGACCAATCACCAAACCTGGTCTACCTGTTAAAATGTTTACGACAATCTTGCCTTGTGCGCCCTGTGCGCGCTCAATAGAAACACGGGAAATTAATGCGTCGTGATATTTCTTTTTAATAAACTCGCGGATAGTATTGTCTTCTTTAAGTAGTTTTGCAAATTGCACCTTGTCAGCGTACCAACTCGCATCCCAGTCTTTAACAATACCTACTCTAAATCCGTGAGGATTGACTTTCTGACCCATAATTACTTCGCGCCTCCTTTTGTCGTACTTGCCGATTTAGCGGCTGTTGTCTTTTTTGTTGTTGTCTTTTTTGCGGCTGTAGATTTAGTAGCGGTTGTCTTTTTTGCGGGAGCCTTTTTAGCGGTCTCCTTTGCCTTTACAACATCCTCTTTAACCTGTTCCTTAGCCTCATCTGCTACATTCACTGCTGTAGTAGCGGTAGCCTGCGCTCTTGCGGGCTTTGTAGCGCCCAAATCCATCTTTTTCTCATCGAGAATAATTGTGATGTGACTGGTGCGCTTTAAGATTTGGTCAGCGCTACCGTGTGAACGGGGCCACCAACGCTTGTAAGTAGGACCTTCGTTTGCGTATGCTTCTGCAATGTAAAGGTCTTCCTTTGAATAATTTTTAAATTCTGCATTTGCTCCAGCTGAAGCGAGCAACTTGACTAAAATCTCGCTAGCGGCCTTTGGAGTACCCTCTAGGATAGCCATTGCTTCGTTATAGTCTTTGCCACGAATAATGTCGAGGACAATGCGGACTTTGCTAGGGCTGATACGCACGAACTTCACGGTCGCCTGTGGGCGGCGGTCAGCATTTTGTGCGCGAGCTAATGCTTTTTCTCTCATTCTCTTTGCCATACATTATACCTCACTCTTATTTCTTATCAGCGATTTTAGAACCGCTGTGGCCTTTAAATGTTCTTGTCGGAGCAAACTCGCCGAGTTTATGTCCTACCATTTCAGCAGTACAATAAACAGGAATGTGTTTACGACCGTTGTGAACAGCGATTGTGTGCCCTACAAATTCAGGGTAGATAGTGCTGGAACGGGACCAAGTCTTGATAGGCTTTTTCTCGTTCTTAGCATTGAGCTCTTGCACGCGTTTCATCAAGCGCTTTTCAACGAACGGCATTTTCTTCAAACTTCTACTCATAATGCTTACTCCTAATTAACTCTTTTTAAAATCATACTACTGCTTGGCTTGTGCTTGTTACGTGTCTTCTTACCGAGAGCAGGTTTACCCCAAGGGGTGCGAGGGCCAGGCAAACCGATAGGAGCCTTTGACTCACCACCACCATGAGGGTGGTCGATAGGGTTCATAACACTACCACGAACAGTTGGTCTAATGCCGCGATAACGAGTGTTACCAGCCTTACCCCATTTCACGAGTTCGTGGTCAACATTGCCGACCTGTCCAATTGTGGCACGGCACTTTGCCGATACCATACGCATTTCACCGCTAGGAAGTTTTAGAGTTGCTCTAGTCCCCTCTTTAGCGACCAAACGCGCTGAATCACCAGCACTGCGGGCCATTTGTCCGCCCTTGCCTGGTTGCATTTCGATATTGTGAATAACAGTACCTACAGGCATACTAGCCATTGGCATTGCGTTACCCACCTTAATTTCACTACCCTCACCGCTCATAACAATCTCACCAACGGTAAGTCCTAGAGGGGCCAAGATGTAGCGCTTTTCACCATCAGCGTACGCAAGTAAAGCGATGTATGCACTGCGGTTTGGGTCGTACTCGATTGATTTAACTTTTGCAGGAATACCATCCTTGTTGCGCTTGAAGTCGATGACGCGGTATTGTCTCTTTGTACCGCCGCCTTGGTGACGCACAGTGATTCTGCCGTACATATTGCGGCCTGCATTTTTCTTGACCGGCTTGAGGAGTGACTTCTCTGGAGTAGTCTTTGTGATTTCCTCGAATGTCGGGCGAATTGTGCCACGCAATGTAGGGGTTGTAGGTCTAAATCTTTTAACTGACATTACTAATTCCTCCTGTGCTTAATTACGACAAGCTTTCGAAGAACGCGATAGGCTTGCTATCCTTTTTAAGGGTTACGACAGCCTTTTTCTTGGCTGGAGTGTAACCAGTCGTTCTACCTTGTCTTTTTCTGGGTTTTTTTGAAGTGATGAGGGTATTTACAGATTCAACATCGACATTGAACATTTCCTCAACTGCGCTCTTAATCTGAGTCTTTGTAGCCGACTTGTCCACCACGAACCAGTAGCGTTTCTTTGCTATATCGGCATAACTTTTTTCTGATAAAAGCGGTTTAATAATAATCTTGTTTGCTTCCATTATTCAGTATAAGCCTCCTCTATAGATTTGATTGCCTGTTTTGTGATAAGTATTTTGTCGGCACTAACAATTTGGTACACATTTAAAAGTGTGTAGTTCTCTACCAACACTCTAGCGATGTTTCCGCTAGCCTTTAGTACATTCTCGTTTACTTGGTCAAGTACAACTAGCACGGACTTATTAAACTTAAATGCATCCAAAACTGCCTGCATATTCTTTGTCTTGTGGTCCTTTAGGTTAAAGTCCTCCACGACAAACACATCGCCCTTGTTTAGCTTTGCACTAATCGCGCTACGGAAAGCAACGCGCTTTGCAGTCTTGTTCACCTTTTGGCTAAAGTCTCTTGGCTTTATAGCGAATGCCAAGCCACCTTTGGTCCATTGAGGGCCTCTACGACTACCTTGTCTAGCGTGACCTGTACCTTTTTGGCGCCAAGGTTTTTTAGCGCGACCGCGGACTTCGCTGCGGCTAAGAGTTGCCTTTGTGCCCTGGCGTTGATTGTTTAAGTAAGCCACTACTACCTGGTGAATCAAAGCCTCGTTATACTCAGCGCCAAACACCTTGTCATCGAGCTTTACATTACCGACTTCTACTGCTTGTAAATTATATACTTTAGTTGTAGCCATAATTCACTCCTCCTAGGCCTTGACCGCGTTTCTAACCATTACCACACCATTGCGTGGGCCTGGAATTGCGCCCTTAACCAAAATTAGATTTCTGTCGCAATCGACCCTTACGACCTCAAGATTTTGTACAGTTGTACGAGTGCCACCGTAACGCCCAGCCATTTTCTTGCCCTTAAATACCTTGGCAATTCCTGGACCACTACCTAGTGATTGGTGGCGGTGAACCTTGTTTCCACCGTGTGTGTTGTCCTGGTGGCGCATATTCCAGCGCTTTATGATACCAGTAAATCCGTGACCGCGAGAAGTACCGATTACATCGACCTTTTCGCCCTCACTGAACACATCGCATTTAATCTCTTGTCCAACTGCGTAGCTAGACACATCATCTACGCGGAATTCGCGCAAAATGCGCCTCGGCTCCACGCCAGCCTTTTCAAAAGTCCCAAGTCTTGGCTTGTTGACCAAGTCCTTACGAATACTACCATAGGCAACAACTAGCGCATTGTAACCATCCTTGTCCTCGTTCTTAATCTGCACGATTACATTGGGTTCGGCTTCAACTACGGTTACAGGAATAACTAGGCCATTGGTAGCAAAAACTTGTGTCATGCCAAGTTTCTTACCTAAAATTGCTTTGTTCATAACTCATTCTCCTTATGTTGTTTGCCTATAATTTGATGTTGATATCTACACCAGCGGGCAAGTCCAACTTAGACAACTGGTCTACAGTCTTACTACTTGCGCTAAAGATATCAATCAAACGCTTGTGTGTGCGCAACTCAAATTGCTCACGACTATCCTTGTTTACATGTGGTGAACGCAGGATAGTAATAATTTCCTTGTCGGTTGGTAGCGGAATTGGTCCCGAAATCTTGCAACCAGACTTTGTAGCTGCATCAACAATGCGAGCGGCAGCTTCATCGATTAAGCGGTGATCAAATGATTTTAACTTAATCCTGATTTTTTGTGTACTCATTGTACGACCTCCAAATTATGTAAAACTCCTCCAAGCACTAAGGGAAATCCCTCGCCCATCGCAAACCTCTAGCGTTTTATACCGACAGGCAACACACCAAAATTTTTCATATGCCGTATGACTTTTAATTAATATGTCACGCGCACATGAACACACTTCCGGGTGTGTCATACTGTAAGTCAAAAAAATAAAAATAAAAGTTTAAGTGCTCAGACGCAGTGCTTTTGCACCACTTGTACGCTCAAATTCTCCTCAAAACCTAGTTATTTTAAGGTAACTTTGAGTTTCTACCCAGACTAACAGTGGTGTAATTATATAACAAAGTGGTAATATTGTCAACCCATTTATTACAAAATTTTTAAGTTTTTTAAAAAATTTTCGTTTGCTACGCAAACCTTATTTCGTTCATGTTTGCTCGCTTGCAAGCAATCGCTCAAACATTCTCTTCATAAGCAATGATGGGTTGGCTACTTCGCTTCGCTCGTAGTCAATACCGACTTGGGCACTAGAATTGCACTTAACTATTATTAGGCTTTGTATTCTACTAGGAGTTAAAAATTTTTCGAAAAATTCGAAAAACTTTCTCCGCTCACGCGGCGCAAATTCTAAAGCCTTTGCTCAAAATACAAGTATTCCTCGCAAGTCCTCCCTCATTTGCTAATTTTTTATTGGCTGCTCACTTCGCTCGCAGGCAATACCTGCCACATACTCTTATCCCGCTAAATAGGCTGAAAATAAAGTGATTGATTCAATTTACATTAAATATTTTTAAAAATTTTCGTTTGCTAACGCAAACCTTGCTGAGTTTGTGTTTACGCGCTTGTAAACAATCGCTCAACACACTCTATGCGCAAGCAAAATGAGCTAACTACTTGCTTCGCTCGTAGTAGAATGTACTCCATACCTTACTTAGACTAACAAAGGCAGGTAACTAATTGTGGGTGGTTGATAATCATTCATATATTTATTTTTTGAATTTATCGATTATTAATTACATATCCCATACCCCACCCCACTACTCTAAAAAGCCGCACCTTTTCATCTATTATATCCTCTTTTGCCTTTGTTCTATGTTTTTCTATAGTTAATAAGGATGAAAAATTTTTATTTAATATATTATTACGCGCACTCTCTCTATTAACGCTACTATAATCTTGCGCCATACTCATACTATAATAGTTTGTAACAATGGCAAGGGTTATTTAAATTTATTATCATTTATGTTCTTTTGATATACATTTTATTAAAATAATTAAAATGAAAATTGAAAAATTTGTAAAATAAGTAATTTTGCACTGCGTGCTATGATTTTATTGACTTGGTTATAAAGTTTTAGTTATAATAAATTACAAAAGGGTTACTTTGGGAGAAAACAATGAATTTTAGTACAAAAAAGATGGAAATTTATACTTTTGGGGTGATTTTGTTAGTATTTTCTACGATTTTGCTTATTGGTTGTGGTCAATACGAGATAAATTTCGGGACTTACGAATACTTTGGTGTCCGCATTACTGATGCACAAAACGACAACATTGATGCCAGTGCCAGTGAAACAGCTGCGAAGTTCACCTACCCTATAGATATCGTTTTCAGTGATGACAATGTTGCAAAAATCTCGACATACAGCATAACCTATACGCTTAACTACTCGGTAGATAATGCGGGATTTGTGACTTTTTCGGGTGAAGGGCTCGAAACTCTGACCGCGCGAGTACAAGGCGAATTTAGAAATCACGGTTATTTTGAAGACAATAAATTTTTCTTTCGCTACAAATATGACATAAACACCAAAGAGGCGTATTATACGATTTGTGTATTAGATGAAAATTTATCATAAAAGTAAACTTTGCCTATTGCCTGTGATAAAAATACACTCCTTAGCATTTAGGAGTGTATTAATCATAAAAAGTTTTTTCTCTAGTACCCCAAATGGAGTTCAGTTCATATTTATCAATTTATTTTTTATTTTCGCGGGCGAACCTACTCGATTTAATTGTTGTCGCAAGAAATAGTTAAATGCATTACTCTCAAACTATACTTTAACTTATAACCATTTCAGGAGCAAAATGCTCCTTTTTTGGTTGAAATTCGTTAGGGAAAAGTTCGGATTTACGCGCTGCAATTTCTAAAATCTTTTTCTCCTGCTCTTTTACCAATGGGTTGATTTTACTTTTTGTTTTTCTCAATTCATTCAAAATCTCTTGATTTTGCTCAATTTTTCTATCTATAAGTCCTAATATATTATCGTGCATAATTTGCCACGGAATTCCCCTTATACCGCGATAAAATAGCGAATTTCCTTTTGGAAGCGAATTCCCTTCAATAAAAATTTTAGGTAAGGCCGGATATTCAAAACAAAGCGGGCTAAATTCGTTTGTTGAAAGATTAGTATCAAAATATAAATCGTCTTCGGGAATCAATCTATCAGTAAAATACTTTATGACTGAGCCTACTTTTTTATAAGAGACATCGGGAAATTCTCTCAGGTTGTGAAAATCTTGATTTGCTATCAAAAAAGTGATTGTATTCTCTATATAATCATTTTTGAAATTTACATCAATTCGTAGATAGCTTGTAATATTCATACTCATATAACTTGTGCCATCTTGCTCTATACTATAAATGTCATAAGATTTTTTGCAATTATTTTGCGCTAGATATGTATCAAGATGCTTTATTACATCGAAAACTGAGAATTCGTACCATTGTCTTTCGGGCTTGCGAAATATCCATTTAATATCGGGGTCTTGCGGATTAAGTGGTCCAAATTCATTAACCAGTTCAGTTTTAAACCTTTCAACTTGCTCGCAAACGCTTTTATGCTCGCTCTCAAGATTTATGACTGAGTTAAAATCTGCATTTAAGCAAACTTTACCATACCTCCTGTAAAGTGCAGGAATGCTTAAATTCAAAAAGTTCTCTAATTCTTGCTTGCGCTGTACGCTTTGCTTAAATTCATTAAAATTCATACTTCACCCCTAGTCGATTTTACTATGTTAAATTAAATTTTTAGCAAGTTGAGTATTTTTGCATTAATACACTCCTCCCCCAAATTAACATCAATAAACCCTAATTTTTTATTAGTATATAACAAGGTGGGTATGCTGTCAATGATTTGACAAGAGTTTGAAAATTTTTTATAATGTAGAATACCTAATAAAAACACTAATTCGATTTGGGAGAATATTATGAGAAATGAGCGTTATAGGGCAATTATAATCGTTGAGGACAAAATTTTGGTAATGAAACGAAACAGACAAGGTAGAGATTATGCGGTCATACCTGGCGGCGGACTAGAGGGAAGCGAGACCCCAGAGCAATGCTGCCAACGCGAACTGCGTGAGGAGTTTGGTATCGAGGTCGAGCCTATAAGATTAATTTACCGCATTGAGCAAAAAAGCACCATTCAGGGATTTTTTGTGGCAAAATGGATATCAGGAGAAATCCACAAAACAGATGCCGAGGAGTACACTTGTGACACCTCAAAATACGGGACATTTGAACCTGCAATCGTGCCAATTAAAGACTTGAAAGCGGTAAACCTCGTGCCGCACGAAGTTTGCGAGCAACTTTTACAAGACTTGGAAACATATGGCGCCGAACTTGACCGCCCTTTAATTGAATTTAGGTGCGATTGGAGTTAAATCCTACAAACTTCAACGCTATTTAAATTAAAAAACATATTGTATACTAACCAAAATTAGTTATACAATATGTTTTTTCTATCTACTCTCCTCCAACTGCTCGTTTGGTACCAAGTGATTATTATCAACAATATAATCGATAAACTCTCCCAAATGCTCAACAGAATACTTTGCAGAATCGCAGGCTTGGCTACAAGCACGAGATTTGTGCGCCACGCTAATATCACAGGCACGCAAACATTCCACATCACTAACACTGTTCCCAATATAAATTATTTTTGATACTTCGCTAGGCAGTCCCGTAACAGAGGTTTTCTCTTTTTCTGACATTGCTGTGGTTTTTACAGACTTTGCACTTTCTAGCAATGTTTGTAATGCCGATAATTTATTTCGCGCTGGCACAAAAAACCTTTCATCTCTTTCGTAATAATCGAAAAGTTTTGAATTATTCCTAAGCACATAACGGAGGCTAGAATACTTCTTTTTATCAGAACCTTGCACCACCAACTGATTTATCGGGCCAATTTCATTCTCAATTGCTTTCATATTACGATTTTCACGCATACCCTCTACGCGATTTACATCTAACTTTGCATTCCCCAACAACAAGTCACGCTTTTTAAAATAATAAAAGCGCAAATTATTTATAAAATTATCACGAATATCCACAAAATTCCCATTTTCGGTGCAATATTGCAGCATACAATCATTATCGTAAGCACGCAAATAAGAAATTAATCTCCAAAGTTTTAGCACATCAAAAGACTGACTATCCAAAAGTCTATTGTTTGGCGTAAAAATTTGACTACCACCATTCGCAATTACCCACGCAAACAGTTGTTTGTTTAATTTCTCGTTGATTTGCGCTAAAGCACTAAAAGCAACATTTGCACTACCATTAGTCAAAAAAATAAAATTTGCCTTATCCTCTAAATGCACAAACATTTTTAGCGCCTCGGGCTGTAATTTACCATACCGATTTAATAAAATATCATCGACATTAATAGCGATTGTTAAATTGTTTGTTTCCATAATTTTCTCCGCAGATATTATACTACAAAGTCGTTATTTTGTCAACAAAGCCTTTTTAAAAGAAAAACACGCTACGAGCGTGCTATATAAATGCTTACTCCTTGTCTCCCACTCGATTTCGCGTGTCATAATTTTGAAATTAGCATATCAATTGAACTCGATTTGACATCCTCAATTGCTTTCTTTTGGATTTCAAGGCTGCGGTGCTGAAAAGCAACCACTTCCTTTAATTCAGTGACTTGATTTTCTAATTTTGCCATACGACTATTGAGTAGACTAATCTCCGCTTTGAGGCTATCCACTGTTTGCTTTAGTGCCGCTACCTCTGTATTTTCATCGCCCTGCTTGGCGTTTTCTCTACTAGCGCTGAATGGAGTCATTTTCTTGTGCCTTTTCCTTTAATTGAGTTTGCTTTTTCTCGTAATACTTTTTTATAATCTGCTCAGCCATTTTGTCACCTTCTTCGCGGTACTTTTCAACATCAAAATTTTCCATTTTACTCCTCCTTGGCAATTTTTCATATAATACCATACCATTAGCACGCTGTCAAGTATAATTAAAAATTTATTTCTCGTTTTTATCTATATGCAACATTTTAAATCTTGTACCATATATACCTAGCACCTCGCACAACAAATGCTAGTTTCGTTTACCTTCTATCAAATTTACTAACATACTACTCTTCGTTATTGAAGTAAATTGTATGCCGCCCCAAATTAGTTAAGCGACAAATTTAATATTTTCTGTCTTTTGCTCACTTTGTGCTGCGAGATAATATGTGATAATTGCCCCACCACTAAAACGAGATTACAAAACCCAAAAGTCACGAAATTCATACCTACTTTTAAATAACAAAAAAAGAACGAAGTGAAAACTTCGTTCTCTTATTTGAACCTTAACAACTGAATAGTTTTTAAGTTTTTTAATCTTGTTTTAAGATATTCGCAAATAACTCGCTCTCGGAACCAAGCGAGGCTCCAAAAGCAAGCAGTGTATAGATGCACACACTATGCAAACTGTTGCATAGACTTGCGAAATCGACCTTGGAAATACGGCTCTGAACCGTTTCCTTAAAAGGAGGTGATCCAGCCGCACCTTCCGGTACGGCTACCTTGTTACGACTTCACCCCAGTCATTGGTCTTGCCTTAGGCACCTGCCTCCCTTGCGGGTTAGCTCAGCGACTTTGGGCACTCCCAACTCCCATGGCGTGACGGGCGGTGTGTACAAGACCCGAGTACGTATTCACCGCGACATGATGATTCGCGATTACTAGCAAATCCTACTTCATACAGGCGGGTTGCAGCCTGTAATCCGAACTGAGACCACTTTTTTGAGGTTCGCGCCCCCTCGCGGGTTAGCATCCCTTTGTAGTGGCCATTGTAGCACGCGTGTAGCCCAAGGCGTAAGAGGCATGATGATTTGACCTCATCCCCACCTTCATCCGTATTACCTACGGCAGTCCCCCTAGAGTGCCCAACTGAATGCTGGCAACTAAGGGCAAGGGTTGCGCTCGTTGCGGGACTTAACCCAACATTTCACAACACGAGCTGACGACAACCATGCACCATCTGTCTGGACGGAATATTGCTACTCTTTCACATGTTTCCATGCTATGCGTCCGATGTCAAGCCTTGGTAAGGTTTTTCGCGTATCGACGAATTAAACCGCATGCTCCTCTGCTTGTGCGGGTCCCCGTCAATTCCTTTAAGTTTCATTCTTGCGAACGTACTACTCAGGCGGGATACTTATCGCGTTAGCTGCGACACAGGAGGGGTCGATACCTCCTACATCTAGTATCCATCGTTTAGGGCGTGGACTACCAGGGTATCTAATCCTGTTTGCTCCCCACGCTTTCGAGTCTCAGCGTCAGTTGTGTTCCAGAAGATCGCCTTCGCCACCGATGTTCCTCCTAATCTCTACGCATTTTACCGCTACACTAGGAATTCCATCTTCCTCTCCCACACTCTAGTTAAGCAGTTTTGATGGCAGTTCTGGGGTTGAGCCCCAGGATTTCACCATCAACTTACCAAACCGCCTACACTCGCTTTACGCCCAGTTATTCCGGATAACGCTTGCCCCCTATGTCTTACCGCGGCTGCTGGCACATAGTTAGCCGGGGCTTACTCATGAGATACCATCATTTATTTTTCTCTCATAACAGAAGTTTACAATCCGAAGACCTTCATCCTTCACGCGGCGTTGCTGGGTCAGAGTTTCCTCCATTGCCCAATATTCCCTACTGCTGCCTCCCGTAGGAGTCTGGACCGTGTCTCAGTTCCAATGTGGCCGATCACCCTCTCAGGTCGGCTAACTATCGTAGCCTTGGTGGGCTGTTATCTCACCAACTAGCTAATAGTACGCGAGCCCATCCTATACCGACCGT
Source organism: uncultured Christensenella sp. (assembly GCA_949287685.1). Classification (GTDB taxonomy): domain Bacteria; phylum Bacillota; class Clostridia; order Christensenellales; family UBA1242; genus UBA7867. The sequence continues at coordinate 38,137 of CASEHF010000001.1, read as the reverse complement.
AGCCTTTTACCTCTGCACCATGCGGTGCTGTGGTCTTATGCGGTATTAGCAGCCGTTTCCAGCTGTTGTCCCCCTGTATAGGGCAGGTTGCTCACGCGTTACTCACCCGTTCGCCACTCGGTATCCGAAAATACCTCGTTCGACTTGCATGTATTAAGCACGCCGCCAGCGTTCGTCCTGAGCCAGGATCAAACTCTAATGTTTAATTATGACTCAAAACCAAATCACTTGCGTAATTTGAGATTTTGAAAAGTTGTTAATTAATGTACTGTGTACAGAATTGACAAGAACTCAAAAAACCTTATTTAAAAACTATTCAATTGTCAAGGTACTGGTTGTTATCTCCACAACGGGTGATAACGATGTCCATTATACCAGTAGTATTTAATAATGTCAACAACTTTTTTCGAAAAAAAATAAAAAAATTTGATTTTTTCGCAAAATTTCGCCATTTTTGCAAAAAACGCTATAAACCCACCCGCGTGTTTGCTGTGTTTGATATAAAAAAAGACCAAATTCGAAAAAATTCGGCCTTGAAATTTAAATAAAATTTATGGGATTTGTAAGTTGTCCCTCCCTATCCATATATAATATTATAGCTTATAGCGGATGAGATCCTTCGGGCAGCGTATTGCTAAGTATTCCTAATGTTACCTTTCACTCTACGCTGAGTTACGAAGGCTTCGTAAGCAGGTCTCAGGATGACAGACTTTTATTAGTATCGTTTGGGAATACGGCCTTGTACTATTTATCGGGAGTGCGCCTTCGCACCGCGGGTCGAGGCTCAGGATGCCTTCCCGCTTGCGGGAAGTCTGGCGCGTGAATGATTATCACAATTAGAAAAGTATACTCCCGCGCCAGCCCAGCATCATCCTCTTATTTTTTAGTTGTAACCCGAGAATTTTTTAAGCGGAATAGATCCTTCGGTGCGTAGGCGCACTCCCGATAGATAAATATAGTACGACTACTCACTTTTAATGTTAACTCGTGATTTATTGGAGGTTGTCTTAAGCGGAATAGATCCTTCGTCTGAAGGCTTCGCGGGTCGACACTCAGGATGACAGACTTTTATTTGTTAGACAAATAAACTGCTACACACTTTTAACCAGCCTAGGAAAAGTAGTCTGCTGTACCCGCGGTACTTTTAAAGCAATGTCATTCTGAGCCCTGCTTACGGAGCCTGAGACGAAGAATCTATTCCGCTTAAAAACAACTCTAAGCAAACCGTAAACAATCATACAAAGCGAGTAGTTTACTTTTATCTATCGGGTGTGCGCCTTCGCACTGCGCCCACGCACCGAGGTCGACACTCAGGATGACCAAGTATTTAAATAGGATATAAGACAGTTTTGACAGTTTTGTTATTTAATGTGCTGATGACTTGTCCTCAAATTTGATGTTATAAGAGCGCGCTTTGTTTATAAACTCTTGAATATTTTTGTTCATATTCGAAAGCGAAAAAATGCGTTTGTCCCCTATAAACACTTGATAATTTAATATCCCATAATTAAGCTTACGCACTTTTATTAAAGTTATATCATTAAAATTATAGCACTTTGTCTTTGCAAAAAATGAAGTATAAGTAATTTCATCACTACTTATTATAAGTTTATATCTAGAGATTATAACTATAAAAAATATATACACAAGGTTACAAACGACAAGTATTATATATGCCCAAAACGGCATGGGCGCAGCAATTATGAGCATTATCGAAACCAATGCAGTAATTACAAAAATAACAATGATAAATTTCAACATATTTTTGTAATCTATAATAAATGAGTCTTTAAACTCTTTTTTAAGTACAATATCTTTTTGAAGTAAGACAAAAACCACAGGAATAAACAATGCAATAATTACTATAGCGATGATATTACCTATATTCATATTCATCCCCCATTTTACAAATAAAAAATAGTTACTATAGTTATACACGATTTTATTTTATTGGAGCTACTGGCGGGACTCGAACCCGCGACCTGTTGATTACGAATCAACTGCTCTCCCCGCCAAGGCTAGTCGCCTTGTCCGCTTTGGCTAAAAACAGCACGCCCGTGCTGTTTTCTTAACGCGTCGCGCCAACTGAGCCAGTTGGTAGAATATAAATTACTTTTATTGGAGCTACTGGCGGGACTCGAACCCGCGACCTGTTGATTACGAATCAACTGCTCTCCCAACTGAGCCACAGTAGCATATGGTAATATGTTTTTAGTTGTGAATATATATTACCATAAATGAAATTATTTTTCAACTGATTTTTATAAATCTATTAGCCATACATATAGGGTTTTATAATATGCGGCCCTATAATTATATAAAATTTAAGCACTTTTATTCTTATTCACTTGTTTCCTTATCTGTCGAGATAAAACTCGAGCGTACAAATGGTGAATTTGGCAATTTTTCCGCACTAACACCCGCCCCCGCGGATGCAGCGGTATTTAATAATTCCTCGCGCTCCTTGCGCTCCTCCATTTCAGCCAAGGTTTCCAAAAGCTCGGACTTTTTCTCCACCTCGAAAACAGGTATACCAGTTTTTTCGAACTTTTTTGCGAGGCGAACTTTGTCCTTTTCAATCTCACGCTTGGTCTTTTTCTCCAGTCTTTCGCGCTGTTTCGGGGTTAGACTCGCCTCATAATCGGTGCGCAACCTCTGCATTGCATCCAAAACCATAGCGCTAACCTCGGCTAAAGTATCCTTTGTGTGGCGTTTACCCGCATACTCGCTAAAATAGAGGGGCGAACCGATAAAAAGTTTATTAAACACAAATGGCACTGGCTTTTTCGCTAGATACATAGGCACAATTGGCGCGTTAGCCTTTAACGCAAACAACGCCATACCGTTCTTTAGGGCTGCCGTTTCATCGAGTGAAGCTTTTCTAGTGCCTTCGGGGAAAAGAATAAGGTGGTTGTCCTCCTCGAGAATTTTAAGCGCCGTACGAATAGTCTTCGTACTAACCTCCTGCCTATTTACAGGAATCGCGCCGAGCGATTTAAAAAACGCGCTAGCGACCTTCCCCTTAAAGAGTGTATGCTTTGCTAAGACATAGGGGCGCTTGACTCTACAGCAGTCAATCAGCACGATATCCATAGCGGAGCGGTGATTGCATACAAGTATTGCCTTGTCTTTTGGTACATTCTCCCTCCCGATTACGCGTGTAGGGAAAAGCAGGCGCACAAAGGGTGCGACAATGCACCATAGTATTCTATAAAAAACAGTCATAATGCCTCCTATAATGAGGTGATGTATTTTATTTCATCTTTTGTGAGTGCGCGAGTATGCCCAACGGGCAAATCTCCAAGGAATAGTTTGCCGAACTCAATGCGTTTTAGCGCAATCACGGGTCTGTTAATGCTATCGAACATCTTGCGGATTTGTCTATTCTTGCCCTCGTGAATCACTACCTCATAGGTAACCTGACCGTGTGCGGTACTATGTAGTGTAACGGTGGCGGGGCTAGTGACAAAACCGCCAATGTCGACACCACTGCACAATGTACTAATTTCCCTATCACTGAGAGCGCCTGAAATGGTGACTAAATACTTCTTGTCAATCTCAAAACTCGGGTGAATCAATTTCTGCGCGGTATCGCCATCGTTTGTAAACAGCAAAAGCCCACTCGTGTTATAGTCTAGTCTCCCGACTGGGTAAACGCGTTGGTTTAACCGTGGCAGACAGTCCATTACGGTGCGCCTGTGCTGAGGGTCGCGTAGGGTCGTAACAGTACCTAGGGGTTTATTTAGCATTAAGTAGACAAAGCCACCTTTAATGCGAATAGGTTTATTATCCACCGTTACGATATCGCGATTTGGATTTACTTGTGTGCCTAATTTTTTGACAACCCGTGCATTTACACGCACGCGCCCGCTCGCGATAATCTCATCGCACTTGCGCCTGCTGTCCACGCCCGACATTGCCATAAACTTGTTTAATCTCATAAAACTTGTCCTTCTGTAAGTCATACACCCCAGCGGTCGATAATGTCCTTGACCTTGTCTTTTAACAATTTGGAGTCTATCTCATTAATTGTATATATTTTTTCACTAAAAATCAAGTGTTTACCACTATAAACTTTGACTTCTCCCACAACTTCGTTCGATTTTACGGGTGCAGTCAACTTTTCGGGCAAATCATACTCGATATTTATGCCTGCGTGCTCCTCATTTGTGAGGGTGAGTCTTAGCCCCGTGCGGGAGTACACCTCAATGCTAGGCACCTCGCCATTCTCAACTGGTATATCGCGAATGTACTGATATGGCGCTAAAATCTCATAACTTGCATAATTTTCGTAAACCGAAGCGAGCATTGCGGCGCTTTCCTCAAACATAGGCCCGCAGTTTAGGACTACACACACCACGCGGAGATTATCACGCTCAGCGGCACTGACTAGGCACCTACCAGCCTTGCTAGTATATCCAGTCTTTACACCGATACAACCATCAAAACTCGAAAGGAGGCGATTTTTATTCGCCAAAAAGCGCTCGCCCTCGACCCCATTAATCTTTATATTCTTGGTCGACACAATTTGTTTAAAGTCCTCGTTTTCTAGGGCGTAAGCGGTGATTTTGGCGAGGTCCTTTGCGGTCGTGTAATGCTCGGGGTCATCGAGTCCGTGCGGGTTTTTAAAATTCGTATGCTCTGCCCCTGCCTTTTTCGCCGTTTCATTCATAAGGGCGGCAAAGTCCTCAATGCTACCAGCGGTATACAGTGCTAGAGCAACCGCAGCATCGTTTCCACTGCGGAGCATTAAGCCATACAACAGTTCGCGAACAGTTAGTTCCTCGCCCGTGCGCAGATATATACTCGTACCCTCGATACCGACTGCGCGCTTGTCTATCTTAACGATACTGTCGAGGTCCTGGCAATTATCTATTACGGTAATAGCGGTGGCGATTTTAGTAGTACTAGCCATAGGGCGCTCAGTGTCGGCATTTTTCTCGAAAAACACCCTCCCGCTCCCTGCATCGAATACATACGCACTCGCAGCGCTCGTGGTCGCAGGAATCGAAGCATCGGGGAGCGTGTCCGCAATCGCTGAGACATTCAAATCGCTCCTAAAAAAACTCATCAGCGCTACACATAGCACAAACATTGACAAAAAGAAAATTTTTCTCATTTTTCCCTCTCTTTGCTCTTTTTTAATTCCTTTTTACTGATATTTTTGAGATACTCACCCAGGGAGTCACCCACCTTTTCCATAACATTTGCCCACGCGTTTTTATTTTGAATGGTAATTAACTGATGCTCGCCGTTGTTTACAATCAAAAAGCCCATAGGCTCCGCCGTAAAGCCAGTACCTAATCCCCCAGCGAAGGGGTAATTGCCATTCAGTTTGCGGACAATCATTTTATTTGCGTACTGTCCACCCCCTGAGACTATGCCTATAGTTATTTTTATAATAGGGTAACACACGACCCCATTCCCCATTTCCAAGGCGCTGCCGACAATTGTATCCATATCGACCATAGTCTTGATACTCTGCATTGCCTCAGATACCAACCCAGCGATTGGGTTAGGCTCGTTTTCCAAATCTTTCATAGACATATAACCACCTCTTTGTTAATCGTTTTGCCCTGATTAGGCTAGATAAAATAATTAGCAAGTTAAACACAACGCTAGTCTTGCCGATACCAGAAAATGTGTCACAATTAAATTCTGGCTCGACACTAGCGTACCCACGCACTGCTCCTTTTTTAGTTAGCAACGCCGCAAAAATGCTATCGACTGCCGAAACACCTATTCCGCACATTAGCGCTGTAGCAGTCGCATCGTTTTTGCGCCCGAGGGACAGAAAAAGCGTAATGTGGCGAAAAATCGTATAACGGAACATACACTTAATAAAATACTCGAAAAACAACGCGTGTTTGTCAATCGGGTTTAGCGGAATGTCCTTTTCCTTGCCTTTGCGCCTAATGATAGTTAGTGCCGTTTTGTTTAGTTTCACTCTAAAACATACTAGCGTGATACCAAAGGCGGAAAGTAGCACGACCCCCGTATTTTCTAGCGCATTGATGTAGATACTGACACTAAAAAATATCGGGAGTAGCAGGAATAGCACCACCGCCCCCGCGATTATAATAAGGGTAAATATGGCTTGCATACGCCTATTATTTGAGAAAAAAATAAAAAAATACGCACATTTTACAACTTTTTACTAAGTTTGTGCGTAAAAAATAAAAAGGAATGAATTATTCCCTTTTTTATTTTTACTCGGCGGCCTGCTGTTTGAGGAGTTCCGCCTCGGCATCGCCCTCCTCATCCAAAGGGACCACCTCAAATTCGTTGTAGATAGATTCGTTATCCATACCCTCGTTTAGCACTTTGATTTGCGCGAGCAACTCCTCGTACTTTGGTAGTTGGTCGAGGCTCTCGAGTTCAAACCGCTTTAAAAACTCTTCAGTCGTGCCAAATAGCAAGGGCTTGCCCACGACATCTTTTCGCCCCACGACCTCGATTAAGTTGTGCGTGAGCAGGAGTTGAATCGCGTAGTCGCTACTCACCCCGCGTATGTTCTCAATCTCGAGCCTCGTAATAGGCTGCTGATAGGCAATAATTGCCACGGTCTCGAGCGCCGTTTTAGTTAGCGCTCTCTCGCGAATCGGGTTAAGAACAACCGCGATATCCTCCGAAATCTCGGGGTTGGAGCAGAGTTGAATCTTGTCTTTGTAATGAATGAGGTTTATTCCACTAGCCTCATTGTACTTAGTCTCCTTTAGGGTGTTAAACGCCTCCATAACGGCATCCTCAGAAACCTCGAGTTTTTCGGCGATTTCGGCGACACTCACGCCATTCCCCGCTACAAATAGTATACCCTCAATTATACTCGGTAAATTCATCTCCACTTACCTCACCTCCCTCTTTTTTCTCGATACAAATGTCCCCGAAAATCGTATCCTGCTCGACAGTCACAAACTGGCGCTTTAGTAATTCCAATAGCGCCAAAAAGGTGTTAATTATCTCGCTACGCGTAAAGTCGCTAGCAAACAACTCCTTAAAGTGCATTTTTTTGTTGGTATCGAGTTTGTGCTGAATATTCTCAAAACAATCGTGGACAGTAAAGCGGTCCTTTTGAATCTTGCGCTCCTGAATGGGCGCCGCTTTCTGCTCAATTCGCATAAGCAGTTTGCTAAATGCATCGACTAGATTCTGCATATTCATATTTTTTAATACTATGCGATAGTCGTTTGCGGACTTGTCGGGCTCTTTGTAGAACCTATCCGTATTCTCATATGTCGCTAAGTTCTCACTGGTCTCTTTAAAGAGTCTATATAGTTCCATACGGCGCTTGTAGAGAGCCTCCATATCGATTTCCTCGGTGTCATCATCGGTCTCGGGCTTTGGCAGTAGGCTCGTAGACTTGATTTCCAGCAACTTCGCCGCCTCGCGAATAAACCAACTCATAGACTCCATATCGATATTTTTTAGCGTGCGCACATATTCGAGATACTGTCCCGTGATGTCCGCGATTTTGACATCCTTTATGTCGAGTTTGGTCGATTTTACGAGCCGCCACAATACATCGAGCGGACCCTCGTGGTTGTCGAAGTAAAAGACCATTTCGCTGACTTCAGACACATCATCTTGAGTAAGTCCCTCGAGGTCGAGGTTCTCTTTCACCCCCTCAAAGTCTCCGAGGTCGAGATTTTCCTTTTCCATTTGTACTCCTTTTTTGGTTTTTTGTTAAGTGGCGCGGTGCATAGGTGCAGTGCGAAGGCGGTGCGTGGGCGCACTCCCGATAAGATACATATTAAATAATCTAAGCACTTTGAATGATTGTCTATGGTTAGTCTAGAATGTTTTAAGCGGAATAGATCCTTCGTCAAGGGGCTTGCGCGGGGAGCGCTCAGGATGACAGACTTTTAAAGTACTGCAGGTACGGCTTTGTACTATTTTATTGTTGGTATGACTTGCACTTTCTTATTGCGTGTGCGGCTTCGCACCGCGCCAGCCCAGTACTCTTTGCCACTTATATTAGGGCATTCAAATTAGATTAATGTTAAACAGACCGAAAATTCCACCAATTACAGCATCGGTAAACAATGAAATTATCCAACCAAACAAGCCCGAAATCAACAAAACTAGCATAATGAGGAAACTCCACTTGTACATAAATTGAATAAATTTGTTGTCATAGCGGCAGAAAGCACGAATTAGGTTGAAGCCATCTAGCGGGTAAAGCGGCAGCAGATTAAACACCGCAAAACACAAGTTTGTCGCCGCTAAAAAGTAGAAAACATACTGCAAGAAGTAATAGAATAGCACGCTGCTATCGAGGTACAAAAAGCAGAGCGCAGCACAAACGGTAAAGATAATGCACAGTATAAAGTTTGTCACAATTCCCGCAAGGGACACGAGTATCTCGCCTTTTTTTACATTACGGAAGTTGTTAGGGTTTATGGGGACTGGCTTTGCCCAGCCGAATCCTAGAATAACCAAAAACACAAACCCCAGCGCATCGAAGTGTCTGGCGGGATTGAGCGAAAGCCTCCCCGCGTATTTCGGGGTCATATCGCCCATTTTCACCGCTACAAAACTATGTGCGCACTCGTGGCACACAATCGCCACCACAATCGCAATTAGCCACGCGCCCAGCAGTATAAAGATATGCGCCGCATCGAGATTAGAAAAAAATATATTTAGAATACCCAAGAGCCGTTCCTCCAAGTTGAATAGTATCGCTCCGCCCTCGCGAAGTAGTTGCGTGTGAGCGGAAATATTTACGATAAGTTATATTATAAAGGAAAAACCGAGATTTAGCAAATGTTTTGAGGGCTAATAATGCTAAACTCGGCTTTTTTATATCTAAATTATAGTTGATTTTGTCTAAATATATCTAATTTAATGATTAAAGCGGAATAGATGCGGCGCGTAGACAGTGCGAAGGCGCACGGCCGATAAGTAGTGCATAGTCGTAAACGCCGTACTTTTAAAGCACTGGTCATCCTGAGCCCTGCTTACGGAGCCTTTAGACGAAGGATCTATTCCTCTTTATATTTACACTATTTCATCTTGGTTATTTGTCTCGCCATTTGTGGTGTATTCGGTATCGGTTTTTTCAAACACGGCTTTGATAACCTTGCCGTTTACCTGCTCTTTTGTGAGGCTGATAGTGTCCGAATTCCCAAAACTCTCATCCTCATCATTTGCATTGACCCAACCTACAAAACGGTACCCCGAATACGCTACCGCGATAAAGGTAACCGTGTCCGTGTCGGCGCCGTTTGCAATGTCGTTACCGACCATACGCACCTCGCCTCCAGAGGTCGCAGCCGCCACTGTACCGACTATCCCCACTCCGCCGCCGCCATTAACAGTAGGCGGCACCTCGTAGTCAGGCAGCACCGTAGAGAGGTTAAAGACTACGGTCGTGCTAGCAAACAGTTTTTCAAACTCCAGTACGAACAAATTCGAGGCATCCATAGCAGTATAACGCACATTTATGGCATTTCCAGCGCCGTAAATTTGCGCCTTGTAATAAGTCGGTGTAATGGTCGCATTGTCGATTGTAATAGTGTTTACATACTGTCCTGTTGCGGGGTGCGCAATCACATACAGTACATCACCCTCTCTATATGATTCAATCGTGCCGCTACCGCCCGCAACGGAGGCATTTACCCCCACGCTCGTGGCTGTGACATTTATATCTTGCATAATCGCGCGAATAATTAGCACGATTGAGCCATTTTCATCATTATAACACTTGTATTGGTACTTATTGTCTGCATTGATAAATATTTGAGCGCTCGCTTCGCTCGCGCTAATTATTATAGGGTTCGAGTCAATTGCTAGACTGATTTTTGAAACATTCGGGTTTTTTGGACTAAATGTTAGAGTAACTACATCCTCTGCCCCATTTTCATTACTTGAGTATGTGGCGGTCACTGACACATTCCCATCCAAGGTTGTGGAGACCGCATCTTGAGCCGCGCGGAGCGCGGCAGAGTCAAGATTTAAGTGAAGCGCGGGGCGGACGCCGTAGCTATAGTTCACACTGTTGTAAGCATAGCCGGAACCGCTAGAATTCAGGTAGTAGACATAGTACGAAGAAAGGTAATTACCGGAACGGGACCACCAAATAGAGGAAGCGGAGCGCTCGGTAGATGATAGTCCCCATAACCCTGCATCTGAGTCACTGGTACCAGTTTCCGAAATACTAGGCAACCAAAGGTAGTCTGCGCCCCATTGGGTATAGTACGCTTTGGTTTGGTATGAGTACTGTGAGGGGTTATCACTGTTCCAGCCAGTTGTTATATTAGTAGATAGAGATTCGTTGTTTAGGGTATAGCCTATTGGGTTATCAGCGCCGAGCAATTGAGGCTCTTTTTGATACCATACATTATTAGGCTGCACCAAATACTGAGTTAAGCCCAACGAAGGGGCTGTATAGAGTGCGTATTGATGTGAAGTAGAAGGACTACCTGCATTAGTTACAGAACTGGGGTTTGAACTATTACTCGTAATATTTACATATGCCCCACCATTGTTTAGAGTAACTGCTCGAATGTGGCTAGTACCATACATACTGGTAGGAAAACCACTAGTAAAACTACTACCACCATAATTTGAGCTGCTATTACCGTAGGTTGTAGTGCCATCGTTATTTGTCATTAAGAGGGTGGCGATACGGTTACCATAATTGTCTTTTGTGAGGTACACTACCTGCCACTTGTAGCCACCGAGGTTAACAACCACTGCTTGTCCGTTTATTTTACCGCCAAATGTGTAACCGCGAATATTTTCGGCATTTTGGTTATTAGTGTTGATTCTCTCGAGAGTGCCATCGGTCGATATGTAACTAAGCAGTGTCCTCATAGTGCCTATTTCAAAGGTCTTGTTTGTGCTGTCCCACAGTTGACCGACCTCGACTGCGTTTGAACTACTCACGCTCGTAAAGGCATCGACTGCCGCTCTAGAACTAAACAAAAATGCAGGCAAAATCATCGCCAAAGCAAAAACGCCTAAGCAAGCAATCAGTAGTCCTGTTTTTCCTTTTGAAATTTTTTTCATAAAAACCTCGCTTGTTATGTTATTAAATTCGATTAGCAATATTTTGAACAAGTTAATTTTAGCAATTTTAATTATTTTTTGCAAATCTTTTTAGCCTTTTTTGGATAATTTTTTAACTTTTTGGCAAATGTTGTAAAGAATATAGAATATCTATATGAAAAGAGAGGTTATCCTAAATATCGACCCGCAGAGTGTTTTTAAGTGGACACTGGGCTGGCGCGCATGTAAACACTCTTAATCGTTGCTAAGCGTTTCAGCGCCAGTCATGTACTCTATTCCACTTACCGTGCTTTTTGTTATACTCGTTATAATTGTCGCGCGCGCGTAATAAAATAAACTATGAGAATTTTGTTTATTCGGCTGAGGTACATAGCCCTAATCGGACTGATTTTATTCTTTATGGCGGCTCTGGTATTAAACCCTAGCGCCTATATGCAATCGGTCACAAACGGGCTAATTGTGTGGCTAAATAGCGTACTCCCTGCCCTTTTCCCTTTTTTCTTTTTCTCGGGGTTGCTAATAAAACTACGAGTAGTAGACCGCCTCGGCGCGCATTTTGGCAAGTTCACGCAAAGCCTTTTCCACTGCCCTGGGAGCAGCGGCATTGTTTACCTACTCTCGATAATTTCGGGGTACCCTGTGGGCGCAAAGATAACTAGCGAAATGTATCTAAACGGAGCACTCACCAAAGCGCAAATTATGCGAATAAACGCCTTTGCCTCGACCTCGGGGCCTCTGTTCATTGTGGGGGCTGTGGGAGTGTCGATGTTTATTAGCCACACGGCTGGGCTAATTATGCTGTTTTCGCACTATATAGGTGCGCTATTAAACGGTATACTTTACCGCAACTACGGTTACAAGCGCGAGCGCCTCGACCGCGCATACACCCTCAATCAAGACACGCAAGACATTCTATCCAAAACTATGTATGATTCCATTATTTCAATTTTGCTAGTCGGTGGCTATATTGCTATATTTTTCATACTAATCGATGTTTTGGGAAATTTTGGCATTTTGTCCGCCTTGTCAAATGCGTTGGGGGCGATTTTCGGTATGGTTGGGTTGCCTGAAAGTTTAAGTGTGGGGATTTCTAGCGGTATTTTTGAGGTAACGCGTGGATGTCTCGACCTTGCCACCTCTGGGGTTGATTTGCGCATTTTGACCCCGATTGCGTGCGCGCTCATCTCGTGGGGCGGAATCAGTATTCATTTCCAAGCCCTCACCTTTTTATCAAAGTGTGGTGTGAAAAAGTCTGTGTTTTTTCTACAAAAGTTCACGCAAAGTGTAATTTCGGGGCTAGTTTGTCTATTGCTCGTACTGGTGTTTATGTAGTTTAAAGCAGAATAGATCCTTTGGTACGCCTACGCACCGACTACGCACTGCTGAGAACGCTCATATTGGCTTTTATTAGGCGCTGGAGATTATCAATAATAGTAGAAAAGGTTAATTATGCGTTTATTTAATTTTTTAGCATTTAGATAATTTGCGTATTCGCCAATTTCTCTAGTTTCAAAATTATCTATGTCTATGTCCCTAATAGTTTTAGAAGTATCGAGATAGCAAACATAAACATCAGCCTTACACAACATAAAAGCAACATTCTCTAACTCAGAGTATTCCATATTTTCCAAATCGGGCTCATACTCCAAAACTTTTTCAAAAGCATCGACCTCGGTCTTATGCTCCACGCTGTATTTATGCGCCAGTAAATCGTAACTTTCAAAAAGTGCATAGTCTTTCGTGTTTAGATACAGCACGCGCTCAAGGTTTGAATATCGCCCACCAATCTTTAGTGAGGTGACTATTCCCCACGCAATATGCTCGAGTCTCCCACCCAATCCAAATAAAAAAGTATTCACACCCTTCTCAATCAAACTACAAATTATAATTCTTAGCTTATCCTCAATTTTGCTCGTTTCCTTTAAATTTAATTGTTTAAATCCACAAAAACAGCAACTTTCCATATATTTTCTCCTTTTATATAAAAAATCTTTTATATATTATATACCTTGTTCTGTTGGGAATAAAGCGTTTTTATAAAAAATTTTTATAAAATTTAGAAAAAACAACGGAACAGAGAATTATGGAAACAATAAAAGATAGAATTTTAGAATTTTTGCAAGATAAAAACCTAAGCATTGGTGAATTTTGCAAAATGGCAGGTATCGGTAAAAATGCAATTAATGAACTTGACAAATTTACCCCAAGCCTCACAAATATTTTAAAAATAGCTGATTGCTTGAATGTTTCTCTTGATTATCTCGCAGATTTACCCGAAAATGAAAACACTATATTGACAAACTACACAATTAAGTTTTACGATAACTTAAACGAGATTTTGGAGCAGCAACAAATTAGCAAAAATAAATTTCTGAAAGATTTGAATCTTTCTAGTGATGCTTTTACGCGTTGGAAAAGAGGAGCCACTCCCTATTTCTCGACTCTGGTTGATATCGCAAAATACTTAAATGTCAGTCTTGATTATTTAATAGGCAGAAGTGAATACTGATAAATTAGACATTAATACCAATGCACTGGTAAACAATACAACTTAAGCGGAATAGATCCTTCGTCTAAGGGCTAACGCAGGGAGCGCTCAGGATGCCTTCCCGCTTGCGGGAAGTCTGGCGCGCAAGTGTTTATTACAATTAGAAAAGCATACTCTCGCGCCAGCCCAGCATCATCCTCTTATTTTTTTAGTTGTAACCCAAGGATTTTTTAAGCGGAATAGATCCTTCGGTGCGTAGCCGCACACGCAATACATACATATTAAATAAGACTACGCACTTTGAATAGTTGTTTGCAGTTAGTTTGGTGATTTTTAAGAGGAATAGATCCTTCGAGCAGCGTATTACTAAGTGTTCCTAATGGTACCTTTCACTTTACGCTGAGTTACAAAGGGCTTACGCGGGGCGGGTTCAGAATGCCTTCCTGCTTACAGAGCCTGAGACGAAGAATCTATTCCGCTTGACTTTACTACAAATCCTGCGGTATAGTTGAAGTGTATAATGGTACACTTTTGATATGTTACCCTCGTACTAACCCAAGAATGTTTTATGATGATATACTTCGTATAATGAATAAAAACAAAAAGATGCGGGTATCGCATCCAATTTTTTATAGATAACTGTCGTAAAATTTTGCCAAACGGTTCTGCAATTCCATATTGTAAAATCTGACCGATTTTATCGGGCTTAACATATTGTTGAGACTAATTAACAGGGCGTTTAGAATTTTGAAATTCTTTAATTCCAAACTCTCCTGCAATGCATCCAGTGTGATATTTAAGTCATCGAGGCGGTCTGCCTTGATTTTTGTGTCTAGGTTCACGGTCTCTTTGATTTGATTCAAAATAATTTTTAAATCAGCAAACAGCGCCTCGGCACTATCGATTCCGCACTCATTAGTGTCCTCTCTCATATCTACGACTTCCTCGTTTTCGCTCACAGTCTCCTCCTTTTTACCCGTTTTGTAGCCCACCCATTCGCACAAAAAGTTACAGAAAGGCACGACCATTTCCTCACAAAATCTCACAAAAGACTCCTGAATCGTGTCCGCGTGGAAATACTGCTCCACAAACTCCTGCAAGTCAAGTCTGCGCGTATCAAACTCGGTGAGAATACTGAACACCAGCGCAATCACCCGATACGGCTCGGGCGGCAGATTGATGTGCTTATTCCCCTCGAGGTCGGTGGTCGTGCATTTGCCAAGTTCGTTCGCATAATTATACCCTACCAGCGCATCGCCGATAATTTCGACCAAACTCGGACATGACACGACACTCCTCAAAATTTTACTAACTTTTGCATCCGCTAATATGATTTTTGATGCCCTTAAGTCATCACACGCATTACAAAATGCCTCGTACTGCTCGTTTAATTCCACTTTTTACCACCTGATTTATGAATAATTATACATATTATAGCATATTTAATTAAAAAATAAAAACGATTTTTCGGCATTTTACTACAAAAAATCATATTGTTTTGTTTGCCTTAATTCCTTGCGTGTGCTACAATATATATGTTTTAATTTGAGGAGTGGTCAAAAGTGAAGTTAGAGTTTAGCAACGATGATTTTCAAACAAAATTAATGCTACTATATATGCTAGAGCAAATCGAGATTCCGCTCACCGAGCAGTTCATTCTCGATATCTGCACGACTAGAAACGATTGGATAAACTACATGGAGTGCGTGTCGGTTTTTCACGACCTCCTACGCGATGGCTTTATCTATACGCCCGATTCACAGGACAACAAACGCTGCCGCTACACCCTTACCGCAAAGGGGCGCAGTGGGCTCAGCATCTACTATGAGGAGGTTCCCGAAAAAACACGCGAGGAAATTAGCGAGTTTTGCAAGACTAATCGTATGTACTTCAAGCGTTTGCAGGAGTATGTCGCTGATTTTCACAAAAACAGCGATGGCACATATATGGTGACACTCAAAATCATTGAGACCGCCAGCAGCGAACCGATGTTTGAAATCAAAATCAATTTCCAAACACGCGCCGATGCTGTCAAGGCCGTGGAAATTTGGACAGATAAAGCGCCGAGTTTTTACGAGTTTGTGTACACAAACCTGCTCGGCTAAAAATTGGAGGAAATTATGGAAGCATACAGACCGCAAGGTACTTGCTCAAGACAAATTTTATTCGAGGTCGATGACAATGGTATTCTCACAGATTTAAAATTCCTAGGAGGTTGCGTAGGGGCGTTGCAAGCGCTCGTGCGCTTCGCTGTAGGAAAACCAATAGCCGAAGTCATAGACCTCTGTGATGGAATAAAATGTAAAAACGGTACCAGTTGCCCTGAGCAACTAGCAAGGGCATTACAGGAATATACCCAAGAGCGCCAGCGTGAGGCGCTTGGGTTAACCGAGGACACAAAACCGCGCGGACATCCGCAAGTGTTACCCACTCATTGAGATTAAATAGATTGTAGCCTATTTTATAAATTAGGTTAACAATCTTTTTTTATTTTTAAATTTACAGTTTTTTACAGCAAAAAACAACAGACCTCACACTTGATTGGGAATATCAAACTCACATGGTTTAGAAAATATTTACTAAAAACACCTATACAAAATATTAAGTGTTTAGATCAAAAATTAAGCCCTAAAAACATCATTTGTCATCGAAAAATAATACAATAATTTGCCTCGTAACATTAAAATAATCACTTACAAATCAAGCAATATTTAGTAAACTTTAAATACCCAAACCCCGAGGTTAGCAAAAATTTTTGTTTGATAAAAATTTTATAATTTACAGCACTATGCAATATTAAAGATTATTGCATAGCACTATATTTTTGATTAAATATGCTGATTTTTATCTATTTTTAAAAAAAAATACAAGTATAATTATTTAATTTTACACATGGTAAAAAATTTATAAAAAAGAAAGAGGGCATTTTCACCCTCCTTCCCAGTACTATAAAAATCATACAAATTAGGTAATTAGTTTTAGCAGTAGCAGAATAATCCTAACTATCTGCACTATCGCTTTTATTG
Source organism: uncultured Christensenella sp. (assembly GCA_949287685.1). GTDB lineage: Bacteria > Bacillota > Clostridia > Christensenellales > UBA1242 > UBA7867. The sequence goes on along the minus strand of CASEHF010000001.1, from coordinate 21,613 downwards.
TCCTGTTCTACACCACCCGAACTGTTTTTAATCTCGCCGCTTAAGTAATTTTTTACTTCGACACCGTTTATTATATGAGGTGTATTTACGGTCGAACTTGCTACTTGACTTTGATTATCGAAATTACTTATTTTACCACTTTGAATAGAATTGCCTATCTCTTTTTGAATAGGACTTCCATTCATGTAATTAGTGCCACCAAATTCTCCATTACTACTATTATTTAATATGTTGTTGCCCAAACTCAATGACCTAGTGCTCGTATCGTTTGTGTATGCCTTATTAATATTTATGTCACTCAAAGCAACATCATCGTTTATACTGGTATTGCCATATGTATCAGCATTGCTGCAATTTTCATTAACGGTCAGCCCAATGCTACTTTGCAAATCATTTAAATTTAAGCTTAAACCGCTTGAGTTTTCCTCCTTCAAAACGCGTGTATTAGTAGTTGAACTATTTAAATTTTGAGAAAAAACTTCGTTTTTCGTTGAATTTTTAGCACTTTTTGCGACAATATCTTGAGTTTTTACCTCTAGAGCCCCATCTGTAGTCGTACTATCCGTAACCGTTGCACTTTGATTGTCCTTGTTGCTTAGTAAATTTTGCGCAGGATGCGAAATGATACCGAGCACGACAAACACCCCAAGCACACTGTTGACAATCGACATATATATCTCCTCATTGATAACTAGCCCCAGAGGCTTTCCGATTGCTTGGACAAGCAGCAATACCGCACTTGCTAGTGACACCCAAAAACTGTAACTTTTGAGCCTGTTTTTTAAGCTTTGACTCATTATATTACCTCTTTATAGGACTCTGTCCACATAGTCAAGTACAGCGTTGTACCAAATACCAAGTGCTTTTACGATGTCTCCATCTTTCAAAAATTCCTTAGCATCGCGGCGAGACATATCCTTGATCTGGTCGATGACATAGTACGCTTTTTGCATACCTTTTTGAGAATCTAGTTGTGAAGTATAGGTGTCAGCCCAGCGCTTCCACTCGTTATACACTCTTTCACGCTGCTTTTGAATGCGTTCGTTGTACTCCACAGCTTCGGCTTGCTTTTTCGAATACTCTTTTGTCAACTCCGAAATGCGATTTTCCAACTTGTTAGCATAGGTAATATCAAAATTTTCCAATGCTTGTCTAAATTCGCTTTCTGCAATTTCACGCTTCAAGGAAATTTCTGCCATTTCAGTGTTTGCCTGATTAAGCGCCGCCTCGAGTTCTTTGTCAATCGCGGCATTAAAAGCAGCAGCACGGTTGCCCGCTATGCTCGAGCGCTCAATCCCTTGTGAAATATTTTGCGCCTGCTGCTCCGCAAGCCCAGTTACTCGCTCCGCCCCAAGTTCGCTTTGAGTGGCATCCAAATCGCTCTGCACCGCATTTTCCTTGTTTTTTAACGAGTTGACATCCGCCAAATAATCAATTTGTATATTCTCGATATTGCTCTGTCTATATCCACTAAGATCACTCTGTGCCTCTCGTTCGATAGTTTCAGCCGTAGGCATTTCGACCCTCTTGTAATCTAGCCCTTCGTAAATCGATTCGTTAAATACAGGATATTGCGAAGCAAACTCATCCTCAATTTCTTGCAAGTGGTCCTTAACTGCATCGATGTCAACACCAGCAGTTAATGGCGCATTGCTAGAATTACCGACCGCTACAGAACCAGAATTTTCAATATCACCAACCTGTGAACTGTCTTGAGTTGAGACATTTTGCGCTTCACTGATTTTACTCTCAGTCTCTTCATTTTTTCTTTTTTCATCATCTAAAACTTCCGTTTGCATAAAAACCTCCGTTTCTTAAATATTTTTCTTTTTTTATCTTTTTAATTAATTTTATTACTTTAATTTTGCTTGTATAATTTATTTTTTGCATTTTTATCACCTTTTTTACACAATTTTTATAGTACTATGCATTAGTTTAATAACAATAAACATTGCTGCAACTTTTATGTAGATGTTTCTATGACATTTTCCCCTATCACTAAAACGCTGATGTTTGATACCTTTACATCCGCCTCACCTGCTAGTATGTTTAAATTTCCAATCAAGTTTTCCCCTAAATTAATTTCAATACAGAGTGTTATAGGAGTATTGCCGGCGGGTAAATTAAAAGTATTCAGTTGTAAATTACTTGAAAAACTCAATGATGCCATTATATTATGCGCCGTGTCCGTATTAAAGATTGCATTCACTATCCCAAAGCCTTTTTTATTAGCCTGACCACTAAAATTCAACAAAGGTATCGAGCCTGTACCAATTCCTTCGGCGCTTATTGTATGAGTTGTCGCCGAATATGAAGTGATGAAATTAGGCTTTATATCGGTATTTTTGAGAATTTTTAATTGCTCAAGCAAATAATCTACTTTCTGCTCCAAATCCTCGATTTTTGCCAAATTGTCTTGTGGTGTTACGAATTTACTTAACATAGCGACACCTCAAGTTCGGGATTTGATATTTCGCAATCAGCAGTATTACTCGAAAAAGTAACACTAAATTTTTTAGTGATTAGATTTATTGGTACTTTTACGGGAGAATTTGAGCCTTTTACATTAAAATTATACGCTTTTTCATCCGTTTTGATAGTTATTTCCACATCTTTTGTAGTATTTAAACATAACGAGCGAATAGCTTTTTTATATGCAGGGTAACCGATATCAGTCATTGCGCTGGTCCAGACTTTTTTCGTTGGCGTGTTATAAATCAAGCCATCATGCGTTACCTCACTCAATTTATTGGTCTCAGCATCGCGGCGGCAAACCACCAATTTACTAAACCATTCAGTTTGGAAAGGTGTCAAACTACAAATATCAACGCCTCTCAAAATGTTTATGTTACCGTTTTCCAAATCATACTCTATTAAGGCATTATTTACATAAGTCGCACTTTCGCAGCCGATTGTAGCATCATCAAAATTCAGTCGACACGCCAAATAGTACTTTCCATCTAAAAAAGCACCAATTGCGTTGCTATTGTCGACATTTTTGAAGTATTTATCTAGTCCTAACTCAAGTTTTTGCATAGTGGAGCCAGTAAAATAATAAATTCCATCACGACAAAGCATCATAATTACACCACCACACAACACGGCACTATTGTGATAAAGTTTGCCAGTCGTAAGATACAAGTTGGTCACGGTGAACTCATCCTGTAGCCCCCAACCCGATACACGCGTGATGCCATACTCTCTAATCACATAGAGATAATTATTTGACTCAATGACCTTTTTTAGCGTACCGCGCTCATCAGTGAGTTCGATGTAACCACCCTCGAAAGCGCTAACATTCCAGTTGGTCGGATTTAAGTCATCACTAAACCAAAGTTGACTCTGGTCGCCGCCTGTAGTCGCAAACAATCTACCTGCGTGCAGCGCAACCGAAGTTATATCAGGGACATTATTTGAATAAGTCGTGGGAGTAGTAGTTCCGTTAAATACAGTAATTTCATTAGGGGAACAACATAAAAAGCAATCAGTGTCATCGATTCTATAATTTATGCCTGTAGGCTCGGTATCAAAGGTCTTACCTGTGTCGTAGAAAAAATAGTCTTGAGTCATTAATCTGCCCATAAATATTTTTTCATTATCAGTATACACCATTAAAAGCGGTGAAAATTGATTTAAACTGTGGTCGTAGCGCCTAAAATGCCAAAATTTTTTAATGCTAACACCGACTTCTGGCATAAACATATTTTTAGTAGTACTACCGTTATAAATCTCCAACTCTTTTAATCCAAGCCCCGGAGTCAGTGCGCCAGAATTAAAATCGTAATTAAACGCATTAACTGCGTAATTTAGAGGTAAAATGTTTTCGGCAATATTTGTGTTGATTCCTTTTGAGAAGTCGCTAAACTTTACGCGCAAGTTATTTTTGCTAATATTGGGTACATTTTCAGTATAAAACACTAAAACCACCTTCTTTTTTTAATAAATTTAGCAGTTTTTGGGCGTTTTGCTACTAAAACTGCGCGTTCAAACATATTTTGCCACGCTTCAGCATCGTTGTACATACCTGTAATCAAGTAGTACCTGCTCACAACGCCAATGCTCAGCATCCTCAAGGTAACATTTCCCTCGGCAATCTCCAAAGTATCCGTAAAATCATCGACTTCAGTCGGCGCATAGTTATAAACAACGGTAATCTCGCCTTTTGGCGCCTCGAAATATGTAGGAAATGCATTAAAACCTAATTCATAGCCGTATTTATCAACGACTTTTAATAAATCCACTAAATCTTTGCTTAATTCGGAAAAACTAACAAAACCAGTATCATTTTGCACTTTTTCCTCATATTTTAAGGGAAAATACATTAAAGCAAGTGTTTCTACAACATCATTTACGCAAGTTAGCAAAATATTTAGTTTTTCGGTTTGCTGGTCATCGGGCACTTCCGTGCCACCTAACGAGGTAGTCGAAGCAAGATTTCCCTCGCCTAAGTACATTACCGAATGCTTTATAACATCTTTTGCTGTCATATTTCCTCCTTTTAAACCCATTTAGTTATATAACTATCATCAAAATTGCAATCATCAATTTTAGTTTTGGCGTAATTAAACATTTCTTGTGCTTTTACACTTGCGACATCCATTATCTCTTTTTTTGTGTTTTTTTCAATTTTTTCGTTAATTTCATCTATTTCTTTCACAATTTTGTCTATATTTTCGATTTTTGTCTTTCTTAATTTTGAAATAACACTATAATTTAACCCATTTTCGCAAGAAATGCAGAATGTATTAGCAAATTGTTTAGAATTATGCACTTCGTATTGATGTCTGTCTGTATTGTACACTACAAAATAATGCGGATTTATGCGCTTTATACGCTCGCAAATGTTAAAAACATCATTTTTTATGCTAATTAAAGCCATTTTAAATTGATTTTACCTTAGCAATTGTGTTTGGGCGATTGCAAATTAAATCACAGTATTTAACCAAAGTCGCAACATGTGTAGGATATCCCTCACGCTGGTGTAGCACTTCGCCCTTGTTGTTGGTTAACCAAGTCCAGTCACAGAGCTGGTGCATATGCCAAACAGAGGAATCAAGTATGTAAGCACATCCATCTTCTACAAATTGTACAGTATAAACAGGCATACCATTGAAAGTAATCGACCTAAATCCCCCCTCCAGCATTGTGATGTCTGTATTCATACTTTTTTGTTTTAAAACCTCTTGCAATTTCTGCCTAAAGTGATAACTACTGATAATAAAGTCGCTAGTAGAGTTTGAGTTTAGTTTTAAATTATCCAATGTTTTCATTAGCGCAGTTATAGTCAATGTTCCATAACTTTCATTTAGAGCATTTAGAGCTGAGATATTTGTACGGTCAATACCATAAATTTCTTTAATATTGGCATTGCATACTCCCTCTAAACCTATAAATTCCTTGTCCCTTGACCCTGCAAAATAAAGGCGAATCGGCTCAAGTTCAAGTTCCTCGGTGACCGCTATTGGTAGAGTTATGGTGGACTCCTCGTAGTTTACATCGAGTACGGTTTGATTTTGGTATGTTTCCAGTGGAGTTCCCTCCTCGGTATATCCATCAAGTCGCATCCCAACCACAAAACGGTATGGGTCTGTCACCTCGTACACATTGCTACCAGCAACATCATCATTTACACTACCCAAATACCCCGAGCCATCACCATACAGCATACGCCTAAAATTAAATCGGCTTGACTCAATCAAATTCTCCATTTCCGCATTGAGCAAATTCAAAAACGCACCAGCCTCACTGCGACTCGCGCGCAAAGCCTTGTCCGAGATTTCGATTGTGCCATAAAGGTTTTTTAGTTTGGAGGTAAGGGCTAGGTAGTTATTCTCATGCGATGTTGGCAGCGAACCGATTTCAGAACCTGCCCCGATACCACCATTGATGCCTAGAGCTACCAATTTTTTGACCTCATTTCCCGCTACATCTTGAGTAGTTTTATCGATTTTTGCATAAAAAGGGTCGAGTTTGTTGTTTAACTGGTTTGTAATCACATCAAGATAAACATTTTTCAAAGCGCTATCCGCTGTAGTTAAAGATATCATTTTCTAACCTCCCTATAATGTAATTAATGCTTGCGCATTTGGTCTGTCACATATTAAATCCGCGTATTTTACTAGAGTTGCGGAATATGTCGCATAACCTTCTTTTTGTTTTAAAATTGAGCCATCGTTGTGAGTGAGCCACTCCCAATCGCAAAGTTGATGCAAGGTAAACTGTGTCGTATTTAGCATCATTAAGTTGTCAGCAGAGTCAAAGCGATTTCTAATCAAAGGCACCCCACAGAATGATACGCTGGTGTATCCGCCTGTCAGGTTTGCCGCATCGATATTAGTCGCATAACCTGCCAACATATCCATAATGTCGTAAAGCGTGTCACCACCACAAACGATAATGTCAGGCTGATAACCAGACCTAACCTCGAGCAAATCTATATATTTTTGGATAAACTTTTCATTAAAAGTGTCAGTACTTTGTTTTGTATATGTCAACGGCATCAAGTACGCATAGTTTGCCCTAGTAATACCATAGAGTGTAGTAGCATCAGAATCAAACAACGCACCAAGTCCTGTGAGTTCCTTGTCCTTGCTACCCTGAACACAAACGGTGTATTTGGTCTTATTCGTGTCGGTAAAGTTCGAGGACACAGTGCTTAAGTAAACTTTTTTGTTAGCGTGATCAACTTTCAGCACCTCGACCCCTTTCATATTCGCATCAAGAACATTGGACATATAAAAGTCAAGCAGCATACCTTCCGCAAATGCATACGAGTTGTCGACTGTCATTGCTTTGTTCGTTGTGTCGATAGCGCTGATAGATTTAATTAAATTTCCACTTCCATCTCCGTAAAACATACGACTAAGGTTGAACTTGCTCGACTGCAGTAGTCCATCCATTTCCGCAGTCAGCAGATTTACAAAAGCGCCCTCATCGTTCGCAGAGGAGCGAATTGCTTTATCCGAAATTTCAATCATTCCATACAAATTTTTCAATGTTGTGGTAAAATTCACATAATGGCTGTCAGCCCCTGCGGGTAGTGCACCAGTTTCATCACCAGCGCCAATCCCGCCATTTAGTCCGAACGGGACAAGTTTTACGATATTTCTACCATAAACATCGGCGGTACTCTGCTTAATCATATTAAACACAGGGTCCACGCACGAATTTAACTGATTGCTAATCGCCTCGAGATAAATAGTTTTCAAGGCGTTTTGTGCAGTCTGTAATGTAATCATACTTCATCTCCTATTCAAATAGTTTTTTTGCCAATTCTTTCGCTTCTTGCATATCGTTTGCGCGAATATGAGTCGTTCCTTGTGCGGAAACTCCCTGACTAGAAGCGATAACTGGCGGTGCAGACCGTAAAGTTTTGATATCGTTTAAATAGTTTTTGATAATCAAATCTTTAATTTTTTGATTATTTACAATGTTTTTTTCGATAAAATCATCAGTTAGTTCGACATTGTACCGATTTTGCTCTAGCACTTTTACCCAAGCAGCCAAAAGGGAATTTTCGTTATTTACAAAATTCTTGTCTTTCGCCAAAGCTTCGGCAAGTTCCTTTGTATGCTCACGCGCTATCGGGTATGTTTCAAAAAATTTTTCCGCCTTTTTGGACCAATCTGCATTATCCAAAAAGTTCGGTTTTTCGGGGGCTGTTGCCTTGTCCGAAGTAATCGTAGTGTCAGGGGTCTGTGCCTTGTCTGACTGTACGGGGCTAATATCATCGCTTTCATTAATCTCGGCTCTCATCTCATTTAAATCAGCCTGTTTGCTCAAATTTTCGTTATTTTGAGGCGCTTTTGTGGCGTTTTGGTCTTGTTTTGCGAATAGTTCGGCGTTATTTTCGGTATTTTGTGTATTATCCGCATTTTGAGACATATTTTTCTTAATTTCTGCCAATTCCATCGCGTTTTTTGTAAAACAACTACGCAAGCTGTCATATGCCTCCTTTAAAGTCTTTACCGACTTGAAAGTCCCCAAATCAGTCGAGCCATCATCTTTTATTTCCTCGAGGTTAAACTCAGGTAAACTAAATGGTAGATTTTCTATCATTCTATGCCTCCTGTGCTGTGTCTTGATTTTGTGTCGCACTTAATGAAACGGACTCCGCCATTTGCGAAAGTTTTTTAAATTTCTTGTGTGTGCGGATGTGTGCTAACATTTTTTCGCGCAAATCTTTGCGATTTTTTGCATAATTGTCAAATTCACCACTCAACATAAAGGCTATGTGGCTCGATATATGCAAATCGTGGTCGTGTATCTCGGATACTTCTGGATTTTTACCCTCGATAAACTCAATGTTTTCGCGTTTTGCTTTTTCGACTTGCAAATTGTTATTATCGAGTGCCTCCTCCCAAATACCGAAACCGAGTAATTCGAGAATTTTTAGTCGCATAGCGTTTGACAATTTGCCATTTTCATCGTGCAATAACCCTGCCTGTAATAAATCAAATACCATACTGCGTTTTTGGGCGACCGTTTCTCCGAGTTCAGTTTCGGTCTCAAAAACGATATCATCCGAAGTAATCGCGCTATTGTCCCAATAGAACAGACGACTATTGCCATTTTCGCCCACGATTTTATTCATACGCTGAGAGGTAGCAAACTGCTTGTACATACGCAAAATATGGCGACCGATTTCCTTTATTGCATTTTTTATGAACTCGCCGCTTGTCGAAATTCGCATATCCTCTTGCTCAAGTATTAACTGAAGCGCAACCCCACTGAGACTCGCGAGTGCCGAGGTATTAGAACTAAACAAGTCGCTAGTGCCACTCACGGTATAGAATTCGTTTAGCAACCTCTCCTCCTCATCGCGAAAATCAACTGGCAAACTTTGTGTTTGCAAAATTTGAGGAGCGCGCGCACCCTGGCGATAAATTAAAATCTTGCCTGGACTTAACCCCTCCTCCTCGAGATTTTCGACATCGACTGAACCATCCTCTACGCTCATAATCCCCATACTGAGGCGATTTATAAACTCGTGCTTGCGATTTTTTACAGCGTTGTACGCGCGTTGGACAGGAATCGTGCGCTCTACTACTGTCGTACCCCAAAAAAGTGAGGGCTGTGTAATACTAATTTGTCGAATAAAGGGAAAACCGCGAGCACCGTTGTGCAAATTTTGATAAGGCAAAATGCCATCGTAAAGCAGTTTGTCGCCAGCAATTATCACCAGCCTACCATCGGGGTACTCATCATTTGGCATTTCATAGCGCTCTATGACCATAGCCTGATTGTGCTTGGTCGTTTTCGCAATTTTTGCGGAGCGGGTCACATACCCAAGCCCGCCTGCCACTTGCGAATTGGCGAGATTATAGGTATCGATATCCTCACCTTTCACCTCAACTCCCCAATGCTTTTTAATGGCATCGACATTATAGGCGCGGGCGTGAATGAGGCTACGGCAACTTTCCAAATCCTCGCACGAATTGCTGTCGGGGTAAATTTCGAAAGGCGAACATACGACAATATCCACATCGCCCTCATATATACGCTCACCAACCGTTGTCATTCCGAGCAAAGCACCCGCGCTGTCATTCCAAACAATTTTATAGAACGCTGTGCCACAGATTTCGCTCCAATAAGTGGCTTGTGCTATTTTTTCACTTAATTCGAGTTTGCTGGTGACCGATTGAAGAATGTTTTTGCAAACATGAGCATTGCTGATATCATCCTCATCGCCACTAGCAGGCAACACTGTCATAGTGGGGCGAACTTTAGCGAGTTTGGATAGTCGTATCTCGACAATCGGTGCGATGTGATTATACACTTCGCGCTCTTGCCAAAAATACTGCTTATCAAAATCATCAAGCGTATCGTTTGCATTGATTCCGCAATACTGGTTACCCATTACGAAATTCATATTGAGTTGCCACTGCGCATCAAAGGGTCTCCGCTCCTCGCGCCTACGCTCAAAATCCTCGCGAATCTCGCTTACTAATTCGCGCTCTCGAGTGTCTTTTGACTTCGTTGTGTTCTTTGTTTTATTTTGCATTTTTTACTCCTTGTAATTAAATTTGTTTTTAATCGACTTTGGGACTAAATGTGTACCAAGTTGTTGAAATAGATTTCGCGCGCATTTTTCGCATAAATTTACGGTTTTTTTACTAAATTTAATGCAAAATTCGACTTTTTCATTGCATAGTACCTCACCCGCACATTTATACTTTCGGTTTGCTTTTTGTATTTCCATTTTGCTGCTCCTGCTCTTTTATTTCGTTTAGAACCTGCTCGCGGAGGCTAGATAACTCCGCATCTGATAGTTCTGCCAAGTTGTTAAATTGATTATCAAAACACTTTTCCAGCAAAGCCCGCGCTGCGTTTATATCAGGAGGAATGTGTTTTTTAGTAACTTTCTTTTTCACAAGTTTTAATTCATCCTCCTCACTCACATACTCCTCAACAACTTCATCAACCGTGTAACCCATAGCCTTTTTTAATAACGATTTTGTTAATTTTTCACTTTCTTTTTCTGCATCCAATCTACCATCTCCTTGACAACAGTCGCCTGCGTTTATTTTGCGAAATCAATTTTTCTTTGTGAAGTTGAATTTCATTTAAAGCGGGTTTTTCGGGTTCGTGCGGCTCGGGCCTCGACATAATGTAGTACCTCAGTTCATCCATTGCGTGGTCATCTTTTTTAATCGGGACATCAGCCTCCCCCCACCAATACCCTTTGATTTCGCGAATCATATTGACACAAGTCGAGAAAATAAACAATTTTGCCTCACCTTTTGCGTTTTTTAAGTAACTTTTTACGCGGGAAATGCCCGAAAAGAGGTCTTTATTTACATTAGTGTTCACATTTACACCATAGTCGTAAAACATTTCACTCACGCTTTTGGGCGAGGACAAAGTTTTTTGATTAGCCGCCGAATCTATTAGCGCTGAGTATCTCATATCAAAGCCAGTCGGCCAGTCGAGGCTCTTACACTTTTCAATTATGGCATTCGCATGAAACTCAATAGTTTGCTCCGCCATATAGTGCTCAGCGATGACATAAATATTTCCATCATAATCGACCGCGTACCAATGCGCACTTAGGGGATTGTGCAGCCCCGGGTCAATACTAATGTTATCATACCAATCTTTCGGGACCGAAAATGGCTCAACTATATGCACATTCGCATCAAATTCACTATAAACAAGCCCACCTCTAGTGATAAATTTCCCGTAGCGGCGACTTTTCAATTCATCGCTACTAAGCGACCGCGATAGCGCATCAATCTCCGCCTTGGATAAATATGGATTGTCCGCCCACTCCATTTCGATATACCATACATCTGGGTCGGCACTCTCGTTTAAATAAATTTTATCGTACACCCAAGTCAACCCTTTTAACGGAGTCATCGTGCCAAAAATAATACCTTCGCGGTCAAGCACGCGCATACGGCACTCGAGATATATGTCAAACGGCGGCTCCTCATCGAACCACACCCAGTCGAGACTGGTCCCTTGAAATTTTTCACGGCCCTGATCACAAGTTTTAAAACCGATTTTACTCACTTCACCGAATACATTTTTCACCAAAATATAGTCAATCACCCCGTTTTGTGCGGAATCTTTGCGACCTGTCAGCATAATAATGTCAACTATCCAATCTGGATTAAGGTAATATAAAATTTTGCTTTGAGCAACATCACGCTGTACCTGCTGACTTAAACTCACCACCCACCCATCGCAAGTTTTATTCGGGCGAAAGGGATGAATCCCTCGAGCCAACCACACCGCCTCCACCGCTCCGCATTGCGATTTCCCACTTCTATTGCCACCAAACACCCAACGATTCCGTTTGTCACATTTATGAAATGCCATTTGCTTTTTATGAACCTTGGTTTTGTTATACTCGGCTAACTTATTATTCCGCTGCCGCCGTTTAATTTCATTATCAATTTGTAACAGTTTATTTAACAATTCGTTATCCATCACACCACCAAATCAACTAAATTTTCTAAAATATGCCAACATTAGGTTTAAAATTCGCAAAAAAAACAATAATTGCAAATGGAAATACAATCATTGTTTGGTAAAATATATTAGGAGTGAATTATGCGCGCATATTTATACATTTTAACTGCATTTTTATGCATTTTCTGTTTGACCGATTTTTGTAATTTACCTATTACAAAAGCCGATGAAGTCACATATTATCGTGTCACAAGTGAGAATACAATACTATATCGCACCCCAGTAAACTCAGAGGAAGCGAGCAATGTTTACTTTGTGCTACCGACCTCGTATTTTGTAATATTCAATAGCGAGTATGATGAAATTTTTTTAAATGTCACCTATCGCGAATTTAGCGGTTATGTACTGCGCGATAATGTGGAGAGAGTGTACTCGACACCAGTAACACCATATCTCGAGAACATAACCTTCGGTGTGCAGGGTGTCGCGAATCTAGTCATTCGCAGTGAGCCAAACACTACGAGCGAATACATCGGGACTATTCCGTTTAACGCAACCGATATAGAATACTTCGGGCAAGTTAAGGGTGAATTTGTCAACCCAGAACTAACGGATGTTTGGTATTTTTGCAGGTACAAAAGTTTTGAGCAAGGGATACTAACCGGCTATGTCTATGCGCCACTGACAACCAACTTAACTGAAATTTTGCCCAACACTGAAATCGTGGAAACAGAACCTAGCGAAGCAGTAAATGGTGGTACCGTAATAGCACCTGAATTGCAAAACGGAAGCAACTGGCTACTCATTTTAGGACTCACAATACCTGCTATAATTTTACTGCTATTAGTGTTTAGGCCAAGTAAACGAAAGCACAAAAAAGTAGCAGCAAGGCAAATTGCGAATCTCAACAGACTCTCACTCCCAGAAAGCAAAGATGATAAAAACTTTGATTTTTAATAAAAAATCGCAAATTTTTATCGTTTTTTAGGTACTATGCAGTCATTTTCGCATTTTTTAAAAACCACAATATACGGAATTTATCAATTTGTCATTTCGGTTTAGTTTTGGAATTGTTAGTGGAGCGAGCGTTTTATCCTTGTTTTGATATTTCGCAACATAACTATTATATACACCGAGTATCCAACTTTCATTTTCTAAAAGTTGTTCTATTGTAGCGGTGTTATAACCGAGCTCTAGAAGTTTTAGCATAAAGTTTTCTAACGCATCATTTATATTTCTCTGAATTGTACGCCTAGGTCTATTTAACTCCTCGGCTATGCGTGCCGTAGGTATGTTATCGAAATAATATCTAATTAAAAGTTTTCCATCCTCGGAGTCTAAGTTTTTAACTCCTTCCTCGATAATCAACTTGATAAACACTAGCCGCTTTTTTCGTTGAATAAGGTCGATAATCGCCTCCATTTTTCCTAATGTATTTTCACCATATTGGTGTAAAGAATAACTATGCACACCACTCGATAGGACTAATCTATCAATGCTCTTTATCACCCTACCTAGATATTTATACGCCTCAAAAAGCGTTTTTGCCCAAATAAAACTCTTCATATTTTTTCTCCTTTTTTTATAAAAAATTTGTAAAATTACACAAAATGCGTATTTTCGACTTCAATCATAACCTATAGAAAAACCATTTGTCAATATCCCGCGCCACACTTTTCGAAATTTTTGCAAATTTTTTCTATTGTTTTTAAAAATGTTGTGTTCTTAATGTTTTAGAACATATGTTCGTATTATAAATATAAAATACTGACACCTAACATACAAATTTATAAAAATGTTAAACTTTTTTTATTTATTTTGTTTTTTTTAATTGGTATTTGTGGTATAATATTAAAAAGGATAAAGAAAATGAGGAAAACAAAAGTAATCTTAAATGGAATAGCATTGCTTTTTATGCTGCTGGCTATATTATATATTTCGCCAGTGTTTGCGACTTCCTATAATATAAACAAAACCACGCTTGATTTAGACATAAGTGATGTATCTAACATAAACGATTTAGTGCTATATGAAAATAACTTATATTTTACTGATGGCACAGATATTTTTAATACAACGGGCGACCTATTATACACTAGCCCAACGGGCATTATCACAGCACTAGATGCCGCTGATAATAAATTAATATTTATAAAAGAAAATTTATATTTATACATTTTGGACTTGGATAATTTAAGCGAAGCACGAGAAATAAGCATATACAAAAATGAAAACACAGTGGAGCCCTTTCCTACTCAAAACAGAGCGATTGCCGCAAGCGCTACAGGGGAAATTTACTTGATTAGCGGAAATACACTAGCAAAAGTTACCCATGATGAAACCACAAATGACTTAATTCTAAATCAAGTTTGTGAGTTGATTTTTGAGGAAATGCCGCTAGAATTTACTGTGGGAAATTTTGCTGTAAACGAGTTTGGAACCTTTGGATATTTCAATATTGATGAAAATTTATATAAAATTAACTTAAAAACATATGAAATCACACAAATTTCAACCGAAATAACGCAAAATATTTTAGATATATGTGTGGACAGTTTGGAAATTGTCTACTGCTATAGCGGGAGTACTCTATATAAGATTAGTGAAATTGTCGAGTCTGTTGAAGTTGGTATAGGATACTCGAAATTTACGCTAGACTACACAACTGGGGCGTGCTACCTAGCACAGCAAAACACGATTGAAAAATTCGCTATCACAAGCGAACTCGGGAATTTTATCACCACATATAGCGAGATTGAGGCGCCGATTGATTTGTATAATTATACACAAAAATCAGAGGTCGTTGATGTCTTGAGGGTGGATGCTGGCACCAAACTTTACGAATACCAAAGTCTCAATTCGCCGAGCATCACCTATTCCGACTCAAAAAGCGTAATACTACTCCAGAATAGTAGCGAACACTTCTACTATGTGCTAGATAGCAATCTTAGTGGCACATACAAACTGGGCTACATTCTAAAAAGCGACTCTGCTATTCAATCTATCGCAATTTCGAGTCAACAAGTGCGCGTGGTCGTGAAACAAACAAAATTATACAACCTCCCATTCAGTGTAAAGAAAGATGAAACCGCATTCGCTCCATTTGGCGCACGCGTGGATTATGGCACAACTCTAGACACTGTGGAGGCGCCTACTTTCCCTAGTGATTGCTCTGGGACTAACTTTATAGCGGTGAAATTTGAGGGCAATGTATACTATATAGACAGCCGTACTGCTGTAGGTGTGGAATTCGACACTGCTATTGATAACACGATTGTGAGCAATGCTAGCACCCGCGCCGAAACTATCGTATATGCCGATGAGGGGCTTAGCACCGAGCAAGACACGCTAGAAAAAGGGTTCAGTATCACCGTGCTAGAGACAACTAACGGAATATGCAAAATTCAATATCTAATAAACGGCGAAATTAAACAGGGATATGTGTCGCAAAGTTTTGTAAACGATGGTACGCTAACAATCACACAAATTATAGGTATTGTTTTGATGATTTTATCATTGATTTTGGCGATAATTATTGCGATTGTAATTAGTCTAAACAATAAAAAACGCCGCGAAAACAAAACGGTATAATATTCTAGTAAAATACGACCACACGCATCGATACGACACAAAACCGTTTATTTCGGTTTTTAAATAATAAAAGGGTATATTTTAGATTAAACTAACTTATACCCTTTTTATGTTATTTAGTGATGGTCGTAAGTAAAATACGATAATAAAAAATCCCTTTAATTTGAGAGTGCCCCATCATTAAAGAGATTTCCTTTAATTTTTATTATTTTATCATTGTACTATTTCCACTGTAAATATCACATCATCTACCGATCCATCAGACCAACAATAATTTATTTTATCAAGTATAGAGACAATGAATGTATAAGTCCCCACTTCTTTGAGTCCATCAACATAATAATCAACTAATCCATATTCCGAAGTTTCTTCGCGAACAACAACACTTTCTCCATTTTGTGTAAATGTTACAGTATTTTTCAAAATACCGCCAGCATTGAATATTTCAAAGTTGTCTAGTAAAAGGCTGTGTGCTTTTCCATCATATGTTATTGTTTTAGCCTGTCCTTCAGAATTCACAAAGTATATGTCCAAAGTGCTTTTATTATCAATTACTCCTTTTTCAATGGAAACTGGCAAGGTTATTTCACCTTCGTTATAGATTACATTATAATTTTGACTTGAATTCGGAATAAATATAATTGGATAAGAGTCACCATTGTTAGTAGAGTTTAAGGTTTGATTAGGATTTTTCCAATCAAAATATCCTTCAACGCCAGAAATAGTTGCAGAAGTACCATCTAATGTAACATGTTTTAAAGCGAGGTCTCCAATAAGATAACCACCATCAGATTGTCCATGTGGAATGTTATAAGAATTGTTATAATCAAATTTCAATGCACTAACTCCAATCGCATCATCGGGTGTAACCACAACATTCTTTTTGTTAACTGTAATAAGTGTATTATTATCTATAACCGTAAGCCCTGTATAGTTAGATTCATTCGCAAAAGTGATATATGCAAACACATAATATTGTCCTGCATCAAGAATAGTTTGTTTTTCTACAACATATTCCCAATTATATGCTTCTGAAAAAATACTTGCTCCCTCATTCAAAGCATCATATTTGGATTTTTCAATATAATAGTATGAAACGCTATCCCCCTCCTGTAACTGATAATTTTCTAAAGTTACAGTTGGGAAATTATTATCCTCTCCATAAGTCCAAGACATATGAGATAAAGCTATTGTGTAGTATGGAGTCTCACTGGGGATTATGCTAAAGGAACCACCTTGTCCAAATCCCTCATAAGAAACATAGATTTCATAATAACCAACATCTGGAATACTTTTGATTTCCTCTATGGAACTTGAATTTTTGCTAAACTTAATGGTGTATTCATTAGAATTTAAAACTTTTGTAGAATTATCATTATAGGTTGCAGTCACCTTCATATTGTCAAGAGAATAGATATCCTCAATATTGGTCCCATATTCGAATTCCGCAAAATTACTAATAAAAAGGTCGTCGACTGTTATTGATTGAACTTTTTTATCACCGCAAGCGCTTAATAAAAATGCAGCAGGAACAATTAGTGCAAAAGCAAGACAAAAACTTAAAATTTTCTTTTTCATAAATCCTCCTTTCCGTTATACGCGTATAAAAAGTTGTTTGTGAAAAATGGAAACATATAACTATATTAGTATAGCATTAAATAAATAATATCACAAGCAAATTGAACAAATTTTCTAAATTGTCAAAACTGCAACAGCAATAACGCCAGCAAAAAGCCCTAACGCCAATAGTATTTGAAAAATTCCAACAAATATGTCCAGTTTTTTATATTTTAGGCTTGGAGTTGTTTCAAGTTCCGCCTCTAAATTCTCGATTTTCTTTTGGTTTTTCTCTAAAATCGCTTTTTTCTTTTGCGCAGAATAAACTAATCCTAGCGTTGCCATTGCAAAAGCGGTAAAAGCATAGACTCCGCAAAATTCGAGTGCTGCAATAAATGTCGCTACAAAGAAAATACCTATAAAAATTAGTGCAACAACTTTTGCAATTCCTCCACCAAGTGAACCGCCTGTCATAAGCGATGAGAAAAACCAATATTCAAGCCCTAATGCAGCACCGATAAAAAGCATTGAAATGATAATTGAAAAAACCCTAGCGCCAATGCCACCTTTTTCATATCTACGCATATCCCTATAATGCCTACTAGGAACACTGAACAACCAACCTAAAAAACCCATAAATTCCTCCTTAAGTTTTATTTTATGATACTATATTAATTTATTTTAGTCAAATAATAACTATGAAATTTTTTTATTTTTAATTTAAAACAATTTCTTGTTTTTAATTAAGGAATGAGACTGATTTTTAAACATTACAAATAAAACCTAATACAACTGGAAGTTTATAAGTAAAAAACCTAAACTATGATTAGTTTAGGTTTTTTATTTGTCCGCTAGCTCTTAAAGAACCAAGCGCTTTGTTTGTTGATTTAAAAGATGTGTTAATCTAAATTTGGGGGTTATATTTACATTCCTCTCTCTCGTTCTGTCGCTGTGTTTGCTTGTGCTGCCATTGCGGCTTCATCTGCCGCCACAGCGGCTTGTAACTCCTCTAAATTATAAACATTAACGCCCTCTTGGTATTTTTCTTTAATATATTCGGGAGACAATTTTTTCTCTAATATAAATTTTCTCAATTTTGATGCCTCTAATGTTATAGGATTACCTTGCTCAGCCTCAACTTCCGCCTCGGGTGTAATCGTATCGCCCTGCGCTTCAGCATATGGTGCAATCATTTCGTTATAAGCATTTTGAATAAATTCTTGATTTTTCTCATCTGTAAAGAATTTTTCAATTGCTTCACTCTTCGTAATATCTACATTTTCCTCTACCATTTGCCTTAGTACAGCATCAGGCACATTTTGGCTTGCGCACTCTTGTCTATACTTTTCGTAGTCAAAGTCATCCTCTGGGGTTGAAACAGTCGGGGTCCCAGTATCCTCAATAACTACTTCGGGAGTTTCAGGAGTTGGTACGGTAGGTTCCTCAACAATTGCCTCGGGAGCTGGACCAGTACTTTCGCTAACCCTTTCCTCTTCGGCTTCGGTAGGTTTTGGATTTGGCTCCTCTTTTACGCTTTCCCTATTTTTCTGCATTTCGTAGATTGCTTTCTTTAATTTCTCGGGAGAAATGGTCACGCTGTCGCCCACGCCAAAAGTAATGCTAATTTCATCATCGAGTGCAACACCGTTTAGCCAAGCATCGAGTTTCCACTGAGGAATATTCTCGATATCAATCTCTTTACCCCAAGTAGCCATACAGTACTCGCGGAACGCCTCGGGAGTAACCTGGAATGCTTGAAGTTGGTCATTGCGTGATTTGAGCCATTTTTCATAATTTTCGGCAGACACTTGAGTAAACTTCCCAGGTTCGGTCTCGATATAGTGCTCCTCATTTAATTGAACATGGCGCAAGCCATCGAGACTTGTCTCAATCTTTTTAAGTTCCTTTGCACGAATTGGGTGTCTCTCGATTCCCGGAATTTCAATTTGAGTACGCCATAATCTCCAGCGAGCAGTAAGTTTTAACTTATCATTTTCCTTGTAGCAGGATGCGTTTAGGAATGGATTACCTGAAACTTCGCGAATAGACTCGGGGAATTTAACCTTCTTTATGCGTTTACAACCAGCGAACGCACCCTCACCCAAAAACTCAAGATTTTTTGGCAACTCAAACACGCCACGGCCACCAAAAATTGCCTTGTCATTATTTACAAGTCTGGTACAGCCTGCAAAAGCGTTCGGCCCGATGTATTTTACATCATCCGAAAGGTACACATGGCGAAGTTTCGAGCATTCATTAAACGCACCCTCGCCGATGTATGTCAAATTAGGTAGAAGCGCTACCTCACGAATAGCAGTATTCGAAAAAGCACCTGCCTCGATTCGCGCTAGGCTCACAAGACTCTCCCAGTCGACTACATTTAGGTGTATACATCCACTAAACGCGTTGGTCGGGATAACTGTAATTAGAGATACTTCCTTTTCACCGATTGGGTCATCAGGGTTTAGTCTGTCTCTGTCTGGGTCGGGAGTAAATCTCACCTCGCGCAAGTGCGTTGCACCATTTGCAAAGTCGGGACCGATACTCTTTAAATTTGCGTTCATCATAATTCGAGTGACATAGCGCCTCCTCGATTCTGGAATTTTGTCAAACTCGGTAAAGCTATTATCAATGTTGTAGCGCCTAACATGTCCGCCAAGTGTAGCAAGGTCGGCAACAGCACGGCTACCACCTACGACAGCATTACCCATAGCGCGGGTTGTGCGCTGTCTACGGTTCTCTGTGTTTTGATTTTCTGGCATAATACAATCTCCTATTTATCGTTTTTTTATAGTTATATTATACCATTTTTGGGTTTATTAGTCAATACTTATAAAAATATATTGCGTATTTTGTGATATTTTTGTAAAAATATTAGATAATTTGTATGGATAGGCTGATTTTTTTGTATGGAGTTGTTTTAAGAGGAATAGATCCTTCGTCTGAAGGCTTACGCGGGTCGACACTCAGGATGCCTTCCTGCTTGCAGGAAGTCTGGCGCAAGAGTACTTAGTATAGTAAGAAACGAATAGTTTTGCACCAGCCTAGGCTTTTATTATAACGGAACATACAACTAACTACTCTTACAGGGTCGAGGATGAGGATGATATTAAAAATTACACTTCAAAAGTTAAGTACTTTTGAAGTGTAATTCAAAATCAATTACTTATGCTTTTTTAAGTAGTTAATTTACAAACTCAACTATACTGAAATCATACACTCACCTGTATACCCAATTAACGCTCTGCTTTGGATTTAAGTTTTACAAATTCTACTACCACAAAGTTTAATTAATTTGATGCTTTTGCGAGGTCCTCGGGAAAGTCTACTGGATTTAAAATGTAGTCGACATTGTCGCGGTCTGAAATCTTTGAAACGGACACCTCGTAGGCGGTGCGAGTCTCTAGAGTGTCGTTTTCCAAGCGCTTTTGGTACTCGCGGCTCTGAATCCTGCCTGTTAGGTAGAGTTTGTCCCCGACACTTAGTCCGCTAACAAATCTGGCATTCCGCCCCCACGCTATACAAGGCAAATAGTCCGATTTGTTATAGGCACGGTTTACAGCGATTAAACAGTCGCAAATCTCGCGTTTAAAGGGAGTCGTACGGTAAATCGGCTCTTTACAAATGTAGCCTGTTAGTTCAATAATGTTGCTATTTAGGTTTGCATCGGGAGTAATTAATTCGCGCACGAAAACTGTTAGCATTAACTTGCTCTTGCCATCGACAAACTTGTTGTAACTGCGAAACTGTCCATTTAGGGCGATGATGTTGCCTAATACAAAAGTACTGTCGTTAAACAAGCGCTCCGAAATAGTAATAGGTATAATATCCTTTTGGTCGGACAGTCTATCGACCTCCAACATAACCTCATAAAAGCCCTCACCATACACCTCGTGGCTGAATCGAGGCTCACTCATCACTTTTCCGCAAAGGTAAACTCTGTTGTTGTTAAATTCAAAACTCATAATTTTCTCCTATTATACTGTATTTTTGTGTTGCACACCTGCTCTATCAATAGTATAATTATCCTCATAAATTAGGTCGCCTATACATTTAATCTCGTAACCTTGCTTTTTTAATCTGTCGAGCACTATTGGCAAAGCATCTAAAATGTGGTCCGAATTGTTGTGACATAAGATGATTGAGCCTGGCTTGACTCTGTCCATAATTCGAGTAGCAATCTCGGCGCCAGAGAGCCCCTTCCAATCGAGCGAGTCGACATCCCACTGTATAGTGGTTAGCCCTAGCGCCTCGGCGGACTCGATGACTGCATTATTATATGCGCCATATGGAGCCCTAAACAACTCGACCTCCACCTCAGGACAAGCAGATTTTATAGCCGATACCGAATTAGTAAGTTCTAGATTGATTTGGTCGCGGTTTAATTTTGTTAAATCAGGGTGCGTATTGCTGTGAGTACCTATCTCGTATCCGTTTTCGTGAATTTTCTTTACAATGTCGGGGTATTTTTCTGCCCAAAAGCCGACTAGAAAGAAAGTAGCATTTACATCGTATTCATCAAGTAATTCCATAATGCCCTCAGTCTTGT